>NZ_JBEWCD010000002.1:0-322756 GCF_040530035.1 Roseibium sp. HPY-6
GTTCCCGCTGATCGAGAAGGGGGCCTATGCGAAATACCCGAACCCGGCCTCGCGCTATGCGATGACGGGTGTTTATGTGGCCAAGCACCAGGACGGCTCTGTGCGGGTTGCAGTGACGGGGGCGGGCGATAACGGCGTCTTCCGGGTCGACGGCATGGAAGCAGCGCTTGCCGGCAACTGGTCGCCTGACGCGGTCGCTTCCATCAAGGTGGACGCCGGCGCCATGCTGAATGACATCCACGGATCCGCAGCCTACAGAGCAAACCTCGTTACCGTCATGGCAAAACGAGCCGTCAGCGCTGCTGCCTGACGACGAGGCAATAACAAAAGAGACCGGTGCGCCTTCGCGCGCCGGTGTTTCCTTAACACTGCTCTGCGATCAGGTCGCGGCCCATCTGCCGGAAAAGGTCGAGATAGTCGAGCAGAACCCAGTTTTCCATGATTTTTCCACCAGCGCAGCGGTAGAAGTCCATGACCCTTAGCGTGAGCGCTTTATGGGTAGCCGCAACACCCAGATAGTCGACTTTATGCGTCATGGTCATGGACGGCCAGCCGCTGACGGCGGCGTAGTTGCCATCACCGATCCGGCAATAATGGTCCCCGCCGACCCGGTCCGGAAAGGCGGTTAAGAACGCGGCCCGGTGATCCTTTTCAAATCCGCTCCAACGGTAGTTCGATCCGATCCCGCCCGGCCCGTACCAAAGCATGTCGTCGTGCCAGTAGCCGTTTTCGCCGGTCTGGCCCTTGGAGGTGAATGTGTTCGGATCGTAGGCTTTGAGATCTGCAAGCATCGCTTCGCAAAGGTCCAGCGTCCGCTCGCCGTCTCCCTGATTGAGCGGCAGGACACCGTCATGGGTTGCCGGGCCCGGAAACAGCATTTCGGTGCCGAGCATGCCTGGAAGCGGCATCCGGTTGGCCTGCCGCATCAGATCGATCAGATCGAGGATGATCTTGGCTTCCGAAATGCGCCCGTCCGGTTCGATCCGGTAGAACTCGCCGGACCGAAGAAATGCCAAGTGATCAGATGGCAGAACACCGAAAAGCGGATTTTCGAAGTTACCTACGTAGTGAGCAACACTGGCGATCCAATGTCCTCCCGGCGCCCGGCGGTTCGGCCCGCCAATGAAAATCTCGTTGCGCCGGCGGACATGGGAAAAAGCGCTTCTCAGAGGTTCGAAGAAGGCCTCCAGAACATGTGTCTTCCCGGAAAGACGCTCTACCGGATAGGCGACATCCCAAACAACTTCGTCGGTTAAGTGACTGGAAATTAAAGAGCTCATCTCGTTCGCTGGTGCCGTGAGGATGAGGTCGAGAAAGCTCTGTGGCTTGAGCCGGAAATCGGACATTTGGTGCCTTGCAACAATTGCGAAGTTTTACGTATAGCAACAATTTTGCATTCGTATGCAAAAAATCATTGCCAAAGTCTTTCCTCTGTGTCTAGCTGAATTGCATAGGAATGCAAGATTGGCGCTCGGATTGCTGAGGAGGGGACGCAGTGGCTGAGATTCAGCTGAAAAACGTTTCAAAACGCTGGGGATCCTTTGTCGGTGTCGACAACTTCGATCTGACCATTGCCGACCGCGAATTTCTGGTCCTGCTTGGCCCGTCCGGCTGCGGCAAGACGACCACCATGCGCATGATCGCCGGCCTTGAAGACGCAACCGGCGGCGAGATCGTTATCGGAGATCGGGTCGTCAACGACCTGGACCCCAAGGACCGCGACATTGCCATGGTGTTCCAGTCCTATGGCCTTTACCCCAACATGAATGTTTATGAGAACATCCGCTTTCCACTGAAGGTGAGGAAGGTCGATCCGGCGACCCACGATGCCCGTGTGCGCCGAGCGAGCGCCATGGTCGAGCTTGACGAATTCCTGCATCGCAAACCTGCAGAACTCTCCGGTGGCCAGCGTCAGCGCGTGGCACTCGCGCGCGCGATCGTTCGCGAGCCGAACGTCTTCCTGATGGACGAGCCGCTTTCCAATCTTGATGCCAAGCTACGCGTTTCGACGCGAGCGCAAATCAAAAATCTCCAGCATGAGCTGAAGGTGACAACCATCTACGTTACACACGACCAGATAGAAGCGATGACGCTGGCGGACCGGGTCGTGGTGATGCAGCGCGGGGTTATCCAGCAGGTCGGATCTCCGACGGAGATATATGACCGGCCTGCCAACACATTTGTTGCCAGCTTTATCGGCTCTCCTGCGATGAACCTGATGGAAGGAACTTTATCCGGCGGTACCTTCACTGGCGAAAACGTGTCCATTTCCGGCCTCAGCGCACCGGACGGTCCCGTCACGCTGGGTTTCCGGGCCGAAGACGCATCTGTTGCCGGAACGAACGCGGAAGCCGAAATCAGCGCACCGGTTTACACCATGGAATTGCTTGGCGACGCTACGATGATCACGGTGAAGGCCGGTGGCGCGCTGGTCTCGGTAAAGGCCAACAAGGACTACCGGATCGAGATCGACGAAAAAGTCGGGCTGCACATTCCTGCCGAAATTTGTCATCTTTTCAATCACGAGACAGGCGCGCGCATTGACGCTTAAGCCGGTCCGGACCCGGCATTGTGCCGAAAAAAACCAGAGCAGCGCCTATAGGCGCATGGAACAGCAGGGAGACCTGACAGATGTTGAAGAAACTGCTTCTTGCCGGTGCGATGTCGCTGGCAGTCACGGGTGCGGCAAGCGCCTGTGACTTTACCAATACGACACCGGTAAAGTCTCTTACCGCCGGCTTTGAAGCCTGGAAAGCGGTGACGTCTTTCATGGCCAAGTGCGGCGACTTCGAAGCCGAACTTGACCAGGAATTCCGTACCAAGCAGCCCGCGGCCTTTGCCGCCAACCCGTCACTCTACCAGATCGGCGGTGTTGCCAACGGAACGCTCGTTCCGCTGCTCAACGAAGGAACTGTGCGTCCTCTCGATGATCTTATTGCAAAACACGGTCAGAACCTGACTGCAAACCAGCTGATCAAGATCAACGGCGAGACCATGGCCGTTGCCATGATGGTGAACGCGCAGCACCTGATGTACCGCGAGGACATTCTGACCGATCTCGGCATCCCGGTGCCGAAAACTTATGACGAAGTGCTGTCAGCGGCCGCCAAGATCAAGGAAGCCGGTGTCGTCGAATATCCGATCGGCGGTACGTTCAAGACCGGTTGGAACCTCGGCGAGGAATTCGTCAACATGTATCTCGGCATGGGCGGCGAGTTCTTCGGTCCTGACAATGCCGCGACCATTGAAAACGAGCAGGGTGTTGCGTCTCTTGAGATGCTCAAGAAGCTGACCGAATACATGGATCCGGAATATCTCGTTTCGGACTCCACCTACGTGCAGCAGCAATTCCAGCAGGGCAAGATTGCCATGGCGAACCTGTGGGCCAGCCGCGCAGGGGCGATGGACGATCCGAATGAATCCCAGGTCGTCGGCAAGGTCAAGATGGCCGGTGCACCGAGCGCCAATGCGCGCGCTGCGTCCACTTTGTGGTGGGATGGCATCGTCATCGCCAAAAATGCGTCCGATGAAGAAGCTGAAGCTGCTTTCCGCGTCGCTATGAATGGCATGACACCTGAAATGGTCAAGGAAAACAATGACGTCGCTGTCTGGCTGATTGAAGGCTACGAACCCGGACCTCTCGCACTCGGTGTTGTTCAAACAGCTGAGGCCGGCGCTTTGCCCTACCCGGCGAGCTCGCAGATGGGCCTGATGCACACAGCGCTCGGCAACGGTGTCGCCGATTTCCTGACTGGCGCGAAAGACGCTGAAACGACGTTGAAGGACATCGCTGCAGCCTACACGACGTCGGCCAAGGAAGCCGGACTGATCAAGTAAGGCTGCGACAGCATTTGCGAGGGGCGCCCGCGCCCTTCGCCCTATCCAGGCACTTTCACGGGAGGGCAGCATGAACACCAAGACATTTGCCGCTTTTGTCGGCCCGTCCATCTTCCTGATGCTGCTCTTCATCGCTGCACCGCTGATCAGCGTTTTCATGCAGAGTTTCTATGTCACGCAACCGGTGTTCGAACCGGTCGAAGTGGAAACCTGCACCCCCGGCTTTCCGAACCAGACATGCGTCACCGAAACAAAAATACAACCGGTAATCGGAGAAGACGGCAAGGTCGTCACGACGGTGAAATATGTCGGTCTGGAGAGCTATTCCAACGTGCTGGAGCCGGGCCGTGCCTGGGAAGCCCTGAGCGCTCTTGATTTCGATGCTCTGCTGACTATCGATTTCTGGAAGGCCCTCCGCTTCACATTGACATTCACGCTGGTAACGCTTCCCCTTGTTATCGGTGTCGGGCTGGCCATCGCGATTACGGTCAACAATGCCACCCGAATGATACGTGGCCCCATCATTTTCGTTTCACTGCTCCCCTTCATCATCACGCCGGTCATCGGCGCGCTGTCAATCCGCTGGCTGTTCATCGGCGATGGCATCATGACGGCCTTTCTGGAGTGGTGGCTTGGGCGGGACATTTCCATGTTCGGACAGGGCTGGACAATCGAACTCCTGATGATGTTCTACCGTGTCTGGCATGTGGCGCCCTTTGCATTCCTGGTCTTTTACGCCGGCCTTCAAACCGTCAACCAGGACACGCTCGAATCCGCGGTGATCGACGGCGCGAGCCGCTGGGAACGGTTGCGGTACGTTATCATCCCGCACCTGATGCCGCTTATTGTCTTCGTCTCGCTGATCCACCTGATGGATTCCTATCGCGTCTTCGAGGAGATTGTCGGCTTCTCGAGCCAGGCCTACCGCATTTCCCTGCAATGGCTGACCTACGACCTGCTGACACCCGATGACAGCGGAAACCGGTCGATTTCACGCGCTTCCGCAAGTGCGATGCTCACCATGATAGGCATTGTTGTTCTGCTGATACCGTTGCTGCGCAAGACCTGGCGCGATCACAAGGGAGGACGGGTATGAGCCTGCCAAAATCCATGCAGCAGCCCATGGCGCTGCAACTGTCCTCAGCCGGCTTCCTGGCATTCTGGTGTCTGATCGCGGCGTTCCCGATCTTCTGGATCGCGGTCATGAGCTTCAAGGACCCGATCGACGCCTTTGCTTCGAACCCGCTCAACGTGATTTTCGGACCGGAAACCGTTGCGACCGGACGCGGACTGTCGATTTTCAGCATCATCGTCGGTATCGCGTTTCTCTGGTACACGATCCACCTGGCCCTGACGCTTCTCCCGAAGATGGTCAACAAATACACACCGCCCCATTTGCTCGTCCCGGGCTGGATTATCGGCGCGCTGGTGTTCGCAATCGGGTTCCTTATTGTGTTCGCGGGGATCCTTCCGCCGGTTCTGGGTGCGCTCAACTCCGTGCTCGGCCCGTTTGGCAAACCGATCCTCGGGCTGACGACGGAGCATTATCAGGCGGTCTGGGTTGAAAACGCGTTCTACGAGAACTTCATCAATTCTCTGATTGTAACGGTTGGTGTGGTGACGGTGTCCCTGACGGTTGGAACCCTTGCCGGTTACGGTCTGGCAAGGTCGGGCTCGGCTGGATCGGTCATCGCCTTCTGGATCCTGATCATCGCTTTGGTCTTCCGCGCATTGCCGCATTCGGTCCTTGTTGCCGGTTACCTTCCGCCGTTCATCAACTCGGCAGAAATCCTGCGCCCGCTCCTCGGCGAGGCGGCGCCGACGCTGTACGGCAAACCCTGGGCCGTCATCGCGGTTCTGGTGTCGATCAACCAGCCCTTCACGATCTGGATGCTGCGTTCGTTCTTCCAGAACATCCCGAATGAGCTGGACGAGGCGGCGCGCGTGGACGGATGCACCCACTTTCAGGCTTTCCGCTGGGTGATCATGCCGGTGATGTGGCCGGGCGTGATCACGACGGGCCTCTTCAGCTTCCTGCTCGCCTACAACGACTATCTGGTCTGTTCGCTTCTCTTGGACGCACAGAACCAGACCATGGTTCCGGCCATCGCCGGCTACTTCAACCGGGAAACGACCACGACGGATCAGGTTGAAGCCGTGGCTGCGGCAGTGTCCATCATCGCACCGCTGTTCTTGCTGATCATGATTTTCCAGCGCCAGATCGTGTCGGGCCTCACAGCCGGAGCCGTGAAGGGATAGGTCTTGAGTCGTTCCAACAAGCATTACAGTAACAGGTGAAATATGAAGGGATCACGTCCCGAACAGGCGGTGCTGAGCCGCGACACGGACATGAGCAAGACGGAAGACACCCGCCGCGTCATTGAGGACATGGTCGATGGCCTCAATGATCACCGCATCGCGGACATCGGGGAGTTCTTCTCCGAAGGCTTCCGGTGGCTGGGAAACACGGGGTGCGGAACCAAGACCGGGCTCAAGGAATTTCAGGACAATTGGCAAAAACCGTTTCAGGCGGCTTTTTCGGACAAGGTCTGCGTCGATGAGGCCCGGCTCTATATGGGCGAATGGGCCGCGGCCTTTGGGCGCCAGGAAGCGACTCACTCCGGCGAGTTCATGGGGCTCGCGCCAACCGGCAAGCGGGTCGAGATCCGGTACATGGACTTCTGGAAAGTGGTCGACGGCAAGATCGTCGACAACTGGGTGATGGTCGACTTCCCGCATGTTCTGGCCCAGCTCGGCAAGGATGTATTTGACGGTCAGGGCTGGGAGTCCTTCGATCGCGGCGAGCGTGTCCCGCCAACGCCAGAAAAAGCTGCGTGACGGAAAACTAAGTAGTTTTTCATGTTTCGCAGAAGGTCACTTGAACTTTCTGCATACGTATGCAAACTGAATGAAAACGATAAGCGCGTGGCGTTTGAGATCCGCAAGAAGATTTTCCGCTCGCGCCGTGAAAGGGATGAAACATGGCCACTGAGTATCTGAAGCGCGGAAAGCCCGAAGCCGAACGCTCGGAAGACGATGCCAAGGTTCGCTCCATCGTGGAGGGAACGCTCAAGGAGATAGAATTGCGCGGCGATGCTGCGGTTCGGGAACTTTCCGAGAAATTCGACAATTACACGCCCGCTTCCTTCCGGCTGGGCGCCTCGGAAATCGAAGCCCTGATGAACCAGGTCTCGCCACGGGACATGGAAGACATCAAGTTCGCCCAGGAACAGGTGCGCAAGTTCGCCGAGGCGCAGCGTGCCTCGATGCTGGACATTGAAGTCGAAACGATGCCGGGCGTGATCCTCGGGCACAAGAACATTCCCGTGCAGTCGGTCGGCTGCTATGTGCCGGGCGGCAAGTTTCCAATGGTTGCTTCGGCGCATATGTCGGTCGCGACAGCATCCGTTGCAGAAGTGCCGCGCATTATCGCCGCAACACCGCCTTTCAAAGGTGCGCCGAACCCGGCTGTAATCGCCGCGATGCATCTTGGTGGCGCGCATGAGATCTATGTTCTGGGTGGCATCCAGGCCGTCGGCGCCATGGCAATCGGGACGGAGACTATCGACCCGGTCCACATGCTGGTTGGTCCTGGCAACGCCTTTGTTGCCGAAGCCAAGCGCCAGCTTTTCGGGCGTGTCGGCATCGACCTCTTTGCAGGTCCGACCGAGACGATGGTGATTGCCGACGAGACGGTTGATGCGGAAATGTGCGCGACCGACCTGCTCGGCCAGGCAGAGCACGGCTACAACTCACCAGCGGTTCTGGTCACCAACTCACGCAAGCTCGCGACCGAGACACTTTCTGAAATCGAACGTCTTTTGAAGATCCTGCCAACAGCCGACACCGCGTCGAAATCCTGGGAGGACTATGGCGAAGTGATCCTGTGCGACACCTATGACGAGATGCTCGCTGTTGCCGACGACATCGCCTCTGAGCACGTGCAGGTGATGACCGACCGGGACGACTGGTTCCTGGACAATATGACCTGCTATGGCGCGTTGTTCTTGGGAGCCAGAACCAACGTTGCCAACGGCGACAAGGTGATCGGTACGAACCATACGCTGCCGACGAAAAAGGCCGGGCGTTATACGGGCGGCCTCTGGGTCGGCAAGTTCCTGAAAACGCATTCCTACCAGAAAGTGCTCACGGACGACGCGGCTGCCGAGATTGGCGCCTATTGTTCGCGCCTGTGCATGCTTGAGGGTTTTGTCGGCCACGCGGAACAGGCAAATGTTCGTGTTCGCAGATATGGCGGCGGAAACGTGCCTTACGGAGAGGCTGCCGAGTAGAAATGGACAAGCACACGGCCCATAAGGCATTGATCGCCCCCTTGCGGGCGGCAATGTATGATTTCGAGGAAGCCGTTGTTCGTGAGACGCTCGAGGGTCTGTGTGCGCCGGATGCCACCTTCAGACTGTGCCACCCGTTTGGAGATACGGTCGGTGCCGGTGCTTTCTACAACAAGGCTTTCCGGCCATTATTCACGGCTATTCCGGATCTGGAGCGCCGCGACACGATTGTGATGGCCGGCCCGACGCCTGAAGGCGACGACTGGGTCGGTTGTGGCGGTTACTACACTGGTTCGTTCGAAAAGCCGTGGCTTGATATTCCGGCGACGGGCCACCAAGTCGCAATGCGCTTTCACGAGTTCTATCGCTTTGTGGACGACAAGGTCGTGGAGTTCCAGGCGATCTGGGACATTCCCGAAATCATGATGCAGGCGAATGCGTGGCCGATGGCGCCAAGTCTCGGGCGCGAATGGCATGTGCCGGGTCCGGCGACCGAGAACGGTATCGTGCCGGGACCTTATGACGCCGAATCCGGTCAGCGCACCTGCCAGCATATCATCGACATGCTGGAATACCTGAAAAAGCACCCTTCTGAGGGCGGTCCGGAAGTGATGGAAATGCCGCGCTTCTGGCACCCGCGCATGAGCTGGTACGGTCCGTCAGGCATCGGTACGGGCCGTGGCATAAGGGGCTTCCGAAAGTGGCATCAGATCCCGTTCCTGAACGGCATGCCGGATCGTGGTCAGTATGTCGACGAAATCACGTATCATTTCTTCGGCGATCGTGAATATGCGGCGGTCACCGGCTGGCCGAACATGATCCAGACTGTCAGTCACGACGGCTGGATGGGGATCGCACCAAGCGGCAAGCGCATTACCATGCGCAGCCTCGATTTCTGGCGGCTTGAAAACGGCTTGATCAGAGAAAACTGGGTGCTGGTTGACCTCCTGCATGCGTACGACCAGTTGGGGGTTGACGTTTTCGGGCGACTTCGGGAATTCAACAAGGCCCGTGCTGGCTTTGATCCTGAAACCGGAGTGTCCCTGACATGATTGACCTTCCTTCCACGCCGAGCTTTTCGCTCAAAGACAAGAAGGTGCTTGTCACCGGCGCCTCGTCGGGCATTGGACTTGCCTGCGCGACCGCATTGGCCGAAGCGGGCGGCGAAGTGGTGTTGGCCGCGCGCCGGCAGGACAAACTTGCCGAAGCCGTTGAGGCCATGACCGCAAAGGGTTGGAAGGCCTCGTCGCTTCAACTGGACGTGGCCGATGTTCTGGAAGTCCAGGTCAGCGTCGAAAGGCACGGCCCGTTCGACGTCTTGGTCAACAGTGCCGGCATTGCGCGTCACACACCCGCAACGGAAACGACGCCGGAAGACTTCGACGCTGTTATGAACGTCAATCTCCGCGGAGCCTATTTCGTTTCGCAATGCGTTGCCAAGGGGTTGATTGCAGCTGGAAGGCCGGGGTCGCTGATCAACATGAGCTCGCAGATGGCGCATGTCGGCGGTATCGACCGGGCGGTCTACTGCGCTTCGAAATTTGCTGTCGAGGGCTTCACCAAGGCAATGGCCCTGGAGTTCGGTCCGAAACAGATCCGCGTCAACACGATCTGCCCGACATTCATCCGCACGCCCTTCACCGAAGCAACCTTCGACAACCCGGACCGGGTCAAGTGGATCGAGGAAAAGATCAAGCTTGGCCGGACCGGCACGGTGGAGGACATCATGGGTGCCGTTCTCTATTTGGCAAGCGACGCGTCTGCGCTGGTCACAGGCACGTCGCTGATTGTTGACGGAGGTTGGACGGCGGACTGATGCGCGCTGAGAAAGTCACGTCCGTTGATGTTGCGAAAATGGCAGGTGTCAGCCAGTCCGCGGTCAGCCGCGTGTTCACGCCAGGGGCATCGGTCTCTCCCAAAATGGCGGAGAAAGTGCTCAAGGCAGCTCAGGAACTCGGATACAGGCCCAATGTTCTGGCGCGTTCGCTGATCACCGGGCGGTCGCGCATCATCGGGCTGGTGGTCGCCTACCTGGAAAACCAGTTTTATCCGGACGCGCTCGAAAAGCTCTCCACGGCGCTGCAGGCCCATGGCTACCACATTCTCGTTTTCATGGTTTCCAATGATGACGCCGGCGTCGACAAGGTGATGGGAGAACTGCTGGACTATCAGGTCGACGGCATCATTACCGCATCCGTCGGCATGTCCAACGCTTTGGCTGCCCGCTGCGCGGCGGCCGGGGTGCCGGTGGTTCTTTTCAACCGTGGCCAGGACGACGAACGGCTCAATCAGGTTACGTCGAACAATATTGAGGGTGGTCGCAAGATCGCGGAGTTCCTTGTTGCCGGCGGCCACCGCAGGATCGCGCATATTGCTGGCTGGTCGGGCTCGTCGACAGGCCGCGACAGACAGTCTGGATTCCGGGCCGGACTGAACGCTGCTGGACTTGACATAACCTGCTGTATCGACGGGATGTACAACCGGGAGACGGCCGCTGCGGCAACGCGCGAAATCTTCTCCGGAAAAGAACCGCCCGACGCGGTCTTTGTCGGTAACGATCACATGGCGTTTGCCGTGATGGATGTCCTGCGGTTCGAACTGAAACTCGACGTTCCGGGCGACGTGTCCGTGGTCGGCTACGATGATGTGCCGCTCGCCTCGTGGCCTGCCTACGATCTGACGACCTTGCGGCAGCCTTCGAATCGGATGGTGGAAGCGACTGTCTCCACGCTGCTTGGCTGGATCGAAGAGGGCAGCAACGACGTTCAGAAAATACAGATCGACGGACCGCTCATGATTCGCGGCTCCGCGCGCATACCCGAAGGATGGCCCGATGAAAGGCTTTGACCCGCGCTGGAAGGATTTTCCGGACTACATAATCGGCATTACGAAGGAGATCTGGGAAGAGCGCAAGATCGCGACGCTGCATCACTACTATTCCAGCGACATCATCGTTCGGTCGCCGGGCTCGCTCGTGGTCGGCAACAAGGATGTGATTGGCGCGACGATGGCAACCCTGTCGGAATTTCCCGACCGGACCCTTTACGGCGAAGACGTCATCTGGTCCGGCACACCGGAAGACGGCATGCTGTCGTCCCACCGTATCATCTCAACCGCGACCCATCTCGGTGACGGCGTCTATGGAAAGGCGACCGGCAAGAAACTTCAATACCGGATCATCGCCGACTGCCACGCCATCGAAAATCAGATCAACGACGAATGGCTGATCCGCGACCAGGGTGCAATTGTCCGGCAAATGGGATGGGATCCGAAAGACTATGCGCGTGATCTCATAGCGCGCGAGGGCGGACCGGAAAACTGCGTCCGGCCCTTTACGGCAGCGATGGACAAGGCCGGCCCCTACACGGGAAAGGGCAACGACAGTGAATGGGGCGCGAAATACGCCGATATTCTGGGCCGTCTCATGAATGCGGACATGGCGGCGATCGAGGCGGAATACGACCGCGCGTGCGAGCTTGCCTATCCCGGTTTCGTCAACGGTTATTCCTGGGCCGCTGCAGACAGGTTCTGGATGGGACTGCGGTCCAGCTTTCCGTCCGCCGAATTCAAGATTGAGCATCAGATCGGACGCGACGATCCCTTGATGCCGCCGCGTGCGGCCATCCGCTGGTCGCTCTCCGGCAAACATGATGGTTGGGGCGCCTTCGGGGAACCCTCCGGGGCAGATGTCTACGTCATGGGCGCGTGCCACGCCGAATTCGGTCCCTGGGGGCTGAGACGCGAATACGCGCTTTTTGACGAGACGGCGATCTGGAAGCAGATCGCACTGAAAACTGGATGATGTGAGCAAACAGGCAGGTTGGTTATGACCCCTCAAGAAATGGAAAGCCGGATTGTACGCTATGGCGATCTGAAACCGTGCCGCACGGCATTTATCGATGCCCACACGCCTGGCTCGGATCAGAAGGAAAATTTCACAATCATCGGAGGCGGGGTCTCCGAAAGTCCGGACCAGCACGTGCATATCAAGGAAACGCCAGGCTTCAATATCGGGGCGGCAGGCCAGCCCCCGAAATGCCGCAACTCGCTGCATTCGCATACTACGGCAGAGGTGTTCTTTGTCCTGAAGGGCCGCTGGCGGTTTTTCTGGGGCCGTTGGGGATCAGCCGGTGAAGTTGTTCTGGAAGAAGGCGACATTTTCAACATCCCGACGGGCATCTTCAGAGGCTTTGAAAACATCGGCACCGACTACGGAATGATCATGGCGATCCTTGGTGGTGATGATGCCGGTGGCGGCGTGACCTGGGCGCCCCAGGTCATTGAAGACGCAGCCGATCATGGTCTTGTTCTCGGCGAAAACGGTGTTCTCTACGACACAAAGAAGGGGCAGGTGCTGCCGGAAGGCATCAAGCCGATGCCGCTTTTGACTGACGAACAGCTTCAGGCCTTTCCCGAACCGGGCAATGAAGCCGTCATCAGGGACTATGTTGCGCGTTACTGGGACATGACGGCACTCTCCGCCAAAACGCCCTGCCGGGTAATCGGCGAAGCCGGGCTGCTGAAAGACAAACCGGGTTTTGAGGTCGAGTTCCTGACCCGCGGATCAATTCCGGAAACGAGCTACAGTCTCGCCAGTCATGAAATTCTGATGGTGATGCGCGGCCACTGGAAACTCAGTTGGGCAGAAGGCGAGAAGATACTTGCGCCGGGTGACACAGCAGCTGTGCCGCCGGGGCTCGAACACAGCCTCGTGCCCTCCATGAGCGGCGAAGCCAGCCTGTATCGTGTCATGAACACCGATGATCCGGCGGGACCGACCTGGGTTAGTTGATGAAGGTTCAATGCTGCCCCGGCGAATTTTTCGCAGACGGTGGTTGACCAAGACGCCCGTCACGGCTCGCGCCCCGCTTGCCCTGGAAGGCGCAGACAGGTCATAGCAGTTCGAAACATATCAAAGGCATGGCGAAAGAATATGCCGGAAACACTGGGGGAGACCATGAGCAAGATTGACGTTACCCATGTCGGCTCATTGCCGAGAACACAGGAAGTCGTCGACTTTATCTTTGCCCGGGAAAAGGGCGAAGCCTATGACGAGGCTGCCTTTGATGCGGCCATGGCGGCCGCCGTTTCGGAGACCGTGCGCAAGCAGGTCGAGGCTGGCGTCACCATCGTCAGCGACGGCGAGACCTCCAAAATCTCTTATGCGACCTATGTGAAAGACCGCTACACGGGTTTTTCCGGCGACAGTCCCCGCAATGCGCCCGCCGACTTGAAGATGTATCCGAGCTTTCTGAAACGGATCGCGGAAAGCGGCGGCACACCCCAATACGCGCGTCCGATGTGCACCGGCGAAGTCCGCTCCAAGGGGCAGGGCGAGCTGATCAAGGACATCCGCCATCTGAAACTTGCAATGGCAGAACACGGGGCGGAACACGGTTTCATGAATGCGGCCTCGCCCGGGGTGATTTCGCTCTTTCTCCAGAACGATTACTACCCGTCTCGGGAAGCCTATCTGCAGGCGCTCGCAGACGTCATGAAGGAGGAATACGAGACCATCGTCGCTTCGGGACTGAACCTGCAGCTCGATTGTCCGGACCTCGCCCTGTCAAGGCATATGCTCTTCACCGATCTGTCGGATGATGAATTCCTGAAGATCGCGGCGAGCCACGTCGATGCGCTGAACCATGCGCTTCAGAACATTGACCCGGCAAAGGTGCGCATTCACATCTGCTGGGGGAACTACGAAGGCCCGCATGTCTGCGACATTTCCATGGACAAGGTGTTCTCGACCCTGATGTCGGCGCGTGCCCGCTACGTGCTGTTCGAGACGTCCAATCCCAGACATGCACATGAGTGGACCGTTTTCCGTGACCGCAAATCTGAAATTCCGGACGACAAGATTCTTGTGCCGGGCGTGGTCGATACGACCACGAATTTCGTGGAGCACCCACAAGTGGTCGCGCAGCGTCTGGACCGGTTCATACCGATTGTCGGCGCCGATCGGGTGATCGCCGGATCGGACTGCGGCTTCGGGACTTTCGCCGGTTTTGGCGCTGTTGATCCGGAGATCGCCTTTGCCAAGCTGAAGGCACTTGCCGACGGTGCCGCAATTGCCGGAGGACATGCGTGACCCCACTCGTCCTGCTTCCGGGCATGATGTGTGATGCGCGGCTCTACGGCCCTCAGATTGCCGCGCTGTCTGGAAGCGTGCCAATTCATCTGGCTCCGATCACAGACTGCGCCACAGTAGAAGAGCTCGCCGCAGATGTTCTTTCGAGCGCACCGGCGCAATTTGCGCTGGCCGGGCTTTCAATGGGCGGGATCGTTGCGATGGAAGTCGTGAAGCAGGCTCCGGACCGGGTTTTGAGACTGGCCTTGCTGGATACAAATCCCCGGGCGGAACTTGAGGAAGTCAAGCAACGGCGCGAGCCACAGATCGACAAGGTAAGGGCAGGCGGACTGCGCGAGGTGATGAGAGACGAACTCAAGCCGAATTACCTCGCAAATGGCCCGCTGCGGCAGGACGTCCTGGAGGTGTGCATGGCGATGGCTCTTGATCTTGGTCCCGAGGTTTTCGAGCGACAGTCAAGGGCTCTTCAAACGCGGCCTGATCAGCAGGAAACGCTGAAAGCGCTGAAAATGCCGACCCTGATCCTGATGGGCAAGGAAGACCGGCTCTGCCCTTTGGAGCGGCATGAATTGATGCACACGCTTATCGAGGGTTCCGATCTCAGGATCGTTGAACAAGCAGGCCATCTGCCGACCCTCGAACAACCCGAGGCCGTGAACGCGGCCTTCAAGACCTGGCTGGAAATCCAATGAACACCGAGCTCCTGGACCTCCTGAAATCCGTCGACACGCCGACAGTGTGCAATGCGATTGAAGTGGCGGAGGGAAAACGCGGCTTCAACCGTTTCACGCGCGGGACCATGCTGGCTTCCGACCCTTCGGCCCTTGCCATGGTGGGCTTCGCGCGCACCGCAAAGATCTCCGCCTTGGCACCGCCGACCGAACCGCCTGAAGTCATCAAGGCAAGACGGATGGATTACTACCGGTACATGTCCGAGGGACCCCGCCCGGCGCTGACTGTCGTTGAGGACATTGATTTCCCGAATGCCATCGGCGCCTTCTGGGGGGAAATCAACACGACCGTGCACAAGGGTCTGGGGCTCTCAGGAACGTTGACCAATGGGGTCATGCGCGATCTTGGCGACTTGCCGGACGGGTTTCCGGTCGTTGCCGGATCGATTGGACCGAGCCACGGCTATGTTCACGTCAAGGAAATAGATGGACCCGTCAAGATCTTCGGTCTGGACATTCATCCCGGCGAACTTGTCCATGCGGACCGGCACGGCGCGTTGGTTGTCCCCGAAACAGTGATCCCCGATCTGGCGAACGCGATCCGTAAGCTTCTGGACACGGAACAGCTCGTTTTGGCCCCGGCCCGGGAACCTGGTTTCGATTTTGAAAAGTTCGAAGCGGCGTGGGCGGCATTCGAAAAAGCCCGCACGTAACAACCGGACTTTCCAGCACGGAAAACGTCGATCCGCCACGGCCATGAGGGTCCCGACGGTCCTCATCCCAATTTTTTGTTTTCGTCAAATGACAGTGTCGCGCGTCACAGGTCGTGCGGCAAGTGATGCCTTACGTTTTGATCATCGACGGACGGAAAGTCTTTCGATTGCTGGAAACGTTTGGCGGCAAGATGCGTGTAAAGGTGGATGAATCCACTATGCTACGGCAACACGCGGCCAAGACGGTCAATGCAATGACGAACAGCGGGAACAGGAGTGGGCAGTGTCAGAACGAATGGTTTCAGAAGGAATGTCCGGGATCGGCGGACAATCAGTTCAGTCCGTTTCCCGTTACGGCACTCCGGCGCGCCTGTTGCATTGGGCCGTTGCTGTCCTTGTCCTTGTGACTTGGCCCCTCGGGCTGATGATCGGTTTTGCCAAAAAGGATGTGGTTTCGACTTTCTACCTTCTCCATGAAAGTTTCGGTTTTCTGGTGATCTGGCTGATGCTTTTGAGGGTAGGCAACAAGCTCACGGCGGTGTCGCCGCCGCACGAAGGACCGGCTCTGGAGCGTTACGCTGCCACAACGGTTCATGGTCTGCTTTACCTCTTCCTGATCATCATGCCGGTCTCTGGTTTCCTGGCGACCAATGCACACGGGTTTCCGCTGAAATGGTTTGGTCTGTTTCAGGTCTGGAGTCCCATCGGCAAGAGCCCGGATATCGCCTGGACGCTTTCAGCCATTCACGCCTGGAGTGCCTGGATCCTGCTTGCCCTGTTCGCGCTTCACATAGGTGCCGTACTGTTTCATCACATGCTTAAGAAAGACATGACTCTCTACAAGATACTTTAGGCAATTGCCTTGCACCAACGAAGCGCGCGGACGGCTGGTACATTGACGTGCCGGCCGTCCTCTTGCGATGAAGAGCGCTTGCACATGGATAAGCCAAGGCGTTCAGGAATATCCGGAAACGCGAACTGGAACGGCGGGAAATTCCCCGGTCCGCCACAGCGCAACCTGCAAATCCTGCTGGCGTCCACGGATCGAGACGGTTTCAAGTCGCGGTGTCGGCATCCTGTTGCCCGACCGGCTGGCTACCGCGTCGAGCAGATCCACCGAAAATGCGATTGACGCATCGTGGCCTTTTGCGATCTCCAGCAACCGGCTGGCAACATTGACGCAGTCGCCGGTCGTCGTGATCTGCTGCTGCCTGTCATGTCCTAGTCTGGAGAGCACAACCTTTCCGAAATGTGCGCCCACGCGCACAGCGCTGATGTGCGTTGCCGCGTTGGAGTTTCCCAACCATCCGCTAATCGTGCTTTCCAACTGAAACGCACAGCGCACCGCGTTGACCGGATCGGTTTGCGATGCATCGGGAACGCCAAAACCGAGCATGGCACCGTCGCCCATGAAATCCAGCACAGCGCCGCCCGTTTTGTCGGCGACATCGACAACGATCGTGTGGAAGGTTTTCAGGAAATCGCGGGTTTTGACGGGGCCGAGCTGTTCGCTAAGCCCGGTGTAACCCGACAGGTCGATGAACAGCATGGCCGCGTCCTGTTCTCGCGGGTGAGCAAGAAAGTCCGGATCTTCGGCAATGCGATCGGCGAGCCGTGGAGATTGAAAGCGGCTCAATGCTGTCTGGGCCTGCATCAGCCGCCGCGAATGGAACCGGTCAAAAATCTGCCTTGTGACCAGGAGCCCGACCACCGGCGGCAGGCTGGCGGCAAATGGCAGGGCGCCATTCAGCCACTGCGACTGCCCGAAAAGTAAAAAACCCGCGAGCAGCCAGCAGGCCAGCAGAAAGATGTAGAATACGGACGCCGGTGCGAGCGGTAGAAAGGCGACCGCAACAAGGCCGAGAACGGTGATGGCAATTGCAGCGGTGCCATCCGCAAGCCGTATGATGTCGTTTCGGGCAAGCGCAGTCCCGTCAAGAAGATTGGCGATGCCGGTTGCCTGCACTTCAGCGCCGGGCAAAACAGGGTCGAAGGGCGTGCCGAACCTGTCGCCGACACCGGTCGCGGTGACGCCCAGAACAACGATCTGACCGGTCAGATCCGGGGCTTTGTCGGTGAGCAGACGTTCGGCGCTGACCGTCCGGATCGTCCCGCCCGGCCCATAGTAGTTGAGCGCAAGATGCCAACCGGCATCAAGAACCTGATCGCGGTTGCCCGTTCTGAGGCCAGACTCGGTAATAATGGGCGTCTTGTTTGAATAAAGCTCCAGTGCCTTGAGGCTGAAGGATGGCTGCAGTCCTGCGTCAGTCAGGAAAAGGAGCGGGATGTGCCTGGGAGTACCGCCGGTATCTGTCACGACATTTGCAAGGCCCACTTCGGCGGCATCGGCGATTTCCGGCGTGGGTGGCAGGATGCTTGCAACGGTCGGCACGAAACTCGCCGACGAAGACATGTTCCCGCTGTGCCCTGCCGCGGCAATCACCACCGGCAGGGCTTTGAACTGCTTTGCCAGGGCGGCATCGCCCGCACTGTCCGATGCGCCGAACAACAGAATGTCGATCGCCAGCGCCTGGGCTCCGGCAGCCTCGATCTTCCCGACCAGCTCTGCCAGCTGTGACCGTGTGAGCGGATATTTTCCAACGATCGATACCGTTTGATCGTCGATCGCGACAATTGTCACGTTCTTCGGAGCTTTCCGCTCACCGGTCAGGATGATGCGCAGATCAAGCAAAACAGTCTCGAACCTGTCGAGCACGCTCGCGGTGCCTGCAAGATGCCGCTGGGCGAGATATCCGCTCCAAGCCAGGCCACTTACGAAAGCAAGGGCAACAATCCAGCGCGGAACGGTCGATTTCATCGACCGAAACGGCTTAGGAGATTTCTGACCCTCTCGGCGCCCCATTCGCGAGCGACAAGCGGTTCACCGGGCGCAACATCAACTCCGAAGCCTTGACCCAAAAGAACCTGATCGGACCCGTCCGGGCGAGAGACCGCAACCTCGCCTTCACTTACGAAGACGGCGGTTTTTCCGTCCTCGACGTCGACGGCATAGACTGTTCCGCGCACGGCCGCGATTGCGTGCGGTGTCCGGATCTGAAACGGTCCGCTGCCGGGTGCGACTTCTATCAACACGGCGTCGGACGACACGTCCACGTCCGTCGGTCTGTTGTCAGCGCCTGATGTCACGATGCCGAGCGCTGCAGCGGCTTCGGCTTCCAGAACCACGCCCCCTTCGCACTGGTAAACGATGCGAGGCGGATCTGTCAGGTTCGATGCCGTGCAGCCAACGAGTGATTGCGCGACCGCTCCTTGAGGTGACAGAGTGATCAGAAGCGTGAGCACCGTGAGCAGGACGAAGTTTCTCATTGTCACCTTCCCGAAAATGTCTTTTATCGACCCCGTTGGATCCATACCACGATGTCGATCCGTATATGTGCTTAATGTTGTAGCAAGCGATTTAAGCCGAAATAATGCAGAAAGAGAGCAGAACATGGAAGTCGACCGTGATTTCAACAAGGAGAAACTTCTCGGCAAGAGTTTCGTGTTCGATGCGTTTGACGACCAGGCAAAGCGGGAACTGGCAAGTTTTGCCTTTGTGAAGCGCTACAAATCCGGAGAAACCATTTTTACCATGGGCGACCCGGGGCAAAGCATGATGGCGATCGCTGAAGGCTCTGTGCGGGTAAGCATGCTGACGCCGAGCGCGCGCGAGATTACGCTCAACGACTTGCAGGCCGGCGATGTTTTCGGGGAGATAGCGCTGCTCGACGGTGGTGAGCGCTCCGCCAGCGTAAAGGCTCTCACCAATTGCACGCTGATAGTGCTCGAAAGGCGCTCCCTCCTGGATGTCCTGCAGCGCAACCCCGGCCTGTCCATTCCGCTGATCGAACTCCTGTGTCAACGCGTCCGGCGCTCGGATGAGCGCATGATCGAAATCGCGTTTCTGGATCTTCCGGTGCGGCTCGCGAAACTTGTAATCCGCCTGACGGTGACGCCTCCCGGCTCAGAGGATAAGCCGCTGAAAAAACTTTCACAGTCCCAGTCCGAGCTTGCAAGCATGATTGGAAACACCCGTGAAAACGTGAATCGCTGTCTGCGAAAGTGGCAGAAGGCGGAATTGATCACACTACGGGACGGTTGGCTGATCATTGACAATAGAGAGGCGCTTGAAGCGATAGCCGAAGACGACTGATCTGGACGGTCGGTTGCTTCCATAAGCAGCAAGGCCCTTTTGGGGCCCGCCGGTTTGGCGTGTCGCCCGTCACAGGCAAACACCTCATTGCATTCTTACGTGATGCTCGCTGGCACGACAGAAGTGACCAGCGCGCAAAAACACAAGGATGCAGTAATGTTTAAAAAATCGATTGTTAAAACTTTTTCTCTGGCAGCAGTCGCCGTCTCTTTGATCGTAGCCGGTGCCTCCACCGCGTCTGCCGGAAACTATGGCTATGGAAAACACCACGGCAAGAGCTTCGGCTACGTCAAGGTAAAACCGTTTTACGGCTTCGGATACGGCAAAAACAGAGCATGGCAGAAGCATGTCGGCTGGTGCAGCAAGCGTTTCAAAACCTATAATTCCTATGACAACACGTTCCGGCCATATAACGGCCCGCGCAAGAAATGCCGCTCCCCTTTCTTTCACTGATAAACCAGTCGTTTACATCGACAGCGGGTCCTGACCGGGACCCGCATCGTTCCTCCTAGTCCCTCTGCTTTATTTAACCTTCTTCCGTCCTCAGTACCTGTCGAAGAAGCGATCCGGCAATCCTCTCTGAAGACGCCTTTGGGTCCGGTCTCCAGCAGTTTCGACTGCGTTGATACTACCGGAAAATAAATTGTATACAGACCTGCGTTCAAAAATGTATATCTTGAAGGAGGCGCATCCTCGACCACGAAGGAAATGGCAGTGACGGTTCAGCGCGGCGGGAAAACCGTTTACGGTGCAAGTGTCGGCATATTGATGCTTGAAACGCGCTTTCCGCGCATTCCAGGTGACATGGGCAACGCCCTGACCTGGCCCTTCCCTGTCCAATACCGGGTCGTGCGCGGCGCATCGCCCGATCTTGTTGTAAGGTCCGATGCACGTCCGCTGTTGGATACCTTTATCGGGGCGGCGAAGGACCTTGTTGCAAGTGGTTGCGACGGCATTACGACAAATTGCGGGTTCCTGTCGATCCTGCAGGATCAATTGGCTGAGCAGATAGATGTCCCGCTGGCAACCTCATCCCTGATGCAGGTTCCGATGGTCCAGGCAACGCTGCCTCCCGGCAGGCGGGTCGGCATCCTGACCATATCCCGGGAAACCCTCACCGAGGATCATTTGAAAGCGGCAAATGTCCCGCTGGACACACCGATTGTCGGCACGGAACGCGGCAAAGTCTTCACGCGGGACATTCTGGGTGATGCGCCTGAAATCGACTTTTCAGCTTGCCTTGAGGACATGCGCGATGCAGCAAGGGAACTCGTCGCGAACAATAGCGACTTGGGTGCCATTGTCCTGGAATGCACAAACATGGTGCCCTATGCCGCAGATATCCGCCGGTTGACGGGCTTACCCGTCTATTCGATCTACAACTATGTACTCTGGTTCCAGCAAAGCCTCGCTCCAGCCCGTTTTGCATTGGAGCTGGATGATCCGCGCTGGTGAAAATCCTGTTCCCTGACGCAGGTCACGCTTCGTTGCTGCGGGGCTCATCTCTCAGTAACTCGGCACGTAGAGCTGCGAATAGGCGAGGCGGACGAGCTCGATGGTTTCGCCGCTGCGCCGTTCGATATGACTGCGGAGCGCTTTGACGGCCGCATCCGTGTCGCGGCGCTTGACCGCATCGACGATCCGGCGATGAGCCGGCAGTGACGGATCTTCTTTTTCGCCGTCTTTCATCTGCTCGCGGATCTGGCGGAAGTTGATGAGGCGCACGTAACGAATACGCTCATTCAGGTTGCTGAGCAGCCTCACGAGTTCCCCATTGCCGGACAGTGCGGCAAGGCGCAGGTGAAATTCTTCGTCCTGCTGCAGAACCTCCGTCAGATCTGTTGACGTGAAATACGTCTTTTCAAAATCGTCGAGATAGTCACAAAGCGCCAGGATTTCTTCGTCGCTGGCATTTTCGATGCCCCGGATGATTCCCTCGGTCTCGATCGCGCACCGGGCCTGGTAAAGCTCCAGGATTTTTGCCGGTTCAAGCGGGCGGCAGAAAAAGCCCTGACCTTTCGCAAGCGTCAGGAATCCTTCGGCAACCAGGCGGTTGAGCGCTTCGCGCAGAGGTGTCCGGCTGGTGCCGAGCTTTGTTGTCAAAGCCGACTCGTTGATGCGTTCGCCTGGCTTGAAGTCGAAATGGATCGCCATGTCGCGCAATGTCTCGTAGACGCGGTCAACGCTGCTGAGACGTTTAGTCATGTGTTCCTGCCCTGCCGATCCGATCGCGTTGTCTCCTGATAGATCAAAAAACGGGTTTTGTGAACATTTGCGCCTTCACATTTGCCTACAGAGCTGTATACAATATTGAGTGCAGTTAAGGATTGCTGTCCCAGGGAGGCGTCTGGCTTGGGAGAAACCATTCGTAATGCGTTAAATGGTGCCGAAGCGATGGTGCGGTCGCTAGAGGCACACGGCGTCAGGCACATCTTCGGGCTGTGTGGTGACACGACGCTGCCGTTCTATGACGCCATGTTTACCCTCGATCACGACATTACCCACGTCCTCACAAGGGACGAGCGCAGTGCGGCCTATATGGCGGACGCTTATGCGCGCGTGACCGGGCGGGTCGGCGTATGCGAAGGCCCGTCAGGGGGAGGAGCCACCTACATTCTTCCAGGGCTTATCGAAGCGAACGAGAGCTCTTATGCGGTCTTGTCGATCACGACCGACATCTCGGTCGCATCCTACGGCAAATATCCGTTGACCGAGGTTGACCAGGAAGCGTTGATGCGCCCTTTGACCAAGTTCAATACGGTCATAAAGCGGGCGGATCATATTCCCCGCATGGTGCGCCAGGCTTTCCGCGCGATGACAACGGGCAGGCCTGGGTCCTCCCATCTCGGTCTGCCGTATGACATTCAGTATGATCCTGTTGCTTCAGAAGATATCTGGGGCGATCCCAGACATCAGACCTTTCCCGCCTACCGCGGCGCTCCTGAACCGGGCGCAGTGGAGGCAGCGGTTGAAGCCGTCCTGACGGCGAAATCCCCGCTGATCGTTTGTGGTGGCGGCGTTGTAATCTCTGGTGCCATGGAAAGCCTGGACCGTCTGGCGAGGCGTCTCGATCTGGCCGTTGCAACGTCCATTTCCGGCAAGGGGTCGCTCGCTGACACCCACCCGCTTTCCCTCGGGGTCGTAGGATCGAATGGCGGAACGGACGAAACCTGGGAACTGATGGAGGCAGCCGACCTGGTTGTCTTCATGGGATGCCGTGCCGGTTCCACGACCACGTCGCGCTGGGAGGCACCCAGGCCTGGGCAGCGGATCGTGCATTTCGACAGTGATCCCATGGTGATCGGCGCCAACTATCCGACCGAAGTCGGCGTGGTCGCGGATCTGAAACTCGCTCTTGAAACGGCAAACAGCTATCTCGATGTGCGCCCGGGTGAACTGCCGGCATTCGGCGGCGCCGCAAAGGTTGCCGATATCAAGGACCGCAAATTCGCGAAGTTCCAGGAGCTCGCCCGAGGCAAAACCGGTGAGATCGTCCCGGAACAGATCATCGACACGTTGAACAAAAAGCTTCCTGATGATGCGATCGTGGTTTCGGATCCGGGAACGAGCTGCCCCTACTACAATGCCTATTCGCAGCAAAAGCATCCTGGCCGGCAATACATCACCAACCGTGCGCATGGTGCGTTGGGTTATGCGCTCTCTGCCGCGCTCGGGGCCTGGTATGGACGGCCGGACAGCAAGGTCGTGGCCATGATGGGAGACGGTTCCTTTGCGTTTGCCTGCGGTGAATTGGAAACTGTTGTTCGCGCCAATGCGCCTATCACCTATATCGTTTTTTCCAATTCGGCCTTCGGTTGGATCAAGGCAAGTCAATATGCCGACTGCAACAGGCGTTATTACAATGTGGACTTCAACCGGACCAACCAGGCGGCTGTCGCTGAAGCCTTCGGCCTGAAAACCTGGCGGGTGGAAAATGCGGAGGATCTCGGCAGGGTCATGACGGAAGCCCTCGCCCATGAGGGGCCGACCCTTATTGACGTGATCTGCCAACCTCTTGAAGAAGCGGCCGCACCGGTGCGGCGTTGGATGGGTTGAGGACATGAACGCGTCGGCATCGGCACATGTTGTTGTAATCGGCGCTGGCGTCGTGGGTGTGTCGACAGCAATCTGGTTGCGCCGGGCAGGTGTCAAAGTCACTGTTGTGGACCGGGTTGAACCAGGAAGCTCGTCTTCAACGTCCTACGGAAATGCCGGTGTACTTGCCGCGTGCTCCGTCGCCCCCGTAACGGCACCCGGACTTGTCCGCAAAAGCCCGAAAATGCTGTTGGATCCGGATTTCCCGCTTTTTCTGCGCTGGTCGTATCTGCCCAAACTGATGCCCTGGCTCTTGAAATATCTGTCGCATGCCAACGACAAGGACACCCGGCGCATTGCCGACAGCCTGGCGCCGATCATCTACGATTCCCCGTCACAACATGAAGCGCTCGCCAAGGGAACGGACGCCGAAAAGTGGCTGGTCAATGCCGATTACAGCTTTGCCTATCCGTCGAAGGAAGCCTTCGATGCGGATGCCTATACCTGGATGCTTCGTCGGCACGCCGGGTTCGAGCCGGATGTGCTTCAAGGCGACAACATCCGGGACTTCGAACCGGCCTTGTCGGACAGGATCGGCCTTCTCGCGGTGATGCATGACCATGGCTATGTGCGCGACCCCGGTCTCTATATCGCAGCACTTGCGGAAGAAGCGAAAAAACTCGGTGCGATCTTTCATCAGGCGGAAGTCAAGGATTTCAGCTTTGTGGACGGTCACATCTGCGGCGTGATCACCTCGCGGGAGACCCTGGACTGCACACGAGTGGTTCTGGCGACGGGTGTCTGGTCCGGCGATCTGGCGAAGAAACTGGGATTGGCAGTGCCGCTGGAATCCGAACGCGGATACCACATCGTGTTCCAGGCCGCTGAAGACGGGCCACGGACCCCGATGATGATCACGAGCGGAAAGTTCGTCGCCACGCCCATGAAAGCGGGATTGCGCTGTGCGGGTGTTGTCGAATTCGGTGGGCTGGATGCGCCTGCGTCAAAAGCTCCGCTGGAATTGTTGCGCAAGAAGGTCAGACAGACCTTTCCGAAATTGTCGTTTGAAAAGGAAGAGAGCTGGCTCGGGCACCGGCCGGCGCCTTCCGACAGTTTGCCACTGATCGGAGAAATCGGGGCATCGGGTGTCTTTGCCGGTTTTGGACACCATCACATCGGCCTCACGGCCGGACCCAAGACCGGACGAATTCTGGCCGGGCTCATATCCGGAAATCGCCAGAACATCGACCTGTCGGCCTATGATCCGCAAAGGTTCTAGGTCGGTCAACGAGAGCAGCGTGTCCCGCATCCGCGGGGCATGAGGGGACAAAAAAACGAGGAGGTTTTCCATGTCCGGACTGACGAAAGTACTCATGGCCGGCGTTGCCGTATCAACGCTCGCAGCAGGCGCGGCATCGGCCGAAACCTGGGATATGCCCATGGCGTACGCGGCCACCAACTTCCACTCGGCAACCGGTGAGAAGTTTGCCGAATGCGTGACCCTGGGCACTGGTGGTACACTTGAAATCAAGACCCACCCGGGCGGCTCGCTCTATTCGGGTGCCGAGATCAAACGCGCGATCCAGACCGGACAGGTGCCGATCGGCGAGCGCTTGCTCTCCGGTCACCAGAATGAGAACGCAATCTTCGGCTTCGATTCCGTGCCTTTCCTGGCAACCTCATTCGAAGATTCCGAAAAGCTCTGGGAGGTGGCGAAAGAGCCGCTGACCAAAATTCTGGCAGATCAGAACCTGCACCTGCTTTATTCCGTGCCGTGGCCGGCGCAGGGCCTTTATTTCGACCGTGAGGTGAATTCCCTCGAAGACGTCAAAGGTCTGAAATTCCGTACCTATAACAACGCCAGCGCGCGCATGGCTGAGCTCGCCGGGATGCAGCCGGTGCAGATCGAAGCCGCCGAAATCAGCCAGGCCTTCGCGACGGGCGTTGCACAGGGCATGGTGTCTTCCGGCTCCACCGGTTATGACCGCAAGATCTGGGAAAGCCTGTCTCACTATTATGCCGCCGATGCATGGCTGCCGCGGAACTATGTCATGGTCAACATGGACAGCTGGAACAGCCTGGATGACACCACCAAGAACGTCATCAACGGCTGTGCGGCCATGGCCGAATATGCCGGTGACTGGCGCTCCATCCAGTACAACGAGTTCACCGTGAACGAGCTGGGCAAGAACGGCATGACCACCGGCCGCGTGAGCGACACGATGGCCGGGGAACTGCGGGCCATCGGTGAGACCATGACCGGGAGAGTGGCTGGAGACTGCAGGCGAACAGGGCAAGGCCATCGTCGACGCATTCAAGGCCAAACAATAACCGGCCCGCATGACACTTCTGCCCGGCGGTTTCTACTGTCGGGCACTCATGCCTTTGAAGGGGGACGGCGGTGGCTATTTTCAAGCTTTTGCGCACCAGTCTTGATGCGCTTTACAAATTCGCCGGATATCTGGCGGCGGTTTTCCTGATCCTCATCCTGTTCTTCGTGGCCTCGCAGATGGTCGCAAGATGGGGCGGCGGGATCATCACCGGCGCGCCCGACTTCACGGGCTACTGCATGGCGGCGGCATCCTTCCTCGCTTTGCCATACGCGCTCAACAGCGGCAGCCACATTCGGGTCAGTCTTTTGCTGACCGCGCTCGGGCGCTACCGAAAATTCGGTGAGATCTGGTGCTGGGCGATTGCCAGCTATCTGACATATCTGTTCGCGCGCTATGCCATCAAGTTCACCTACGAAAGCTACCGCTTCAACGAAATCAGCCAGGGTCACGATGCCTGGCCGATCTGGATACCGCAGATGTCCATGGCTGCCGGAACGGTGCTTCTGGCCATCTGTGCATTCGACAATCTCGTGACAACGCTGTTTACCGGCCGGGACAATATCCACGTCCCCGCGACCAAAACGCAGGGGGAGTAAGACATGGAAGAGATCTACCTCGTTCTCATCTTCCTGTTCGTTCTATTCCTGCTTCTCGGGACGGGCGTCTGGGTGGGGCTGGCGCTTTTCGGTGTTGCTTATCTCGGACTTGAAATGTTCACCTCGCGCCCGGCTGGCGATGCCATGCTGACGCGCATCTGGACCGGGTCTTCCAGTTGGACCCTGACTGCACTGCCGCTCTTCATCTGGATGGGCGAGATCCTGTTCCGAAGCCGATTGTCGCAGGACATGTTCCGTGGTCTCAGTCCGTGGATGCAGCGAATGCCGGGCGGTCTGGTACATGTGAACATCGTCGGCTGCACGATCTTTGCCGCGGTCTCCGGGTCCTCGGCGGCAACGCTTACAACTGTCGGCAAGATGTCTATCCCGGAACTGCGCAAACGCGGTTATCCCGAATACATGACGATCGGAACGCTGACCGGAGCGGCAACCCTCGGTCTCATGATCCCCCCGTCGCTGACGCTGATCGTCTACGGGGTTGCTGTCGAGCAGTCGATTTCCAAGCTGTTCATGGCAGGCATTTTACCAGGCATCGTGCTTGCAGGCATGTTCATGGCCTACGTTGCCGGTTGGTCATTCCTTCGCCCCGCGGAAGTGCCGAAGATCGCCAACCGCATGAGCATTTCCGAAAAGCTGCGTGAAAGCCGCTTTCTGATCCCGATCATCCTGCTCATCCTTGTTGTCATCGGATCGATGTATGGTGGTTGGGCAACTGCAACCGAAGCGGCTTCGATCGGTGTCATTGGCGCGTTCATCCTGGCGGCCGCGCAAGGATCGCTCACGAAAGAGACATTCATCGACAGCCTGCTGGGCGCAACCAGGACATCGGCAATGATTGCGCTGATCCTGATGGGAGCGACGGCCCTGACGCTCGCAATGGGCTTTACCGGATTGCCGCGCGCCCTGGCGGAGTTTATCGAGAGCCTGCAGCTCTCCCAATTCTCGCTCCTGATGGCGCTTATGCTGTTTTACATCCTGCTCGGAATGTTTCTCGACGGGATATCGTCCGTTGTTCTGACCATGGCGATTGTTCAGGAAATGGTGGTTGGCGCAGGCATTGATCTGATCTGGTTCGGGATCTTCATTGTGATCGTGGTTGAAATGGCGCAGATCACGCCGCCGATCGGGTTCAACCTGTTCGTCATGCAGGGGATTACCGACCACGAAATGGGCTACATCGCCAAGACCGCGATCCCTTTGTTCCTGATCATGGTGCTGATGGTTTTTGTGATGATCTTCCTGCCCGAATTGGCCACCTTCCTGCCGGACAACATGCGCGGTCCTCGAGGATGACATTGGCAGGAGGCGGCAGGCCGCTGCCGCCTCCTGGTCCGCAATTGCAGTTAGCGTTCAAAGAGGTCTCGTGATGGCAGACGTCAAGATCATTGCCGCCGTCGATCTGCACCACAGGGAGTCCGATGCCTGTGTGGTCCGCGAGGCGATCATGTTGGCACAGAGCCATGCGGCCACCGTCGAACTTGTCTTTGTGATACCGGATCAGCAAAACACCTATGTGCAGGCCTACATTCCCGACGAGATGCGCGATCAGGTCGAAGTGGACGCACGCAAGGATCTCGCCGCTTATGCAGGCGAGTTCGATTGGCAAGACGTGCCATATTCGAGCGATGTGTTGCGCGGCGTCGTTTACGAAAAGCTGATCGAACATGCAGAGCACCTGGCTGCACGCTTTATCGTCATCGGCGCAAGCAGACCGACTGTGAAGGATTTGTTTATCGGCCCCAATGCGGCCCGGGTGTCGCGTTTTGCGTCGTGCTCGGTTCTGGTCGTCCGGCCCGAATAGGTATCAAAGCCCGAAAGTCGCATCAAACCGATATCGGAGGTTCGCGTGAGCGGGCACAAAATCGAGACAATCCGCATCCACAGGATCAGCATCCCCGCAAAGGCGGTGCATTCGCATGGCAGCGGCGACGTTGCCGGGATCAACGTCGCCATCCTGGAAATAACCACCGACACAGGCATCAAAGGCTGGGGAGAAGCTTCGCCCTGGCCAGTGTTCACCGGCACGGCGGAAGGATGCGCTGCGGCCCTGCATGTGTATCTGCGGCCGCAACTGATCGGTCAGGATCCGGTTCAAGTCGAAAAGCATATGTCGATGGCGGACAAGATCGTTGTCGGGCATCCGGAGGCCAAGGCCGCGCTCGAAATGGCGCTTCTGGATATAACCGGGCAGATCTCGGGCCTGTCGGTCTCAGAACTGGTCGGTGGCCGGATGCGCGACGACATGGGCATGAGCTTTTCCATCGCCAATCCCGATTTCGGCAAGGACCTGGAAGACGTTGCCGGCATGTGGGAGGACGGCGTAAGGATCTTCAAGCTCAAGACGGGTTTTTCAGATCACCGTTTCGACCTCATGCGTCTGGAGAAAATGCGTGAGATCTATGGCGAGGAAGCAGATATCCGCATCGACTACAATCAGGGGCTGCCAGCCTACGATGCCGTACGCCGTGTCCGCGATCTTGAGGCATTTCGCCCGACCTTTGTCGAGCAGCCGGTCAAAATGCACGAGCGCGAGGTCATGGCGCATCTGACTGATGTGATCGACGCGCCGATTATGGCTGACGAAAGCGTCTTCGATCCGAAGGGCGCGCTTTATGCAGCGCAGATCCGTATGGCTGACATCTTTTCATTGAAGATCATGAAATCTGGCGGTATCCGCCGCGCGCTCGAGGTGGCGACGATCGCTCGCGCGGCCGGGATCGAGGTCTATGGCGGCTGCATGTTCGAGACCGGTCTTGCACATGCCGCCGGCGCACATCTCATGGCGGCGGTGCCGGATCTGATCCTTGAATGCGAATTCTACATGGCGACCTACTATGCAGAAGATGATATTCTGGCGGACCCGTTCCCGGTGAAAAACGGGCGGGTCTACGTGCCGCAAGGAGCAGGTCTCGGCGTCAGGGTCGATCCGGAAAAACTCTCCAAACATGCCGTCGCAGAGGTGTTGGGGTAATGCCGAGCGAGCCACGTTGCTTTGCGGCTTCATTGCGACAGTTAGTGAACTCGCTAGTGCGGTTCACCCTGGCTCGTCGAGTTGGCCCATGCCTGGTAGTCGAGCTCGGCGGCTTCAATCGCCTTTCCGTTCACAAGGCGCCGCACAAAGGCGATGCTGACGGCGCGTGAGCGGCTGTTGAAAACAGCGGCCCCATCCGCGTCTCTGTCGGAATCCTGATCCAAGCCAAGTTTCTCGTAGAGCGATTGCAAACGGCTTTGGACGCTCCGCAGCGATATTCCCCGCCTGCGTGAGATTGTTCTGTCAGTCAGGCCAAGCGCAATGTCTATCAGGACTTCATATTCGGAATCTGTCAGGCCCTGCAAACGATCATCCGCCCGCTGCTGAACACCGCGCACAGTCCTGTCGATGATGCACTGCTCTTCGACAAAGACGCCCTGCAGGGCCAGTTTCAAACGGTCTTCGGACGCTGATTTCAATATGTATCCGTAGGACGCTCCTGCGGGCACAATACGAGAAATTCCGCGCACATAGGCTTCATCGGCGTAGTTCGACCAGAACAGAATCCGGGTTTCCGGTTCCCGGTGCCAAATGGCGCGGGCTGCCTCGACGCCGGTCCGGTTGGGCATTTGAAGATCCATGACGATCGCATCCGGCTGGTGCTCCATGGCAAGTGCAATGCCTTCATCACCATTTCGCGCTTCTTTCAGATCCGTCACGTCGGGCAGTTCCCGCTCGACGACCTCACGTAAAAACGACCGGTGCAGCACGTCGTCTTCAACTATCAAGATACGCATCTTCTCGCTCCGGCTCCGTAATGGCACTTGGTGCGGCGCTTGCGACCGGCAACGTCACGCGGACGCGTGTGCCGGGCATGTTCTGGCAGGGTTCAATACTGAAGTCGGCCGAGATGAGCGTTGCCCGTGTGCGCATGTTTTCAATACCGCCCAGATGATCTGTGTCGCCGTGTGTCAGCCCGCGCCCGTCGTCGGATACGGACAGGCAAAGGTTTCCGCCGCCTTCTGACAGCGACACATATATGCGCGATGCATCTGCATGCTTGATTGCATTGTTGACCGCTTCCTGCGTGATTCGGAACAGGGCGATCTGAAGCGTTTCCTGCAGCCTGTTGCCCGCACCGACGGTTTCATCGGCAAACTCCACCTCAATCGGCCGCTCCTGTGAGGCGACCGCCCTGTCGAGCAGGGCTTCGATCCCCTGTTCGAAGCCGAACAGCTTCAGAACGCTCGGCCGGGCGTCTTCAATAATACCCCTGAGTTCCTGCAAACAGCCTTCAAGCCGGTCTGTAACTGCATGCAATGCATCGCCCGGGATCTTCGGCGTTTGCCGAAGCCTGCGCAGTTCATGATTGAGCCGCGTCAGGTCGGCCAGTGTCTGGTCGTGCAGATCCATGCCGATCCGCTGCCGCTCCAGCTCAAGCGCTTCGGTCAACCGCAGCGCTCCGGCGCGCAGGCCCTCCGCATGGGCATGAATTTCCGCCTGCCGGATAGCGGCTTTACGCGCACGCTCTCCCTGGTTCAGGGCGTGGATATAGGAAGACAGTAGATCGGCAACATACTGCGCGATTGTGACGTGGCTGTCGTTATAAACGCCGCGCGCGTGGCAGGAGTAGGAAAGCGCGCCGATCACTTTGCCCTCCACCTGAAGCGGCACGTGCAAGCGGCTGCGCAGGCGGGCATCAAAAATCGGGTCGCTGAATGCACCGTCGAAGTGGAAGCGTTCGTCCAGCTGTGCGTCCTCGGTCAGGATGAAGTCTTCCTTGCCGCGAAGGATGCTGCGGATCGGGCTGACGGAAATCGGAACCGGTTCCGGCGCGTCGCCCCACCCCGTATGGAGGCGGGCTTCGTACGCGACGTGCATGTCGCCTTCGCCCGTCAGAATACAGACGTCGATATGATCATGAGGAAGAAAAAAACCGACTTCTTCAGACACTTTCTGGATCAGTGACTGAAAATCCAGTTGACCGGCAACGGCTCTGGAGATCAGCAGAAACCGCTGCAGCATGGCTTCGGTGCTAATGGCACTTGCTCCGGTGTTTTTGCTTTGGTCTTCCAAGGATAGCGGTCTCCGGTCCTTATCTCCCACGCTCATTCCGCCGAGAAGGCGTTGAAATCTGCAGCAATCGATGCGGGTTCCCGCAAAACTCTTGCCGAAACTACAGCATACATTCTGCAGGGCGCATGAAAAGCTCTTCAAACAAACGAAAAACGACGCCGGATCGGATCTCGCGACCGGCGCATAAAGGGAGCGAGCGGCCAGTGCACGACGGCATTGAAATAGCGTGCGACCGGATGAAGGATCTAGTGATCCCGATCTGTCATCTTGAGCGCCTTTTCGATACGTGCCTGTGGGCCGAAGGACCTGCATATCTTGCCGCATCGGATTGCGTTGTCTGGTCTGACATCCCGAACAATCGCATCCTGCAATGGGTTGAAGGCCTGGGCACAAGAACGTTGAGTGCCGCTTCAAATCACGCCAACGGCAACACAATCGACGGGGAAGGCCGCCTGGTCAGCTGCGAACATCTCAGCCGCGCGGTCACCCGCCGCGAACACGACGGGACCCGGACGGTCCTTGCCTCGCATTTTGACGGCAAAAGACTGAACTCGCCGAATGATGTCGTCGTCAAGTCGGATGGGACGATCTGGTTCACAGACCCGACATACGGGATCCTTACAGATTATGAAGGCGAACGGGCGGATCCTGAGCAGGACGGGTGTTATGTCTACAGGCTTCAGCCGGAAACGGGCGAAATCAATGCTGTGATACGCACGATGGTCAAACCGAATGGACTGGCGTTTTCACCCGATGAAAGACGTCTCTACGTTTCGGATACGGGCGTATCACACCAGACGGACGGGCCTCATCATATCAAGGTCTTTGATCTGGTGGCGGGTGAGAAGGTTCAAAACGAGCGTGTTTTCGCTGAAATAGCACCGGGCGTTCCCGATGGGTTCAGGCTCGATGAATTCGGAAACGTCTGGACGAGTTCGGGCAATGGCGTTCAGGTTTTCTCACCGGAGGGGGAATTTCTGGGGCGCATCGCAGTGCCTGAGGCGGTGTCCAACCTGACTTTCGGTGGCCCCAAGAACAACCGCCTCTTCATTACGGCAACAACGTCGCTCTATGCGATCTATGTGGGTGTTCGAGGATCAACCCGGAGGAGTGCTTTCTGACGACCTGAAGCGAATTACGAATGATTGGGAGGAAATCATGAGAATACGTCAATCACTACTGTTTGCGACTACCGCTCTTGCCATGACTGTTGCAGCTCTTCAGCCGTCGGTGGCTGATACTTCTGACAAGCGGATTGCGCTGTCGAACAACTACGCAGGTAACAGCTGGCGTCAGGCCATGCTCAAGTCCTGGGGCAAAAATGCCGATCAGGCGGTCAGCGCAGGTGTTGTTGCTGCCGGCGATGCATTCACTACGGCAGAAAACCAGGCCACCGAACAGGCCGCACAGATCCAGAACCTGATCCTTCAGGGGTATGATGCAATTGTGGTCAATGCAGCCTCGCCGACAGCGCTCAACGGCGCGGTCAAGGAGGCCTGTGATGCGGGCATCGTCGTCGTGTCCTTCGACGGTGTTGTCACGGAGCCGTGCGCCTGGCGCATTGCGGTTGACTTCAAGAAAATGGGTGAAATCCAGGTCGATTATCTGTCCGGGCGTTTGGCGGATGGCGGTGAGCTGCTTGAAATCCGCGGCCTTGCAGGTGTTTTCGTCGACGACGAGATCCATTCGGGTATTGAGGCGGGTGTCGCCAACCATGACAAGTTCAACATTGCCGGATCCGTTCATGGCGAATGGACACAGACGGTCGCTCAAAAGGCGGTTGCCGGAATTCTGCCGAGCATGCCTGAGATTGTCGCGGTCGTGACACAGGGTGGTGACGGCTATGGCGCTGCCCAGGCCTTCGCGGCTGCCGGCCGGCCGACGCCGATCATCATCATGGGCAACCGTCACGATGAACTGACATGGTGGAAGGAGCAGAAGGACGCCAATGGTTATGAGACCATGTCGGTCTCCATTGCACCCGGCGTCTCGACGCTGGCCTTCTGGGTTGCGCAGCAGATCCTCGACGGACAGGATGTACCGAAGGAACTGATTGTGCCTTTCCTGCAGATTGATCAGGCGGACCTCGAAGAGGGCCTGGCCAACACCGAGCCGGGCGGCGTCTCCAACGTCGAATACTCACTCGATGACGCCAAGGCCTATCTGGAAAGCGTAAAGTAAAAAGTGCCGGTACCGTCCGTTCGATTTCCGGAGGAGCAATGACAACGGAAACTGTGAGCCCTTTGATTTCCCTGACAGGAATTCAAAAGGTCTTCGGGGCGGTACAGGCCCTGAGCGGTGTGGATCTGAATATCCATGCCGGAGAATGTCTCGGACTTGTCGGCCACAATGGCGCCGGCAAGTCCACCTTGATGAACATCCTGGCCGGGACCCTGGAAGCGAGCGACGGCAGCCTGTCGATTGCGGATAAGGATCTTGGCCGGGGCTATGCCGTGCAGGATGCCGGGAGACTGGGCATCCGCTGTGTCTTTCAGGAACTGTCGCTCTGTCCCAACCTTTCGGTCGCGGAAAACACACGGATCATTCATCCGGTTCTGAAGGGTTTCGCATGGCGCAAACGCGCTTCTGTCTTGATAATGGATCAGCTGGAGCGAATCTTTCCGGGGCACGGAATTTCGCCTTTCGACATCGTTGGCGATCTCTCGATTTCAAAACGGCAGATGGTTGAGATCGCGCGTGCCTTCACCGTCACGGAAACAGATCTGCGGCTTGTCATTCTGGACGAACCGACATCCTCGCTGGATGCCCGCGTTGCGAACCAGCTGCTTGAGTACATCGAAAAAATTACAGTCTCCGGGACGAGCGTGGTTCTGATCTCGCATCTGCTGGGCGAAATATTGCAGGTTTCCGACAAGATCGCGGTGATGAAGGATGGACGTGTCGTCGCCTTCAGACACGCATCAGATTTTGATCGCGGCAGTCTTGTGGAAGCCATGGGCAGCACACTGGTGGCAGGGGCCGCACCCCGCCGGGACGCTCAAGCCGGGCAGGCGATCGGCGAGGAACGGATCCACATGCGCCCGTCCGGTCAGCCGGATGAGCAGACCATTCGCGCACAGGCAGGTGAAGTCATCGGCTTTGCGGGTTTAGCCGGCCAGGGTCAGACGGAAGCCTTGTTGCAGATTTTTGAGGGTCACGGCGTCTTGCCGTCCGGCCGTGGCGGCAACGATTGCTGCTTTGTTGCTGGAGACAGGCAGGTGGATGGAGTACTGCCGCTCTGGTCAATCCGCAAGAATATCGGGATCGCGTCCTTAAGGAGGCTGCGCTCCGGTGCCCTGATCAGAAACGAACGGGAGCAGGAGCTCGCCGAAGCTTGGAAGGACCGGATCGGAATTCGCGCACCGGATGTAGAGGCCCCCATACTGTCCCTGTCGGGAGGCAACCAGCAGAAGGTGCTGTTCGCCAGAGCGTTGGGGTCCGCCGCGAATATTGTCCTCATGGACGACCCTATGCGCGGCGTTGATATCGGCACGAAGAACGAGGTCTACGCGATCATCCGGCAGGAAGCCTCTCAGGGGAGGACGTTCCTCTGGTACACAACCGAGATGGAAGAATTGGACTATTGCGATCGGGTCTATGTGTTCCGCGACGGGCTGTTGAGCGAGACACTGGTCGGCAGCGACATTACCGAGGAAAACTTGCTGCAGGCGTCCTTCAAGCAGGTGAGCGGGGCGGCATGAGCGGACTGCAATTCTTTACATCCGCCCGCTTTTGGCGCGGGGCGCTGCCTGCGCTGTCGCTCACCTTCGTGTTGTTGGGTGTGTTCTGGCTCCAACCGCGCGCAATGAGTTATTTCGGACTTAATCTGCTGTTCAATCTGGCCGTCCCCATTGCGCTTGCAACGATCGCGCAGATGTTCGTTATCGCCGTAAATGACCTCGATCTGTCGATCGGCAGCTTCGTCTCGCTTGTGGCCTGTATCGGCGCGACCTGGCTGCACGAAACACCATTGCTCGGCATCGCGGCGCTGTTGGGATGTATCTTGGTCTATGCCGCGATGGGAGCACTGATTTATATCCGGCAGCTGCCGAGCATAGTCGTCACGCTTGGAATGTCCTTTGTCTGGTCCGGCTGCGCTGTTCTGCTCTTGCCGACGCCGGGTGGCAGCGCACCGGACTGGATTCGGGCCCTGGTCACTTTCAAGCCGCCTTACATACCCATGCCGATACTGGCCGCCGTCGTTTTGGCGCTTGTGGTCCACTTCGCGCTGATGCGCACCTCCTGGGGTGTTCTGATGCGCGGTGTCGGCGGCAATGAAAGAGCAATTACGCGCGCCGGTTGGTCGGTGCTGAAGCTCAAGATGACGATGTATGCGATGACGGCGGTCTTCGGCATTCTGGCGGGATTGACGCTGGTTGGTCTGGCCACGTCCGCCGATGCAAATATCGCTCTGCGCTATACGCTTCTGTCCATTGCCGGCGTTATCCTCGGCGGAGGTGAGTTTGTCGGCGGCCGGATCTCACCAGTGGGCGCGGTCCTCGGTGCCATGACGCTGACACTAACGGCCTCATTCCTGTCCTTCCTGCGCATTTCGCCGGACTGGCAGATCGGTGCGCAGGGTGCGGTCCTGATCATCGTGCTGGCATTGAGAGCCATCGTGAACCGGATGGAGGCACGCCGATGAAACGGGTAGAGTCCTTCATGCGCCAGCATCCCTGGAGCTGGTCGTTTCTTGCAGCATTCACGACCTGGGCGGTTACAGCAGCTTACATAAGTGGAACGGGCGGCTTGGCGCTGGCATCAACGGCCTTGTCGTTTTCCACCTTCTTCGTGATGGTCGGCATCGGACAGATGTTCGTGATCACACTCGGACCGGGCAACGTCGACTTGTCGATACCCTCCACGATTACTCTGTCTGCAGTCGTGTCGATGATGGTGATGGACGGATCGAACACCATGATTGTGCCTGGCGTTTTGGCCGCGGTAGGTATCGGCCTCCTTGTCGGCCTGTTCAACTACGGCCTGATCCGTGTGCTGAGTATTCCGCCGATCATCGCCACCATGTCGTCCAGTTTTCTCGTGCAATCGAGCGCCATAGCGCTTGGGCGCGGCGTCAAGATAAAGCCACCGCTCGCACTGGAATGGATCTCGACCGCAAAGATCGCTGGCGTGCCCATTCTCGCGCTTCTGGTGATTGCCTTTGCAGTTCTCATGGCAGTGGTGCTCAACCGCACGATTTACGGAAGGTCCGTGACGGCCTTCGGTCAGAACACGCGCGCGGCGCGGCTCGCGGGCGTCCCGATTGAGCGCATAAGGTACCTGACCTACACGCTCTCGGCCGTCCTCGCTGCTCTCTGCGGTGTGTTTCTGGCTGGATTTTCCGGCGGCTCGTCACTGAACATGGGCGAGGAATATCTGCTCGCTTCCATCGCGGTCGTGGTGATTGGCGGTTCGTCGATTGCCGGGGGCAATTCCAATGTTCCCGGAATTTTCGGATCTGCGCTCTTTCTCTTCCTGCTGGTGGCAATGCTGAATACGTTCGGTGCTGCAGCAGGCCTGAGATTGATCCTGACCGGCCTGATCATCGTTGGTGTTGTGACTTTTGCGGGCGGTCGAAGGGAAAGCAGGTGAGGTCTTGGAGGCCCTGCAAGATAAGCCACATCCCCATCGCGGGCGTCAGGCTCAGTCTTGATCAGGTGTCGGTTTTCCAGGCGCGGGCACTTTCCATCCCTTGGCCTGTTGACCACAGGAACGGATGACCCCCACCCCTGACGCCCTGTGGGAAGGTAAAAGGGGTGGGGGCTCGGGTGGCTTTGACTTCGGACAGGTTTGTCCGGAGCCCTAGAGCCCGAGCATTTTCCGGATCTGTTCCTGATCCGTATCGCCACCGGCAAAGTCGTCGAATGCTTTGTCGGTCACCTCGATAATGTGGCTCTCGATGAAAGGTGCGCCTTCAGCCGCACCTTGTTCGGGCGATTTCAGGCAGCATTCCCACTCCAGGACGGCCCAGCTGTCGTACCCGTATTGCGCAAGCTTTGAGAAAATGCCGGAGAAGTCGACCTGGCCATCACCGAGGGACCGGAAGCGGCCCGCGCGATTGACCCAGCCCTGGTAACCCGAATAGACGCCTTGCCGCCCGTCGGGATTAAACTCCGCATCTTTCACGTGATAGGCGCAGATGCGCTCGTGATAGATGTCGATGAATGCCAGATAGTCCAGCTGCTGCAGCAGGAAGTGCGACGGGTCGTAGTTGATCTGGCAGCGTTTGTGGCCGTTGAGCGCATCCAGAAAAATTTCAAATGTGATGCCGTCGAATACGTCTTCACCCGGATGGATTTCATAGCCGACATCGACACCATGGTCCTCATAGACGTCCAGGATCGGTTTCCACCGTCTTGCCAGTTCCGCAAAGGCCTCTTCGATCAGCCCGGCCGGGCGTTGCGGCCAGGGATAAAGATACGGAAAGGCGAGTGAACCCGTGAAACTGACAGAGGCATCAAGGCCAAGGTTGCGGCTGGCGACAGCGGCCTTTTTCATCTGGTCAACCGCCCATTCCTGCCGACCTGCCGGATTGCCGTGGAGGCTGGCCGGCGCGAAACCGTCGAATGCCAAGTCATATGCAGGATGGACTGCGACCAGTTGCCCCTGCAGATGCGTGGAGAGTTCCGTGATCTCGACACCGGCGTCCGAACAGATGCCCTTGACCTCGTCGCAATAGGCCTGGCTTTCCGCCGCCTTGTCGAGATCGAACAGGCGGCTGTCGAAGGTTGGGATCTGGATGCCCTTGTAACCGAGCCCGGCGGCCCATTTCGCGATCGAAGGAAGGCTGTTGAAGGGCGCTTCGTCGCCGCCAAATTGTGCCAGGAAAATTGCCGGCCCTTTTATCAGTCCTGCCATGGGGTCCTCCCAGTTTGTCGAACGCGCAACCGTCTTGGCTGTCAGGTTCCTTCAGGTGCATATGAAAATCGTTGAAACTCGGCCGTCTTGCCGCAGCCTGTTGTGTCGAAAGCGATCATGCCGACGAACGCACCGGTAAAGGATGCGTGTTCTCCGCGGCCACCTTCGTCCGAAATCACACTCGCATCAAGCTCAGGCCCGAACGGTGACCAATCGGCCTTCTGCCGCCAGAAAAACTGCTGTTGTGCGCCGGTCACTTCGACGGCTAGGTCCACCGGACCGTCCTCGATCGCGATATGAGCAGCTGGAAACTCCATGTTGCCATCCGGCCAGTTCCCTGGGCAGGACATCAGCATCAGGCAGCGGCCGAGTTCCTCTGTCCGGCTGACAGCGAGTAAATGAAACTTGTGCCGGTTGTAGTAGGTCGTCAGACCGGCCGCCTGCTGGTAGGTGTCCGGTTTGAAGCCGGAAAGCGTTGTCTCGACACGGTAGGTGATATGCTCTTGTCTGCGCGCGACCAGAGACTGTTCATACCAGCTGCCTATACTCTCCCGCCCGGTAAGACGCAATTCGGACCCGGTGAGCGTGAACAGCCGCTCCGGATGAGGTGTTCTGGGCCACTGGAACTCCGGGGGTAACTCGTTGCCGACAAAAATCCGTTCGGTCTTTTGCGGCGGCCTTGCGACCGCTGCGTTCAGACCCGGCACCTCGACCTGCGGCAGCGGCCCGCCATTTTCAAGATAGAGCCAGTCGTCGCGCCAGACGCATTTCTGGATCGCGGTTTCGCGTCCGAGCGGCGAAAACCGGCCGGGAAGCGGGCGGGAGCAAAGATGCGTGTGATAGACCCCGCCATCAGGCGTTTCAACGATCTGGCCATGGCCTGCCCGTTGCAGCGGCCAGTCGAGAACGTCCTTCGCGGTGATCAGATGCGTATCAGGGTGCAGTTCATACGGGCCTTTGATCGACCGGGACCGCGCCATTGTGACCGCGTGATTATAGCCGGTGCCGCCTTCGGCAACGGTGAGGTAGTACCAGCCGTTGCGTTTATAAAGATGCGGTCCTTCCGTCAGTCCGAGAGAGCTGCCGGAGAAGATCGTCTCAGGCTCGCCGATCAGGCCTTCCGTTTCCGACCATTCCTGAAGAAGAATGCCGTCAAATGCCGATGTCCGCGGTTTGCCGCCGACCGAACTTGATACATGGTTCCATTGCAGAACCAGATACCACTTCCGGCCATCATCGTCGTGGAAGAGCGAAGGATCGAAACCGTGCGAAGAGAGGTGGACCGGATCGCTCCACGGGCCCCCGATCATTGGCGACGTCACAAGATAGTTGTGCGCGTCCTTGAAGTTGCCATCAAGGCGCTTGACGTCGGTATAGACCAGCCAGAAACGGTTGTCCGAATAGCTGAGGCATGGCGCCCAGATGCCGCCGCTGTCAGGATTCCCGCGCATGTCCAGTTGCGAGGCCCGATCCAGCGGCCGGCAGGCCAGATCCCAGTTGACCAGGTCTTTCGATCTGTGGATCTGAACACCCGGAAACCATTCGAACGTCGAGGTGGCGATGAAATACTCATCGTCCATCCGGCAAATCGAAGGGTCCGGGTTGAAGCCTGGCAGGATCGGGTTCCGGATCATCAGCGGGACGGTCCTTGTCGCTCGGAAGAAGCCGCCCAGAGATTGACGTTCGCCTCAACCGTGGTGGCTTCGATTTCCTGCAACTCCGCGTCCGTGAACTCCATGTTGTTCACGACCGCCGCGCAGTCTGTGACCTGCTCTGGCCGGCTCGCACCGATAAGCGCCGTTGTCACGCGGCCCTTGCGCAAGACCCAGCCCAACGCCATCTGTGCAAGGCTCTGCCCGCGCCGCTCGGCAATTGCATTGAGCGATCTGATCGCATTGAGCGTTTCTTCGCTCAGAAACTCGTTCTTGAGCGATTTGCCCTGGGTCGCCCGGCTGCCCTCCGGAATGCCCTTGAGATATTTATTCGTCAGCATCCCCTGGGCCAAAGGCGTAAAGGCGATGGATCCGATGCCGAGATCCTCAAGCGTATCGAGCAGGCCGTCTTCCTCCACCCAGCGGTTGATCATGGAGTAGCTGGGCTGGTGAATGAGGCACGGGGTTCCGAGTTCTTTCAGGATAGCGGCGGCTTCACGGGTTCTTTTGGAATTGTAAGAGGAAATGCCCGCATAAAGCGCCTTGCCGGACCGCACGATTTGGTCCAGCGCCGTCATCGTTTCTTCCAGGGGCGTCTCAGGGTCGAAGCGGTGCGAATAGAAAATATCGACATAGTCGAGGCCCATCCGCTTGAGAGACTGTTCGCAGGACGCAATCAGATACTTTCGGCTGCCCCATTCGCCATAGGGTCCGCTCCACATGCGATAACCGGCCTTCGAGGAGATGATGATCTCATCCCGGTAAGGCGCGAAGTCGGTCTTGAGGATCTCGCCGAAGGCTTCTTCGGCGGATCCGGGGGGTGGACCGTAGTTGTTTGCGAGGTCAAAATGGGTAATGCCGTGATCGAACGCGGTCCGGACAATGTCCCGTTTCAGTTCATGTGGCGTGTCGCCGCCGAAATTATGCCAGAGGCCGAGCGAGATGACCGGCAATTTCAGGCCGGATTTCCCGCATCGGCGGTATTCCATAGTGTCATAACGTGCTTGTGCAGCTTGCCAGGTCATGATGTCTCCGATTGAGCCAGCAGGTCCTGCGCCGCTTGCGGGCCAAGGGCCTCAGGACGTTCGCATGTGGTGAGAATGTCCTTGTACTCACCCGCGTCGCCGGAAGCGAGGATAGATGTCATCACATCTACGACATGGAGCGAAAACTCAAGCGAGCATCGGTGCGGGCGCCCCTGCAGAATGGCAAGGGCCATGTCGGCCAGACCAGCGGTCCGGTAATTCGCGTGCGGTCCGTCATTCGCGACGGAAAAGGGATGTTTCCAGTCCTCCGACACCGTCACGAAAGCTCCTTTCTCCGTCATCCGGATCTCTCCGCCGAAGAAATTCGGATCTGGAACGTGCAGGGTGCCGTTCTGGCCGTACAGCTCCATGTTGGAATGCCCGTGCTGCCAGACATCCCAGCTGGCGCAATAGGTCACCTGAGCGCCGGAATGGAACTGCATGACCGCATGGATCGTTGTTGGTGTCTCCACCTTGATCTTTTCACCATGGCGCGGTTTGGAGGTTATCGTGCGGTATTCCGAACCGGATGAGCTCATGGCGGTCACCCGCTTGACCGGCCCGAGCAGTTGCACAAGATTGGAAACGTAGTAGGGGCCGAGGTCGAGGATTGGGCCGCCGCCGGGCTGGAAGAAAAAGTCCGGATTGGGGTGCCACATCTCCATGCCGGGGCTCTGCACGAAACAGGTTCCCGAGGTGACGAGGCCGACCGCACCCTGATCGATCAAATGACGGGCGAGCTGATGCGCGCCGCCCAAAAACGTATCTGGCGCGGATCCGACACGCAGTCCCTTCTCGGCCGCGAGTTTGGCAAGAGCCTGGCCTTCTTCAATACTGAGGACGAACGGCTTTTCTGAATAGACGTGTTTTCCTGCCTCCAGGATGCTTTTCGAGACGTCAAAATGCGCTGCTGGAACCGTCAGATTGACGATGATGTCGATATCGTTTGCTGCCAGAAGGCCGTCGACGGTTTCCGCTCTCAGGTTGAACTCTTCAGCCCGCGCCTTAGCGGCGTCTGAATTGAGGTCCGCGCATGCGCGCACTTCGATGCCCTCAAACAGGGGCGCAAGGCGCATGTAGGCAGCCGAAATATTTCCGCATCCAAGGATGCCGATACCAAGTTTGTCAGTCATGTCAGGTCCTCAGAACTTTTGGAACGATGTGATCGAGCGGCTCGCAAAGCGCTCGAAATCGGAGGGGTTGTCGTGCTCCATGACAAACAGGTCGACATCGATGTTGCGTAAGGCGGTGGTCAGGCCTTTCCAGTCCATGACGCCATAACCGACATCGGCCCAGCCATCTTCATCAATGCACTCGCCTTCAGGGGCGATATCCTTGACGTGGGCCGTTGTGATCCGGTCGGCATAGCGGTCGATCCACAAAAGCGGATCCTGGCCACCACGAACAATCCAGGCAATATCGGCCTCCCATTCGATGCTCGGCGCGCTTTCCATCAGGATATCCATGGGCAGTCGGCCGTCCGAGCAGGCGGCAAACTCGAAATCGTGATTGTGCCAGCCGAACCGCAGTCCCGCGTCGCGCACTTTTTTCCCGATTTCCTCAAGATTTTGAGCAAGCGATACCCACGCACTCGCATCCGCGGCGCGTTGCTCTGGCGGTATGGCGGGCACGAAAAGACGCTTCATCCCAAGCGTTTTTGCCGTATCCAGCACCTTGCCGATATCATCCATGAACTGCTCGAACGGGAAGAAATGGCCCGACGGCATCGCAAGTCCATGCTTGTCCAGAAGAGCTCTGAAGGCAGAGGCGTCCTCGTAGACGGCGCCAAACCCTTCCACCTGCGTGTAGCCAAGGTTTGCAAGATGTTCGAGCACAGGTTCCCACGGTGAGAAATTGCGCGCGGAGTAAAGTTGAAAAGACACGTTCATGACGATTGTCCTGAAGGTTGGAGGAGGTCTGTTAGATCCGGTTTTCAGTTGATTTTTCGAAGATATTCGCCCGTGCCGGGTCGAACCCGACGACGATGCTGTCACCGTCATGCACGTTTGCCTGTCCGTCCATGCGTACCCAGATGGACCGGCCGCCGATATCGACCCGCGCAAGCGTGTCTGATCCGAGGGGTTCCAGCAATTCGATCTGCCCGTTCAATTGGATCGGGGCTGCCTGTGCTTCGACCCCGGTGGCCATGTGTTCCGGCCGTATGCCGAACCAGGCAGGGCCCTGAACCGGAAGGTCGTCCCGGAACTGATAGCCCTCAAGCGGGAACAGCTGATCGCCGGTGGAAAAGCGCAGCCCGTCGCCGCCGACGATCTCGCCGTCGAAGAAATTCATGGTTGGTGATCCGATGAATTCGGCGACATACTTGCTGGCGGGCCTGTTGTAGATCTCGTTTGGTGAGGCGAGCTGCAGGATCTGGCCGCCGCGCATGATCGCGATCCGGTCGGCAAGCGTCATCGCTTCGATCTGGTCGTGCGTGACATAGATCATCGTGTTGCTGAGTTTCTGGTGCAGTTGCTTGATCTCGACCCTGAGATCCGCGCGCAGCTTTGCGTCGAGGTTGGAGAGAGGCTCATCGAACAGGAAGACATCGGCATCGCGCACAAGGGCCCGGCCGATCGCCGCGCGCTGGCGTTGTCCTCCGGAGAGAGCGGCGGGTTTGCGCTTGAGCAGCGGCTCGATCTGGAGGATCTTCGCTGCGCGGTTGACCCGTTCCTCGATCTCGGCTTTCGGCAACCCGGCGTTTTTCAACCCGAAACTCAGGTTTCCGGCAACGGTCATCTGGGGGTAGAGCGCATAGCTTTGAAACACCATGCCGATACCTCGCTTGGAAGGCTCTTCCCAGGTTACGTTCCGGCCGCCGATGAAGATCTGACCGTCCGAAACATCCAGAAGCCCGGCGATGCAGTTGAGCAGCGTTGACTTGCCGCAGCCTGAAGATCCGAGCAAAACAAGAAATTCGCCTTGCCCGACATTCAGGTTGAGGTCCTTCAGGACATCGAGGGCTCCGAAGCTCAAAGCCAGGTTCTTGATAGAGATGCTGTAGTTGGTTTCCATGAGACGTCTCTTCAGCCTTTCACGGCGCCGGCGGCGATGCCGCGGACAAAGAGTTTGCCGGAGATGAAATAGATGGTGAGAGGCACGAGCCCGGTCAGGATCGTCGCGGCCATGTTGACGTTGTATTCCTTAACGCCCTGCGTGGAGTTGACGATGTTGTTGAGCTGCACGGTCATCGGATAAAGGTCCGGCTTGGTGTAGATGACGCCGAACAGGAAGTCGTTCCAGATACCTGTGACCTGCAGGATCATTGCAACCACGAAAATCGGCAGGCTCATCGGAACCATGATCCTGAAATAGATCCCCCAGAACCCCGCGCCATCAACGCGGGCGGCCTTGAACAGCTCCTGCGGAACCGATGCAAAGTAGTTTCGGAACAGCAAGGTCAGGATCGGCATGCCGAAAATCGTGTGCACGATCACCAGGCCGGTCAGGCTGCCGTAAAGGCCGACTTCGCGCAGCATGATCACGATCGGATAGATCATCACCTGATAGGGGATGAAGGCACCGACGATCAGGATTGTGAAGAACGTCTCGGATCCTTTGAAACGCCAGTTGGCGAGCGCATAGCCGTTGACGGAGGCAATCGCGATCGAAAGGATGACCGACGGTACGAGAATTCTGACCGAGTTGAAAAACCCGCGCGACAGGCCGTCACAATTGAGACCAGTACAGGCTTCTGCCCAGGCCTTCACCCACGGCTGGAAGGTGATCTCAACCGGCGGCGAGAAGATGTTGCCTAGCCGGATTTCGGGCATGCCCTTCAGCGACGTCACGATCATGACGTAGAGCGGCAGGAGGTAGTAAAGCGAAACCACGATCAATGTGCCGTAGATCATGATATTGCGGCGCGACAGCGCTTTGCGCGGCTTGCGTCCGCGTGGCCCGGTCATCTCCTGAGCGGCGGGCGCGAGCTCTACTTGAGCGGAGGTTTTGGTCACGTTACCCACGGCGCTTCCCTCCAAATTCGAGATAGGCCCACGGCACAACGATGATGACCACCGTGAGCAGCATCATGGTCGAAGCGGCAAAGCCCTGCCCGAGGTTTTGTGAGAGAAACATTGCGTCGTAGACGTATTTGGCGGGCACTTCGGAGGAGATGCCGGGACCGCCGCCCGTTTGAGCAACGACCAGGTCATAAACCTTGATGATGCCGGATGCGATCAGGACGATGGCGGTAATGAAGATACCCCGCATCATCGGAATGACGATGAAGATGTAGGTCTTCCACATCGGGATGCCGTCGATCTTTGCGGCCTTCCAGATATCCTCGTCGATGCCGCGCAAACCCGCCAGCATGAGGCACATGATAAGGCCCGTCCCCTGCCAAAGACCGGCAATGAGTATGCCGTAGATGACAATTTCGGGATTATAAAGCGGATCGAACGCAAAACTCTCCCAGCCGAGACTGCGCACGACCTCCTGCACGCCGAAGTCCGGATTGAGGATCCATTGCCAGGCAAGACCGGTCACGATGAAACTCAGCGCAAACGGATAAAGCAGGATCGTCCGGAACGTGTCTTCAAAGCGGATCTTCTGGTCGAGCAGTGCTGCAAGCATGAAGCCGATGAGGAGCGAAAAGATCAGCGAAAACGCACCGTAGATCGCCAGGTTCTCAATGGATATCAACCATTTGCTGCTGCTCCAGAGACGCTCGTACTGCGCAAAGCCGACAAATTTCTCTCTGGGAAGCAGCTTGGAATTCGTGAAGGAATAAACCACTGTCCAGGCCGTTCCGCCGATGAAGACGACGACAGCGGTTGTGATCATCGGCAGCGCCGCCACTTTGGCGCTTAGATTCTTGTGCCACCTAGATGGGCCTGTTGCTGCGGCCATGTCCTAGAGCCTTTTTGAATAAGTATCGGCATGCACCCGGAAGTCCCTGCGCGCATTTCTGCGCGCAGGGCTGGAGGACGCCGCCCGGACGTAAGTTGACGACGACGGTCCGGGCGGCGGAGGGTGACGGGATCAGTCCGCGCTGCTGATGATCGACGCTAATTGCTTCTGTGCGTCTTCGGCGGACATTTCCGGATTGTTGAAGAACTCGACAAACAGGTCGTTGACCTGCGTCAGGCTGTCGGCGGACATGAGCTGGTCGGGGCCTTGAATGATGTCACCTTTGGCCAGGATATCGAGGCCTTTGCGCATGCAGTCATTCGCCGCTGAAAGGTCCACGTCTCCGCGCACGGGAAGAGATCCTTTTTTCAGGTTGAAGGCGACCTGCGTCGCCGGAGCCATCATGACCTTGGCAAGTTCACCCTGTGCCGCCGTGATCGCTTCGTCATCCACTTTCGGGAAGTAGAACGCATCACCGCCTGTCTGGATCACTTCGTTCACGCCGAGGCCCGGCAGACAGGTATAGTCCTTGCCGGCCACCTGCTCGGCGACTTGGAATTCACCCTGCGCCCAGTCACCCATGATCTGGCCGCCGGCCTTGCCGGTGATGACCAGGTTCGTGGCATCGTTCCAGGCCTGAACATTGGAATCCTTCGCCAGATCCCGGGCCGTTGCGGCCGCTTCAAAGACCTTGGCCATTTCTGGCCCACCAGCGATATCAGCATCCTTTTCGCCGAAAACTTTCGTGTAGGTTTCCGGGCCTGCCAGGGCAGTCAGGAGCGTTTGGAACGCAAGCGTTGTCTGCCAAGGCTGCTGGCCCATTGCCAGCGGCACGATGCCGGCTTCCTGAAGCTTAGGTGCAGCGGCGACAAATTCGTCCCAGTTGGTGGGAACAGCCAGGCCGTTGTCCTCAAACGCGGCGTTGTTCAGCCAGAGCCATTGCGGCGAGTGAATATTGACCGGCACGCAGTAGATTTTGCCGTCCAGCGTGCAGCTGTCGAGCAAGGAGGGCGGGAACACCAGTTCCTTCCAGTTACCTTCTTCTGCAATATCGGTGAGATCGCGCATGAGGCCGGCTTCGACCAGTTCTTCTGCCTGACGGCCGTGATTGAATTGCGTGGCGCCCATCGGGTCTCCGCCCGTGATACGGCTGATCATGATCGGACGTGCTGTGCCACCCGAACCTGCGATAGCGCCGTCAACCCACTTGTTGCCCGTTGCGTCGAATGCCTTTGCGAACTCAGCAACAGCAGCCGCTTCGCCACCCGATGTCCACCAATGGGTAACCTCGAGATCGGTTGCGTTTGCGGCCGTTGCAGCGCAAAGAGCCGTGGATGCAGCAAAAACTACGCGTAATGACTTCATGTTATCCTCCCATCGAACACCGCGTGTTCGATTGTCCTCTGAATGTGGCTTTCGCCTCACTTTGTAATCGATTACATTTTGTAGTATCATTGATGTAATCGATTACATTTATCATTCTAGGGAAATGGCTCTGTGTCAACCCGGAATGTGGTCAAACGCAAAACAAACTTCCGGAGACGGCATTGGTCCAGAAAAATGCGCGCATTCGAGACGTCGCCCGGGCAGCGGGTGTTTCAACGGCCACTGTCAGCCGCGCACTCAGCAATCCCAACCTTTTGACAGAAGCGACCCGCGAAAGTGTTTTTGCCGCTATCCGCTCCACCGGCTACCGCGTAAACAAGGCGGCCCGAACGCTCAGAACGCGTCAGGCGGGCGCCGTGCTGGTTCTCGTGCCCAACCTGGGAAATCCGTTCTTTTCCAAAATACTTGCAGGCATCAGCGAGCGTTTTGGCGATGAAGACACATCCGTTCTGATCGCAGACACGAAGGATCATGCAACGACCGGCAAGTTCCTTGTCGACTACTTTCTCGATTCTCAGATCGACGGCATGATTTGTCTCGATGGTGGGCTTTCGGAAAAGGAGCTTCATCAATTCCGGGAAAACGGGGTCGCGGACAAGATCGTTTTTGCCTGTGAATGGGTGCACAACGCTCAGCTGCCCTCGGTAAGAAGCGACAACATCCAGGGCGCCAGGCTCGCGGTACAACATCTTTATGAGCTCGGGCACCGAAAAATTGCGCATGTCACGGGGCCTTCTGACAACGTCCTCACACATGCGCGCCGGGAGGGAATGCTGGAAGAGCGTGCCCGGCTCGGTTTGCCGTCGCGCGATGAGTGGATTATCCGAGGCGATTTTTCCCTTGAGTCCGGCCGGTTGGCAGCAACCAGGATCCTCGGCATGAAGCATCGCCCGACAGCGGTTTTCTGCGCTTCGGACCAGGTGGCCTTCGGACTGATGTCCACTTTGACCGCGGGAGGCTTGAGGGTGCCTGAAGATATTTCCGTCGTGGGATTTGACGACATTGAACTGTCGGACTTTTACGTTCCTTCCCTGACCACCATTCGTCAGGACAGGCACGCACTCGGAACAAAGGCGGCTGCTCTGCTGCTGGAATGTATCGATCTGAACAAGAACGCCGAGATAGCAAAAGATAAGCCGGTTTTTGTTGATGTGGAACTTGTTGTTCGCAACAGTTCTGCTGCGCCGGTGGCATGAAAAATTTTGTTAAGCTGAAAACAGCCTCCAGTTGTTCCAACTCCATGGAAAAATCCCAAAAAGAAACGGGAACTGCAAGCCATTGCAATTACTAAGTTGTCGGGCAGATTTTGCCCCGGCTTTAATTGAGTAATTCAACCTTTCTCTAAAAAAATCCAGCGAACCCGGGAAGCCCGTGTGATTTTCGTGATTGCATTTTGCGATCTGGAATAGGAAAAAATTACCTTTGGGAAGATGTCGTGCAAAGTTAAGTTGTAATTGAGTTGTAACAACATACGTATTTATTGCATTCATTAATTCTTACAACATGTTAATTGTAAAAAATATCGGTACTTTAGTTTTTAATTAACTTGGAGATGGCACTTTGATTGTCAAAATAAACATGGGTGGTCGTAATGCGTACCTTTGCATTTGGCTTGGCATTGTCGCTGGGCGTTATTTTCTCTCAAACAGGTTCTGTCTCGGCTGATTCCACACTGAACGTGGTCGGAACAGGCGACGGTCTGGAAATGCTCCGCGAAATCGGAGAGGGTTTCCAGTCCGCTCATCCGGACATCGAACTTTCGATTCCTCCGAGCATCGGTTCCGGTGGTGGGATTGCCGCCGTGAGTTCTGGTGCAGAACGGCTTGGCAGGGTCGCAAGACCCCTGAAGGATAGCGAAGTTGACTTCGGCCTCGTTTACCTGCCGATCGCAAAAATCCCGAGTGCGATCTTTGCGCATCCTTCCACTGGCATCACCTCTATCTCGAGCGAAGATCTGGTAAAACTGTTTACCGGTGAGATCAGCAACTGGTCCGATCTTGGTGGCGCGGACATGCGCGTGAAGCTTGTCCGGCGCGAAGATGCCGACAGCACGCTCCAGGTTCTGCGTTCTTCCATGCCGGGCTGGAAACAGTTGAAGTTCTCGCCCCGGTCGAAAACGGCCGTCACAACCCAAGAAGCAATCAACACGGCAAAGGACGTTGAGGGTGCGATTGCGTTCGGCCCCTATTCAAAGCCTCTCGAAGATGGATTGTCCGTACTCAAAGTCGACGGAAATCACCCGACTGACGCAGGCTATCCAAGTGCAGTCACTTTGGCCCTTATCTACAAGCAGGGGACGATGGACGGTCAGATGGAGGCCTTCATCGATTTCAGCCGGTCGGATGGTGCAAGTGAACTGATCGAGAATTTCGGCGGTGTTCCCGTAAAGCAATAGCACCCTGACCAAATGATACGTCACTCATCCCTTCTCTGGCATTATACATACGGCGCTGTTTTCACAGCGCTGTGTGCCTTTGCAGGTTTGATCGGACTGGTCGCGTATCAGTTGGAAGACAGCATGGCGCGGCAGCAGAGCGAGTTGCTTCAGTTGTCGCAGTCCAGAGTTCTGGAGACGCTGAATGCAGACGTGAAGCTGGCCGGAAAGCGGCTCGAGTTTCTGTTCGAGGACCGTGTCAGGCGGGTGAGTGCAATTGCGGCAGACCCGAATATCACAAAAGCGATCGAGTCACGAAACAATGTCGCTATGTCCGAGTTGCTTGGACCATTCGCCGCGCTGGACGATATCGATGGAATTGTCGTTCTGGACGATCGGGGGCGCATCGTTGGATCTTCCTCCTATGACACGGACATCGTTGCGCTTGGGTCCGAGCTCCCGAAACTTGGGTTTCATGAAGACATCACGCGTTCATTGCGTGACAGCATGCCAGATAAACCTCTGATCTTTAACCGTATTCTGACAAAGGAAGAGTCGCGGGTTTTTGTTCCCGGTAAAAACGTGAACGCCCTTTCACAGGTCATGTTCGTGCCTGTCTTCGATGATTTCGGCTATGTGGTCGGAGGCTTGCTGGCGCAACGCTGGCTGCGGGAGCATGAGCCCATGCTGACCGACCTGGCGGACATCAACTCATTCGGCCTGGTGGTCGTCCACAACAATGAGATCATCTCCAGAGCCAGTTTCAGTGGATCCATCAAAGACATCGAGGCTTCTGCCGATGCGCGCCATATCACCGCTGGAGGCCGTCACGTGATCAAATGCGGGATGCCGATTGCTCCCATGTCGATATGCGCGCTCCTGCCGATTGAACAGCTCACGGAAACGCAGAGCGAGCTTACAAGGATCGGTACAGAAGAAGAATCCAAATTGCTGAAGCGGCTGTTTCTCTTCGGCTTGCTTGCCCTTGCCGCTTTTGCAGCCGTTGCTTTTCTGCTTTCACGGCAGATCACGCGTCCCTTGACAAAGATCACAAGAGTTCTGTCGGGCATTGCTGCCGGCGATTTCGAAAACCGGGTCGTGGGCACGGAGCGTCTCGATGAAGTTGGCGACATCGCCAGATCCGTCGTGTCGCTGCAAAGGTCGGTCAAGGAACGCGACGCCCTCCGGGTAAGGGTGCACGAAAAGAACACTATCTTAAGGTCCCAGGAAGCGAAGCTGCGGGAGCAAAATGTTCTGTTTGATGCCGCCTTGAACAACATGTCCCACGGACTTTGCATGTTCGACTCGAGGGGCAGGCTCATCGTTTCCAACCAGCGGTACGCCGAGTTGTTCGAACTCAGCGAAGAGACGATACGCCCCGGCATGTCCTCGGCCGACATTGCGGACGTGCTCGATGTCGAACTGGTGGAAACCGATGTACCGGTCACCAAAGAGACCAACCTGCCTTTCGCACGGACGAAAGGCGGTCAGCAAAGCACTGAAATGGTCAGGATCCGTTCGGGCAGGATCGTTCTGACGACCCGTCAGCCGCTTTGTGATGGCGGTTGGGTTGCGATCTCCGAGGACATCACCGAACGGCAGGAAGCGCGCGACCGCCTTGCATTCCTTGCGCGGCACGACATGCTGACCCAGTTGCCCAATCGGATAGAGTTCCGGGATCAGCTGGAAGCTCTGCTGAAGCGGCAGAAATCGCAGGGCGGCGAATTTGGCATTTTGTGCCTTGATCTCGACGAGTTCAAAACGGTCAACGACTCCCTTGGTCATCCGATCGGCGACGAACTGTTGCGCCAGGTCGCCGAGCGGCTGAAGGACCTGATCAGCGAGAGAGAACTGGTCGTCCGCTTGGGTGGCGACGAGTTCGCGATCCTGACGGATCTTCCGGTGAGCGTCTATGCGGTCGATGAACTGGCGCAATCGGTTATTTGGGAATTGTCCAAACCTTTCCAGATTGCAGACCACGAAATCGTCATCGGCGTGAGTGTCGGCATCACCCTGTCGCATGGGGCCGATGTCGCCGGCGATGAGCTCTTCAAACAGGCTGACCTTGCGCTCTATCAGGCCAAGGAAGACGGACGCAACACGCATCGGTTCTTTGAGTCCGACATGGGAACCGCGGTCAATGAGCGTCGTGAACTGATCACGGATCTGCGCCACGCAATCGCGAACGACGAACTGGAGCTTTATTTCCAACCGCAGTATTCGCTCGCAAACAACGCAATCACCGGATTTGAAGCGCTTGTACGCTGGAACCACCCCAAGCGTGGCATGGTTCCGCCCATGGAGTTCATCCCGCTTGCTGAGGATACTGGCCTGATCGTTCCACTCGGCGAATGGGTCTTGAACGAGGCCTGCCGCAGGGCCTCTGAATGGCCGGATCATTTGCGGGTTGCCGTCAATCTCTCGCCGCGCCAGCTGCGCGGTCATGGCTTTGGACCGGTCCTCATCGGTGCGCTTTCCAAATCGGACTTCAGGGCGGACCGGCTCGAGCTGGAGGTGACGGAGAGCGTCCTGCTCATAGAATCGGAAGAGATCCTCGATGCCTTGCACCAGGCCAAAACGCTGGGGGTCAAGATATCCATGGACGATTTCGGAACGGGGTACTCATCGCTGAGTTACTTGCGCCGTTTCCCGTTCGACAAAATCAAGATCGATCAGTCATTCGTCCGGTCAATGGCCTATTCGGACGAATCCGTGTCGATCGTCAAGGCTGTGATAGATCTCGCGAAAAACCTCGATATGACAACCACGGCCGAGGGCGTCGAGACTGAACTCCTGCTGGAGATGCTCAAAGACATCGGTTGCACCGACGCGCAAGGGTATTTCCTCGGGCATCCAATGCCGGTGTCCCAATTGGACGAGCTGCTCTTCGATTGTCAGCCGCCACTAACGGCAGCTGCGCAATAGTCTTGGGCCTCTAACGTCCGGCAGTCCGCTCTCACCGCGCTGCGGCAGTCACGAAAGGTGTTTTTGCCTTGCGAATGAGGCTGGTGGCGAGGCTTTTCAATCCCGAAGTCTCTTCAGCTACATAGAATGGATCCGCGTAGAACGTGGCGCCGGCCTGACGCGCAATTTCCCGCGTCGCTTCCACATGTGAAGGCGCTCCGGCCGAATAGATCACATGATCGGATGTCAGCTCGCCGAGAAGTTCACAGGGGCGCGCGGTCATCACCGTATCGTCGTCGCCGTCGCTTGCCGTCAATGTGATAGGGACGCCACGGGTTTGAAGCCAGCGAACGGCATCCCGCATGTAAAGACCATCCCGTGTCCTTGAGCCGACGATAAGTCTGATCGGACGGTCCGGCTGACCCAGGATGGCTGCGACCGCGATTGACCATATGGGAGCAAAGCCGGTTCCGGTCGACGTGAGGACGATGGGCTCGCTCTGCCTGCGCAAAAAACCGTTTCCGAAGGGACCGCGTAGTTTCACGGGGTGACCTATTCCAATGTCAGACCCGAGTTTCGAGGACACAATACTGTTCGGATAGACCTTGATGTGGAAGACGATCACATCCTGCTCAGCATCGAGATTGAGCGGCGTTGTGGGGCTGTAGTCCCGGGCGGGAAACCCGCTGAACGTGGCGCGAAGATACTGTCCAGGCAGCCACGTGACGGGCTTGGCGGTTCGAATGCGGATCTCCAGATAATCGTCTTTGATTTTCCGGATACCCTCCACCGAGCCCTTCAGGGTTTTCACGATTGGAACCGGGTCATAGGAGATTTCCGCGTCCCCCTCGAGCACCGCGAGGCAGCCAAGCACAGTGCTCTTTTCACCCGTGCCGAGCGCGTCGACATGACCGTTGAGCACACGCACTCTGCAGGTTTCGCATTGGCCCGAACAGCAGTCGTGCGGCAAGACCAGTCTTCCGCCAAGCCCCGCATCTATGAGTGTGTCGCCAACATTTGCCTTTATTTTCTTACCGTTGATCGTAACCGTGCAGGTGCTCTTCGACATTGTTTTTGTCCGTGATGGTGCGTTGCATTGTCAATTGATTGTCAGTCGAACGGGACGTGAGTGACGCGTGTGGCGGGTCTGATTGTGGTCGAAGACGGACACCCACACGAAAAGACCATCCTCCATCGGCAGATCCTGATGATTTCCGGTATCCATGTCCCGAACGACTTCAAGCGTCCAATAACCGTCCTGCCACTTCGCACCGCCGTTCAGATCGGCGCGGCTGCCGAGATATTCGCCGGTGATCAGGACGCCTGGAATGACAGTGCCCACAGGAATCTCGCTGTCTTTCTCGGCGGAATAGGGAACGCTCTCATTGTCGAACATCCACCATTGGGAGCCCTCGTCGTCAGTTGCCTCGATAGACATATCGAGGTTCCCCATCAGTCCCGCCGTTTTGATATGGTCCGCAGGAAGGCGAAGGACGTCGACGGTTCCGCCGTAATCCGATCCCGGCTGTTTCTTGTAGTTGTAGACATAGAAGGATTTGCCTTCGTCAGCGCCGTATCCGGCGCTGTAACGCTTGGTTCCGGCAACCTGTGCCTCGCTCGGCTCCAAAGGCGTGCCAAACCACATATCGTCCACCTTGCCCAACATGCCCCCGCGGGCGGCTTTCCATTGCCAGACGTCGATAAGGCTGCCGTCTGTCGTGTAGTGAAGCCCGCGCCCGTGCAGGGAGGGCGGTTTGTCACCCAGAGGTTTCGGGCCCATATGGGTCGAGTCACCGCCGCCAAATGCATCCGTTTTGGAAAATGCGACGGAAAACTTGTCCTCGTAGTACGCGGTCTCGTCGGAAATGTCGGCCCGGTTGTTGAGCATCCGCCAACCGTCTTCGGATTTCACGAGCGGATGGCGTTTCAAGGAGCGGTTGCTGTCGTCCCAACGGAATGCGAAGGCGATCTTGTCGCCGACCTGTGCTGCACGAACCTCAACGATCGACTCTCCCGTGCCGCTCAAACCGGCACCCTGATTGGTCCGCACGAAGACAGGACGTGCATCCTGCCAGGCGGCATCGTCAAGAACGCCGTCCAGTTTGGGAAGAGCAGAGGCCTGAGACACGACCAGATCGTCACGCGTGCCGAAATCCAGCAGGAGAGCACCCGCGATGACAACGGCCCCGAGTGCGGCCGACTTTGCGAGCGGGTACTTTCCCATTCCCGGGAACTGGCGAAGCGGCTGGGGCCGGAACAGCCGGAGCAATTGGGCAAGCCCGCCGTAGAAGTAGTGCAGAACAACGTGCGCAACGATGTAGCCCAGAACAGTGAGCGCTGACACATAGTGAACCGTCACCCAAAGGCCGCCATGCCCAAGATAGAGCAGAACACCGGTTGCAGTCAGAACAAGGACCGCAGCGAACAGGATCCAGTAGGCAATGACATTGACTGCGGCGATGCGCAGCTTGTTGCTTGCTGGCAGTGACAGGACCACGATTTTTTTCGAGGACACGCGTCGTTTCAGCCGAGCGGCGGACATATAGGCTGCGTAGGCGAAAATCAGGGCCAGAACGAATACTGCAGACAGGTAGTGCCAGGTCCAGATTTCACCTTGTGGCAAAATCGGTTCGAAGAGCTTGGCGAACCACGATTCTTCCGCATCCGCTGACAACCTCAGGCCGGTTACCAGGCTGGTGACGATTGCAACCACAAGCGTCCAATGAAGCAGGATCGTTCCAAGATCGCTCCGCACCACCGGTTTCGGCGCTTCTGGCGAACCGGAAGCGGGTCGGGTCTTGTCTGGACGGGAGCTGGATGCAGTACGGTCAGCTGAATTTGGCGGTGGCGTGAGTTCAAGAGAGTGATCAGTCACATGGTCCGTCAAATTGCCCTCCACACGCACCAATAGCAAAAACCAAGAAAGTGTCTAAGTTAGTGCATAAAACTGTTTGGAATTTGAATTGTTAAGTTAACAAAACATCAACGCAGCAAAAAATAAATAGAAAATTGTACAAAATGCCCAGTTAAATGATGGATTGTGGTTAATGAGTGCATTGTTCAATGTAAAAATTTACGTATGGGAAGATATAACCAATAATTGTGGGCATGGTTGTATTTTTTGAAGCTTTTTTTGCTGTTTCAAACTGATTACGGTTACTTCTTACCGTGTTCGAGTGTCTCTGTGGCTGAGTAAAAACTGCTGCCGATTGCAACGCATGGAGGCTCCCGCACCATTCCTGCGTAGCCTGGCTCAGACGCCCCTGGTGACAATACGGATTGGTCATCGCGACGCGACGCCGCTCAAATGATGAAAGGGTCGTGGCAAAAATGATCCAGGTCATACGCGCGTTATCATTCGTCCATTAACTTCGATCCGGTTGAGAGGGGTGACCTCTGGTGCTTCATGCACTGGTTGTGTCTGGTCGAAAAACCCGCTTAAGATAGCACCGGATACGTCAGGCGCGCGCGGTCTGCCGGTTTCGCCCGGTGTATTGGAAAAAGGCTCGGTTTCATTCCAAGGGGCAAAAATGCTCGTCTCCCATACCCGCATTGTCGATATTGTCGGTGATATCATTCGGATCCAGGTCTCTGCGTCGAAATCGGAGTCTGAAGGTCGGCCCTGCCTCGGGGACCTTGCGGTGGTCGAGGCAGGAGACGGCGGCACTTCGCTGGCGCAGGTCATCAATATCGACAAGGACATGGTCTCCCTTCAGGTCAACTCAGGGACCAAGGGACTTGCAAACAATGCCGCCGTTCGTTTCCTGGGTGAGCCTGCAAAAGTAACTTATTCAGACAATATCCTGGGGCGGGTCTTTGACGGTGCCGGACACCCGATCGATCAGGGGCCGGATCTGTCGAGTGATCCGACCGTTCCGATCGGCGGACCGTCTGCCAATCCAATGAAACGGGTTTTGGCATCGCGGATGATCCGCACCGACGTGCCGATGATCGACATTTTCAATTGCCTCGTGGAGAGCCAGAAAATCCCGATCTTCTCGGTCTCGGGTGAACCCTACAACCCGTTTCTGGCGCGCATCGGTATTCAGGCGGATGCGGACATCGTGGTCTTCGGTGGTCTCGGCCTGATTTTCGACGATTATGCGTTCTTCCGGAAGCAGTTTGAAGACGCAGGTGTATTCCCCCGGACGGTCATGTTCATCAACCAGGCCTCTGATCCGGTCGTCGAGCGGCTGCAAGTCCCCGACATGGCGCTAGCCGTCGCAGAGAGATTCGCGGTTGAAGAAGGAAAGCGGGTCCTGGTTCTTCTCACGGACATGACAGCTTTCGCAGACGCCATGAAGGAAGTGTCCATTGCCATGGAGCGGGTTCCGGCAAACCGCGGCTATCCGGGAGATCTCTATTCGCAGCTCGCACGAAGGTATGAAAAAGCTTGCGACTTCAAGGGCTCGGGGTCGGTAACGATCCTGACGGTCACAACCATGCCCGGGAATGATGTCACCCATCCGGTGCCGGATAACACCGGCTACATAACCGAAGGCCAGTTCTACCTTCACAGCGGGGTCATCGACCCCTTTGGCTCGTTGTCGCGGCTCAAACAGCATGTGATCGGCAAGGTCACCCGGGAGGATCACAACCAGATCATGAACACCATGATCCGGTTCTATTCCGGTGCACGCGATGCCGAGCAGAAGCAGTCTATGGCGTTTGAACTCTCCGATTATGATCGCCAGCTCCTGAAATTCGGCGCGCTGTTCCGCGAGCGTTTCATGGATATCGAAGTGTCCCGGCCGCTCGAAGATGCATTGGACCTTTGCTGGCAGACACTGGCCGAATGTTTCGAGCCTGAGCAGCTTTTGATGAAACAGGGACTGATCGACAAGTATTTTCCGAAGGGCAAAAAACCAGCCTCGAACGATGCTGAAGAGGCTGTTGCCTGATGGCAAAACTGGCACTCAACAAATCGTCGCTTGCAAGGGAAAGCACACAGCTTGCCGAGTACAAACGCTTCTTGCCGTCGCTTGAACTGAAGCGGCTGCAAATCATGGCGGAACGGGCAAAGGCCAAGGAAACGCTCGCACGTCTTGAAAAGGACTATGAGCAGCGCTTCAAGGATCTTGCAGCGACCTTGCCAATGATCGCCAACACGCATGTCCCGCTTGAGGGTTTGGTGAGACTGAAGGCGGCAGTCAGGGGCGAGCAGAACCTCTCCGGAACGATCTTGCCTGTTCTGGAAGATATTGAAGTTGAAACGGAACCCTATTCGCTGCTCGCACGACCGCACTGGGTCGACCCCTACGTAGAAGGGATGCGGGACCTGCTGCGTCTCAATCTGGAACGCGAGGTCGCCCGCGAAAGGATTGCAAAGCTTGTCGAGGCTGAGGCCGTCATCTCGCGGCGGGTCAATTTGTTCGAGAAGGTGCTTATCCCAAGAGCGGCGCAGAACATCAAGAAGATCCGCATGGCGCTGGCAGACGCCGAGCGTGACGCGGTGGTGCGCGCAAAGATTTCCAAGCGGAAGACGGCGGCGCGCGCAGCGGAGGAAAGGATGGCCGACTTATGACCATCGTTCCGCTCGTCAAGGTCAATTTGATCGGCATCCTGGATGACAAGGACAAGGTGCTGGAGGCCGCACAGACATTCGGCTCTCTTCATCTGATACCGCTCAGTTCTGCGCAAAAGGAATTGGAGGCGGTGCCGGAAGGCCTGGGGCGCGAAGCAGTGGAGGCTTTGCGTTGGCTTGTGGAGGGCCCGGTGCAGCGACGGCCTGTGACTGTTTCAGACGACTTCGATCTGGAAGGCGTCGTGTCTCAGGCGCTTCACAATCGCAAGTCATTGAAGGTCTGCCAGGACCGCCTTGTACAGCTGGAGCGCCGGATACGGGATGTCGAACCCTGGGGTGAGTTCAGCTTTTCCGATCTTGCCGAAATCGGCGACAACCGATTGTGGTTTTACGTTGTACCGACAGGAAAAATCGACCTGATCGACCCTGCCGGCAAGGTTATGGAAGTCGTGCACCGAGACAGGTATCGGGCCTATGTGGTCGTGCTGTCGCCTGACGAACCGCCGTCCGATGCCATGCCCGTTCCGCGCGTTCACGTGGGAGCATTGTCGCTTTCGCAACTCCGGCAGCGTCATGAACAAGCCGCGATAGAACTTGAAGACCTTGAACTGGAGCGGCAGTCTCTCACGAAGTGGCGTTACGTTCTGGGACAGAACCTTGCCGCGGCACGAGACCGCTCGGCCCGGCAGCGGGCCGGCCTTGAAACGGCAGACAGTGAACGCGTCTTCGTGTTGCAGGCCTGGGCGCGCCAGGACCAGATTTCCGGGATAGAGGATCTTGCCGGCGGGCTCGGAGTAGCGGTTTTGTTCGAAGAGGTCTCGGACAAGGACAGACCTCCGACGCTTCTTCAGAACATGCCTTCCATGGAAGGTGGCGAAGACCTTGTTGAGTTCTACCAGACGCCCGGTTATCGGGACTGGGACCCGTCGGCGATCGTCTATGTGTCATTCATCATCTTTTTCGGGATGATCATGACCGATGCCGGTTACGGGCTTCTGCTGTTGCTCGTCCTGTTCCTCTTCCGGAAGCGATTTGCCGGTTCTGAGCTCGGAGTCCGCATGCTGCGCATGTCGACCTGGCTGATGATCTCGACAACGGCTTTTGGCGTTGCGACAGGCAGCTACTTTGGCATCGCCCCGCCGCAGGGCAGCTTTCTGGCGCACCTCAAGGTTCTCGATCTGAAAAACGTCGACGCCATGATGAAGATCACGCTGACAATCGGCGTGGTTCATATCGTTCTGGCAAATATCATGCGTGCGCTCAACGCGAAGACACCGAGCGCCCGGTTTCAGCCGTTCGGCTGGTGCATGGTCGCTCTTGGCGGGCTTGCGACGTTTCTGGGCCAGGGTACGCTTTTTGCGACCAGCGGACCGGTGTCGGTCGTTGGGGGATTGCTTCTAGTTGGCTTTTTCGGCAGCGACCGGCAAGTTGATTCCGTCTCGTCCGGCGGGCTGCGTGTGTTCGACGGCCTGGCGGCGCTCGCGCGCATCGTCAACATCTTCTCCGACGTTTTAAGCTACATGCGCCTGTTTGCCCTGGGGCTTGCAGCTGCTTCTCTGGCGGAGACCATCAACTCGCTGTCCGGACAGCTAAACCACGCGGTTCCGGGGATCGGCATTCTGATTGCGATCCTCGTGCTTGCCATTGGCCATGCGATCAACATAGGGCTCGGTCTGATCGCCGGCTGTGTTCATGGACTGCGTCTGAATGTCATTGAGTTTTTCAATTGGGGTTTGAAGGACGAAGGCAAGCCTTTCCGTCCGTTCAAGAAAGAGGAGACACGCCTGTGAACGAATTCGTTGTGGCTCTCGGCTGGTTCGGGCTGTACGCGCCGGTTGCCCTCGGGGCGATCGGCAGTGCCTGGGGGTGCGCGCTTGGCGGCAGCGCCGCCATTGGCGCCATGTTGGACAGTGACGGCGGTTACGGCCGTTTCATCGGCGTATCGCTCATGCCCTCTTCTCAGGTGATCTACGGCATCGTGATCATGTTCTCGCTGCAGCAATCAAGTGTGGATGCGGCGAACGGGGCGGCGCTCTTCGGCATAGGCGTTCTGTCCGGATTCACGATGCTTGTCACCGGGATCCGCCAGGGCGAAGTGCTTGCGTCGGCGATCCATGCGTCCAAGGCAAAGCCTGAGATTTTCGGGATCTCGCTCGCCCCGGCGGCAGTGCTTGAGGGGTTTTCGGTTTTCGCCCTTGTCTTTGCGCTGGTGCTGGCCGGCTCTATCCCGAGCTAGGAGACGGACATGTCCAGGGACAAAGAGGTGACCGATCTTGAAAATGCCGCCGGTGCGGGCGTCCAGGCATTGATCGAACGTTTGAAATCGGAGGGCGTGTCGGCCGGTCAAAACGAGGGTGACGAAATCCTTGCGAAGGCCAAGGCAAAGGCCGAGGACATCGTAAATGAAGCCCAGAAGAAAGCGGATGCCATGCTCAATGAGGCACGGGCAGAAGCGGCAAAGGAAAAGGCGGCCACCGAAGACGGATTGAAGGTGGCCGCTCGGGACCTGGTTCTCAGCCTCAGAAATGAACTCGGCGACCGGATCCAGCAGGAAGCAGGCCGGCTTGTGGGCACGACGCTCGACGACCAGCAATATCTGCAAAAGCTCATTCTGGCGATGGCGGCCAACGCCAAGGACAACGCATCTGTCAGCGACACGGAGCCGATGGAAATCATCCTGCCCGAAAAGGTCGTAACCTTCGAGGAACTGAAGCAGTCGCCTGAGGCGGTTGAGCCGGGCACACTGACCCACTTCGTCATCGCGCTCGCGGGCGAGGCACTGCGTGAGGGTGTGACCTTCTCCACCGCTCCCGGTTTTGACGGCATCAAGGTCAAGCTCACCGACAGGAATGTCTCCATCGATCTCACCGAAGAAGCAATCGCAAGCTTGCTGAAGCGTCATCTTCAGCCACGTTTGCGTGCGGTGATGGAAGGGGTTCTCCGGTAACCATGTCCGCACCGCACCAATATATCGCACTGGTGACCAGCCTTCCGTATCTGGGTGAATTGTTCACCCGCAAGGAGGTTCCAATTTCCGAATTCCGGTTAAGGCAACGCTTGTCGATGCTGGAAACGGACCACAGAAAGCTCCTGCGCGAACTGGTGGAAATCACTGCATGGGCCGGTGTAGCCAAATATGATCAGGATCTGGAGGTTATCCGTCGCGCGAAACAGGTCATGGACGACTTGAAGGACTACCCGGATCTGCAGCACCTGGTTGGAACGCGCATGGAGACCAGAACACTGATCGCAGCCCTGCGCAGGCGGCGGGACGGTCAGGAAGCCGCCGGAGACATTGCGCTATGGGGCTATGGCCGTTGGTGCGCGCAAATCAAGGCGAATTGGAGCGATCCGGCCTTTGGGCTCGGGCATTTCATGCCATGGATCGCGGAAGCATATCGCCTGATGCAGTCTGGCGACCATATTGCCATGGAGCGGCTGTCGCTCACGCAGGTGTTCCGTCAGCTCGATCACTATGGCGCCCTTCACGAATTCGATTTCGAGGCGGTCGCCATCTATGTCTTGCGCTGGGTCATTGTCGAGCGCTGGTCGCGCTACAACGAAACCGATGCGCGTAACCGTCTCGAAACTCTGGTGACGGCAGCGCTTGAAGGTTCGTCTGCAGAAAAGGCTCGGACCAACGCAGACCTTCTCTCAACCACTTCACCACCGCTCGAGGGAATCTCTTCATGACAAGCCATGTTCAGCTTCCGGAACCGACTGCCGAGATCATTGCAGTCCAGGACGATCTGGTCACGCTTGCGCCGCTGGAAAACGCGCCTCTCATCAAGAACGAAGTGGTCTATATCATTCCACACGGACCCGAGCGCGAGGGCAAGCCGAGGGAATATCTGAAGGCCGAGGTCCTGCGCGTGCGCGGCAAGTCGGCCGAGGCGCAGGTGTTTGAAAGCACTGCCGGCGTGCGCGTGGGCGACAAGGTTATCCAGAGCGGTGAAATGCTGTCTGTTGCTCTTGGGCCCGGCCTGCTCAGCACCGTATTCGACGGCCTTCAGAACCCGCTCGCCGAAATTGCCGCTGAGCACGGGTTCTTTCTGCCCCGGGGTGTCTTGACCAATGTCCTGGATGAAACCCGCAAATGGGCGTTCGAGCCGAAGGTCAAGGCAGGGGATCCCGTCAAGGCGGGAGACACGCTCGGCACGGTGCCGGAAGGGCGTTTCGAACACAAGGTGATGGCGCCGTTCTCCATGACGGGAAGCTGGTCCGTCGAAAGGGTTCGGGAAGGCACCTTCACCATCAGCGAAGTCGTGATCACGCTGAAGAACGATCGCGGCGAAACCCGCGATCTGACGATGGTTCAGCATTGGCCCGTAAGGCGCGCCCTTCCCGAAGGTCTCGTCAAGGCAGGTCAAAGCGAGCGGCTTTACCCCAGCGAACCCCTGATCACCACGCTGCGCCTGATCGATACGTTCTTTCCCATTGCCCGGGGGGGCATGGGCTGTATCCCTGGACCGTTCGGTGCCGGAAAGACGGTCCTGCAATCCCTGATCTCGCGCTTTTCCGCAGTGAACATCGTGATTGTCGTTGCATGTGGCGAGCGGGCCGGTGAGGTGGTCGAAACGATCACGGAGTTCCCGCACCAGCCGGACCCTTCCGGAGATGGCACGCTGATGGACCGGACGGTGATCATCTGCAATACCTCCTCAATGCCGGTCGCTGCGCGCGAGGCTTCGATCTACACGGGCATCACGCTTGGCGAATACTACCGTCAGATGGGTTATGACGTTCTGCTGATCGCCGACAGTACGTCCCGTTGGGCGCAGGCAATGCGTGAAACCTCAGGCCGTCTTGAGGAAATTCCGGGCGAAGAGGCATTCCCCGCTTATCTCGATTCGGCCATCAAAGGCGTCTACGAGCGCGCCGGTGTCCTGCGGACGGCTGGTGGCGAGACCGGCAGCCTTACCATGATTGGCACGGTGTCTCCGGCCGGCGGCAATTTCGAAGAGCCGGTAACGCAGTCCACGCTCGGGACCGTCAAGACGTTCCTCGGGCTTTCTTCCGAGCGGGCCTACAAGCGGTTTTATCCTGCGGTCGATCCCTTGTTGTCCTGGTCGCGCTACCACAGTCAGCTTGGCGACTGGTATCAGAACAACATCGGCCCCGACTGGGTGCCGCGGGTCGAGGAGATGATCGAACTTCTCCGAAAGGGTGACGAGATCACCCGCATGATGCAGGTGACGGGCGAAGAAGGGGTCTCGACAGAGGATTTCGTCCTTCAGCAGAAGGCGCTCTTTCTCGATATGGTTTACCTGCAGCAGGATGCGTTCGATGATGTTGACGTGTCCGCGCCCCTGGCACGCCAGCAGGAAACATTCGATCTGGTCTACAGGATTGCCAGGACCGACTTTGCTTTTGAGGACAAGGACGCCGTGCGCAAGTTCTTCACGGAACAGACTTCGCTCTTCAAAAACCTCAACTACTCGGCTGACGGCAGTAATGAGCGCAAGGATCTGCTCGACAGGATCGTCGCGCTTTTGCATGCCGCGCCTGGCGTTTTGGACGCCACGGCGAAAACCTGACGGAACGGTTATGGCCAGCAGGATGCCGGATATGACAGCGAAGCAATCCTTGTTCCGGTCTGCTGTTTGACCGTTTTTCATGCGTGCTTGAGGACTGGCAATCACAGCGCGCATCGTTTCATACGTGTAAAATTGCCCGAAATCGGGGCTTGATGAAAAAATAACCTTGACCGGTGAGGCAGCACCTTTCTAGATTTTCTTGACCATTTGGTCAGTCTCGGATGTTCAGAAGGCAAAATGCCCGTTCATTCACGCGCTGACCGGATTGCAGCACATGATCGGTGTGGGTGGGACCGCCCGGTGTATTGCTGCGGAAAGGTTTGAAACTCCAGAGAAGGACTCAGCCGATGGGCAGGGTCCATAACCAATAGGGGAATGGCAATGAAGACAATAAAAAGTCTCGCGCTTGTATCTGCACTTGGCATGGGTTTGGTGTCCGGCGCCGCTCAGGCAGCAGATGAACTGACATTGCAATTGAAGTGGGTCACCCAGGGCCAGTTTGCCGGCTACTATGTGGCCAAGGACAAAGGATTTTATGAAGAGGAAGACCTCGACGTTACCATCAAGCCCGGTGGTCCGGACATTGCGCCACCCCAGGTGATCGCCGGTGGCGGCGCCGATGTGATCATCGACTGGATGCCGTCTGCGTTGGCTTCCCGTGAAAAGGGTGTGCCGCTTGTCAACATCGCGCAGCCGTTCAAGAAGTCGGGCATGATGCTGACCTGTCGCAAAGACACCGGCATTACCTCTCCAGACGACTTCAAGGGCAAGACGCTCGGCGTATGGTTCTTCGGAAATGAATATCCGTTCCTGTCCTGGATGAGCCAGCTCGGAATTCCGACAGAAGGCGGTGATGCGGGCGTGACTGTTCTCAAGCAGGGCTTCAACGTGGATCCGATCCTGCAGAAACAGGCGGACTGCATCTCCACGATGACCTACAACGAATACTGGCAGGTCATTGACGCCGGCATTCCGGAGGAAGAGCTGGTGGTTTTCAAGTATGAAGACCAGGGTGTTGCGACACTTGAAGACGGTCTCTACGTGCTGGAAGAAAGCCTGGAAGATCCGGCGATGGTCGACAAGCTGGCGCGGTTCGTGCGTGCATCCATGAAGGGTTGGGCTTATGCAGCGGAAAACCCTGAAGAAGCAGCGGAAATCGTTCTGGAAAACGATGCCACCGGCGCTCAGACCGAAAAACATCAGGTTCGCATGGTTGGCGAGATCGTCAAGCTGGTAGACGGCTCTGACGGCAAACTCGACATGGCCGCTTACGACCGCACCGTGAAATCCTTACTGGCCGGTGGTTCCGATCCGGTCATCACCAAGGAGCCTGAAGGCGCGACATCAACGGCCGTGACCGACAAGATGTGATGGATCCTTGCACGTTTATGTAGTTGAAAAGGCCGCCTCTTGAGGCGGCCTTTTTACGTTTCATTGAAGAGGTGAAGCAGCTAAAACACAACCGGGCGTCATCCAGCAAGGCAGAGCGCATGAAAAAGAAAGCCGTTGTTCTCGGAGCCTATGGCTTTATCGGGGCTGCCTGTGTCAGGGCGCTGAAGCAAAAGGGCTTTTCAGTCACAGGTGTCGGGCGCTCTTCAGCGCTTGCGAGAGCCGAATTCCCCGATATCGAATGGTCGATCCGTGATATCGCCCAAACATCGGCAAGCGACTGGAAACAGCTTCTGACAGACGCCGACGTCGTCGTGAACGCGTCCGGCGCGCTTCAGGATGGTGCGCGCGACAATCTGAAAGCCATCCACGAAACGGCTGTGAGCCGTGTTTGCGAGGCGCTTTCCGGCACAAACACAAAATTCATTCAGATTTCTGCAGCCGGTGTATCGGAAGATGCGCCGACCGACTTTTTTCGTACCAAGGCAAAGGGTGATGCGATCATCATGTCGTCCGCTGTTGAGTGGATCGTGTTGCGTCCGGTGCTTGTTCTTGGGGCGCAGGCCTATGGCGGTACGGCGCTGTTGCGAGCGGCGGCCGCTTTTCCCGCCGTTCAGGGCATGATCATGCCGAAGGCGAAGGTTCAGACAATCCATGTCGGCGATCTTGCAGACGCCGTTGCGGAAGCGGCGGAAGGCCGGATGGGGACCCGTTTTGTTGCGGACCTGACGGAAACAGGATCTCAGACGTTTTCCGAGTTGACCGAAAAGCTGCGCGCCTGGCTGGGATTTCCTGCCTGGCGGTTCCGGGTCAAAGTGCCTGCGTGGTCACTTAAGCTGCTGGGACGCTCAGCCGATGCGCTCGGGTGGCTGGGCTGGCGTTCACCGCTCAGAACGAATGCCCTGCGATCGCTTGAAGCCGGGATCTCCGGTGACCCGGACACCTGGCAGAAACTGGGTGGCGCGCCGCTGAAATCGCTGCGCGAGACACTGGACGAGATGCCTGCGACAGCGCAGGAGCGCATGTTTTCGCGTTTGTATCTAGCACTCCCCCTGGCGATCGGCTGTCTGTCGCTGTTTTGGCTGTTGTCCGGCATGTTCGGACTGGTGTCTTTCAGCAAGGCGACGGCGGTTCTTACTGACCAGGGGGTCTCGGCATCGCTCGCGGCCGGAGCGGTGGTATCCGGCTCTATTTTCGATCTCGTCCTTGGACTTGCCGTCTTGTTCCGACGATGGACACGCTTGGCATGCCTCGGCATGATTGCCCTTTCCGCGGTCTATCTGACTGCAGGATCAGTCCTGACGCCGCACCTCTGGCTCGATCCGCTTGGTGTTTTTGTGAAAGTCCTTCCGGGAATGGCACTCGCCCTTCTTGTCGCACTTGTCCTGGAGGAACGGTGATGTGGTACGATCTGCTCCGCTTTGCCCATGTGACCGGCGCCTGTGTGCTACTGGGGACCGGCGCTGGTATTGCGTTTTTCATGGTCATGTCCAACCGGTCTCAGGACCCGGTTCTGATTGCCCATGTTGCCGGAATTGTCGTTGTGGCAGATACCATTTTCACGGCTACGGCGGCTATTTTTCAGCCCGTTACGGGGTATCTTCTGACACGCGAGATCGGCTGGCCGCTCCTGGAAGGCTGGGTTCTGGTGTCCCTGTGTCTTTATGTTTTCGTCGGTGTTTTCTGGCTTCCGGTTGTCTGGATCCAGATCAGGATGCGCCGGCTGGCGCAAGACGCTGCCGCCGATGGTGCGCCGTTGCCGGACGAATATCACAGGCTCTATCGGATATGGTTCGCGTGCGGGTTTCCGGCTTTTTTTGCGGTCCTTGCGATCATCTGGCTGATGCTCACAAGGCCTGATCTGACGGTTGGGATTTGAACCGGCTGACTTGTGGCGTTTCGGGCAAACCGTCAAACAAAGCTTTTCACGAAATGCTCTAGGCTGGGGGCTTTCGCATCAGGATCCAGATCATCGCTCCGATGAAAGCGAAGGTGCTAAGGTTCAGGAAAGTGTCTACTGGATCACCGATCAGCATGATTGACCTCGCTTGTTCCGTCTTGAAGGAGCGCTTTTACCAGGCACGTCATCAGGAGAACGGTGATGAAAACGAATGGTAGGGCTCCGAGTGCGATCAGCGTTTTGACGGCGTTCATGGAGCCCGACAGGATCATGGCCGCGCCCAGGACACCGAGCAGACCTCCCCAGATGACCCGCACTTTCGCACTCGGGTCGGGATTGCCGCCTGTTGAGAACATGCCGAGCACGAAGGCGGCGCTGACGACGCTGGTGACAATGAAAAGAAACGCGGCAGCGATCGTTGCAAGCGTCGTCAGTGTGGCAAGTGGCAAGCGGTCCAGAAGCGCGAAGGTCATGCGCTCGACATTGGTCTGTGTCATCGCAAGGAGTTCGCCCTGGCCATCGAGCGTTTCGTAAAGACCGACGCCGCCAAAGGCACCGAACCAGATGGTCGAGAAAAGGGTCGGACCGATCAAGACTCCCAGAACGAACTCACGGATCGTCCTGCCTTTGGAAATGCGCGCGACAAAAACGCCGACAAACGGTCCCCAGGCGATCCACCAGACCATGTAGGTAAGCGTCCAGTCCTGAAACCACTTGCTGGTGTCGTCACCGTAGAACGTGAAAGTCTGCAGCCCGCGCGGGAGAACTTCCGCCACATAGTTTCCGATCCCGCCGATGATGGAATTCAAGAGGAACTCGGAAGGCCCGAGAATGACCGTATAGGCGACAAGCGCGATGGCAAGTGCCATGGCGATATTGGAAAGGCGGGCCATCCCGCTGCCCAGATCAACAAGAAGAGGCGGAATATAGGCCGCAATCATGAGCAAGAAAACGGCAGCGATAAGCCAGGACGGCGTAACGTCACCACCGAAAAGAACGGTAACACCATCTGCGACCTGAAAGACGCCCATCGCGACCGAGCCGCCGACCCCGATTGCGATGGCCGCAATTGCCATGAAATCCGAAAACCAGCCAACCGCGCTTGCCCACCTTTCACCTGGAAAGAGGTTCTTCACTGGCGCGCTGACAAGCATTGGAGTTCCGCGCCTGAAGCTGAAATAAGCGATTGTGAGCGCTGTCGTGCCATAGATGGCCCAGGCGTGAATGCCCCAGTTGAAATTTGAGGCAAGCAGAGCCTGCTCAGCTGCAAGCGGCGTCGGCAGAAAGTCCTTTGCGAAATAAAAATGCGTGAGCGGCTCGGCGACCGCCCAGAACAGAAGACCGACACCCATGCCGGCGGCGAAGAGCATCGCGATCCACGTGGGTGTTGAATATTCCGGCCTGTCGGTGTCTGCGCCCAGGCGGATATCACCATATTTCGTGACGGTCAGCCCGAGACAGAAGAGCAGCATGAGCGTCACGGACAACATGACGAACCAGCCGCGGCTGAAGAAATACTGGTCGACGATTTCCTTTGCGATCGCTTGAAGGCTTGCCGGGTCGATGACGCCCCAGAAACCGATAACGGCGCACAGGCCGATCGAGGTTGCTAACAGAAGCCTGGAATCTTGCATTCGGCCCACCTGAATTTAACTTCAGGGCAGGCTAGAGGGCCACGTGGCCAACATCAATGCGGATAAACGAAAAAGCGCAGGCAAGTTCGGGACTTGCCTGCGATTCGCTGATTGTTGTCCGGAGTTATTCCGCCGCATCCTTGACGGCCATCGGATTGTTCGGATGCGTCGTCCAGTTGGCGTAGTCCTTTTCAACGACCTTCCTGGTACGCGGGTCGATGCTGCCGGCTGCCATGGGCTCCATCGTGATGCAGTTTTCGACCGGACAGACATTGACGCAGAGGTTACAGCCGACGCATTCCTCGTCGATCACCTCGAAGCGGCGTTCGCCGTTCACCATGTTCGTAATGGCCTGGTGGGAAGTGTCTTCGCAGGCAATGTGGCAGCGGCCGCACTTGATGCAAAGATCCTGATCGATCTTGGCCTTCGCGATGTAGTTCAGGTTGAGATACTGCCAGTCGGAAACGTTCGGAACGGCGCTGCCGACAAACTGGTCGACCGAAGTGTAGCCCTTCTGGTCCATCCAGTCGCTCAAGCCGTCGATCATGTCCTCGACCACCTTGAAGCCGTAGGTCATCGCAGCCGTACAGACCTGGACCGATCCGGCCCCAAGCGCCATGAACTCAGCTGCGTCGCGCCAGCTGGTGATGCCGCCGATCCCGGAGATCGGCATTCCATGCGTTGCAGGATCGCGCGCGATCTCCGCAACCATGTTGAGCGCGATGGGTTTGACCGCCGGTCCGCAATAGCCGCCATGCGCACCCTTGCCGTCAACCGAAGGCGACGGGGACATTTCGTCGAGATCGACACCCATGATGGAGTTGATGGTGTTGATCAGAGATACTGCATCCGCGCCGCCGTCCTTTGCGGCCTGTGCCGGTTTGCGAATGTCGGTGATGTTCGGGGTGAGTTTCACGATGCAGGGCATGCGCGAATGCTGTTTCACCCAGCGGGTGACCATCTCGATATATTCGGGTACCTGGCCCACGGCCGAGCCCATGCCACGTTCACTCATGCCGTGCGGGCAGCCGAAATTAAGCTCGACACCATCCGCTCCGGTGTCCTCAACGCGTTTCAGGATGTTGATCCAGTTTGCCTCCTCACACGGAACCATCAGCGAGACAACAAGCGCGCGGTCAGGCCAGTCGCGCTTGACCTGCTTGATCTCCTGAAGGTTCACCTCAAGCGGACGATCCGTGATCAACTCAATGTTGTTGAGGCCGATAAGCTGACGGTCCTTGCCGTGAATTGCGCCGTAGCGCGGACCGTTGACATTGACGACGGCCGGATCTTCGCCAAGGGTTTTCCAAACCACGCCGCCCCAGCCCGCCTTGAAGGCGCGAACGACATTGTATTCCTTGTCGGTTGGCGGCGCCGACGCCAGCCAGAACGGATTGGTTGATTTGATGCCGATAAAATTTGTACGCAGGTCAGCCATGATGACTCTCCCCTAGATCCGAAACGCCGGACGCCGCTCAGGCGCTCAGGGCGGCGTTGATGCTTTCTGCTGCGATTTTGCCGTCTTCCACCGCGGTGACGGTCAGGTCTTCGCCGCCCAGGACGCAGTCGCCTCCTGCCCAGACGTCGTCGAGACTGGTCTTGCGGTCCGCGTCAACGACGATCCGCCCCTTTTCAAGGGCGATGGTGGCGTCAAGATCATCGCGCACCAGTGTCTGTCCAACAGCCTTGAACACCATGTCGGCGGGCAGCGACAGAAACTCGCCGGTTCCGTTCAGCGTACCATCTGCCGATGAAACTGTCCGTTCCAGCTCGATGGAACTGATATGCCCGTTCTCGGTGACCAGCGCATGAGGTTGGGCATTCGTCAGGATTTTGACACCGCTCGTCTGCGCAAGTTCCTGTTCGAACTTCGAGGCATTCATGCGTTCCTGCTCACGACGGTAGACGATTGTGACGTCATCGGCACCAAGCAGTTTTTTCTGAACAGCAATGTCGACAGCGGTCATGCCGCCTCCGATCACGACGATGTTGCGCCCGACAGGCAGTCGTGAAAGGTCGTCCGCCTGGCGAATGTCGGAAATATAGTCGACCGCGTTGAGGACGCCGTTGTGGCTTTCGTTTTCCTTGTTGAGCGCGTTCACGCCGCCAAGGCCGATGCTGAGGAAAACGGCGTCAAACGTCGCGCGCAGCTCGGCAAGATCGAGATTGTCTCCAAGACGCATACCGGTCTTGAGTTCGATGCCGCCGATCGACAGGACGAAATCGACTTCCCGCTGTGCGAAATTGTCGACGGATTTGTAGGAGGCAATACCGAATTCATTCAGTCCGCCGGCCTTGTCGCGGGCGTCGAAGAGCGTGACTTCATGGCCATGAACGGCCAGCCTGTGGGCACAGGAAAGGCCTGCCGGACCGGCTCCGACCACGGCAATCTTTTTGCCGCTGGCCGCGGCCCTTTCAAAGGGCGTCGCGTCGTGCCCGCTCATGTAGTGGTCGGTGGCGTAGCGCTGGAGCTGGCCGATTTTGACCGGCTTGCCTTCCGCGACTTCCCTTACGCAAACCTGCTCGCACAAGGTTTCGGTCGGGCAGACGCGTGCGCACATGCCGCCCAGAATATTCTGCTCGAAGATCGTCTTTGCCGATCCGTCGGGGTTTCCGGTCGATATCTGGCGAATGAATTGAGGAATGTCGATGCTTGTCGGACAGGCCTGCATGCACGGTGCGTCATAGCAGAAATAGCAGCGGTCTGCCTCGACCTGTGCTTCGTGCTGTTCCAGCAGGGGATGCAGGTCACTGAAGTTCTCAGTATAGGCATCCTCAGGCAGGCGTCCGGTGGCAATGTCCGGGCCGGCTTTGGTCTGGGTCATGGAGATCTCCGGAAGGTTGGCGATCATGTCTCTGGGTGGCCTCCTTCATTTTTTTGAGGAAGCTCATGAGCCTATTGGGCAAAAATTTGAACAGTTAGTCAAATATTTTTAGAACGATTAAAAAGTTGAGACAAAAATTCAGCAAATAAAATGCTGCAAACACAATTATTTAGGTGAAAAAAGTGGCGTGATTAAAATTTCGCCATTCATCATTCTCCGCTCCCCGATGAACTTAATCGGAGCGCGTCAAAGGTTCGGAAGCAAATTTGGCGGGTCGGTCTAGGAAGCGCTGGGCGATAAACGGAACACCGGTTTTGCGCCAAGGCGATGCAGGGCCTTGCTATACCGCGCATAGGCAAAACTCAGGGAAAACAGAACGAGGCTCACGGGCCAAAACACGGAAATCACAAACACGCGCGCGAGCCGCGAAGGCGTGCTCATGTAGTCTTCCAGAAGCTCCGCGGACGAAAGGATCAGGAAAACAAGCGTCATGGCACCATAAAATATGGCACCGATCATAAACCCAACAATCATGTTACTGCCCACCTTCGGCTTAACGGAATTCGCGAGACTGGCACTTGCCCATCAACCAGCATGCGAATTTCCGCCGACCAAATACACCTCTACACTATAGGGCGTGAAATGTGACGCAAACGCCGCAGGAAAGAGTTTTTAGGCATCTAATTAGGAGTTGTTCACAGAAAAGCGGACCGTGTTGCAGGGCAGGTCGCAGGCCTTGCGCGCGATTCCCAACGCAACGCCCAGCTCCAGCCTCTTGAATCAAGACTCGCTCGACCTCATCAATGAATGACCGCGCCGACAGACCGCCGTTTCATACCAACCGAGAGGGAATCCAAATTTCTGGAACCCCGGAAAATGTAATGAAGCAGCTGGCCTGAAAGTCGCTATGGGCGCGCTTTTGCAAAGCCGACAAAGATTATCCCCGTCAAAACCTGTCATGGAAAGACAGCCGTCTTCGCCTTTTGATGATGATATGTCGCTCAAAAAGTAATTTCTAGAAATAACAATAAACGCACCGGCAAGATGAAAGCGACATGCGGATCGCAGAGCCGCTTGCAATGCCGGATTCGGCGGAGCAGAATCGCCATGCTCAACGACAGCAGCAACGCATTTTAAACGACAGCGACATCGTAAGATGATCTCTGCCGGCGCTTGCCTGTTGTCTCATTGTAGAGAGTAGCAAGCATGGCTTTTAAGTCTTTCAGCATTATGGATCTGATCACGACCGAGGAAGCGTTCAAGTAGTATCAGGACAAGCTGCGCAAGGACCGCCCAGACGATCCACAGCTATCCATGACTTTTGAGGAATGGCGCTCTAAAGCTTGCGGTGTAGGCGACATTATCGAAGCTGCAATCAGCCAGAAACATTAAGATTTATTAGGGGTGGCCCGAAATGTATATTGTTGGACTGCCCCTAACAAATTCAACTCTTTTTACGTCGCCGAATTAAAGCCATTCCGCCGATAGCGGCAGCAAGAAAGGGGAAAGATGCAGGAAGGGGCACAGCTGTTATAGAATCATTTGTAGTGAACTGTAGTTTAGAGAGTGTCAGTTGAGATGTATCTCCATTTGTATCTATTCTAAGTCCCGATGAAATTGTTCCAAGTGCGGTCAAACTAAATGTTGTGAGATTATCAAAACTTCCAAAATAAAAAGTGATACTTTGACTATCACCAATATCTGTAAAGGTAACATCTGTATTTCCGAATGCACCTTGTGAGAGAGAAACTGTGGCAAATACATCATCAACTGGCGTTGAATTACCATCAAACGTCAGATTAAAATCACCTATGAAACCATTGCCATTTTCGACACCTGTAGATGTTGTTAGAAACACACCAAGTGTAGCGTTAATATCAACCTTGGTTCCGTTAGAAGCTGTTTCTGAGAAGGATTGCCCAAGGTTAATGCCCGGTGTTTTTCCGGAGAGATCCAAGATTTCCGTGATTGGAATAGCTTTTGCTGACAGTGCAGAGATCAAAAGTAATGTGGCTGCAAACGTCAAAACTCTAATCATGTTGGTTCACCAGCTGCTGAAATAATTAATAATTTATTATTGTCAAAACGTCTCATACGTAAGCTTACACTTGTGTCAGGGTCCGTCCGAATTGGGGTGTGAAGAATAATTGAGCGATCTGGAAAAAGCCGTTCTTGAGATTCAAGCCGCTGACAGCAATGAAAGCGCGTTTTCGGCCTTCAATGGGGCAATACAGCGGTATGGGTATAACAATGCCTGCTACACGTTGATGACCGACCATATGTCAATTGATCAGCCTGCTTTTCATGGACACGCGACAAGCTACCCGGAAGATTGGTTGAAATTCTACAATGAGCAAAATTATCAGGTGATTGACGCGGTTTGGCATCGCCTTTTGCAAAGTCCGACACCTTTTTTCTGGAACGCACATGTTGATCACGTGGTGCGCGATCCGGAAGCCCTGGGATTGGCAAAGAAGGTGATGAACGAAGCTGAGGAAGCAGGGGTCGCAGACGGTATCGGCGTATCCTTTGTAAATCTGCACGGTGAAATCGCGGGGCTTGGAATTTCGCGGCCTGAAAATGACGGTGTTTTAGACCCAAATGTTTTGTCTGATATTTTCTTTCTCTCAGCGATATTTCATGAAAGGTATCAGGGTTTTTTCAAGAACAAGCCATTACCGCATCTGACGTCGCGTGAAAAAGACGTTCTTTGCTGGGCGGCAGAAGGTAAAACCGATCAGGAAATCGGGCTAATTCTAAACGTGTCCAAGGGAACGATTAGGTTCCACTGGAACAACATTTACAAGAAGCTGGATGTCAATTCGAAGCTCATGGCAACGCTTGTTGCAATCAGGCTTCGGCTCATCAATCCTTATTCTCTAACACGATATTAAAGAGATCATTTGATTGTTTACCATGCAGAGTTGCTGTGCTGTGGGCAAGTACTGACATATTGAGAGGTATTTCCTCTGAATATTTCCGAAGTGGTAAAAAAATATGGGACTGCTGCGCAGACTAGCTGTCAGTTACTGGGAAGTGTATGCAGAATAATGCTTCGAAATCACAACACGCAGCCAGCCCGTGTTCCTGATTCAGTCCGGAATACTCTAGCCCGTCCCGGGGGCGTGTTGGGTTGCACTCCAAAAAACCAAGGACTCTCCAAATGAACGAGGGATCCGAAGGGCTCAGGTCAAAAGGTCTGGCGCATCTTCAAAAACGCTATGATTGACGCCGAATTTCCCGATGCGCCACACCGCAGCCCTGAAGGGGGTTGGGATCAACGCTACGGTCAATGACATTTCACTGCATATGCTACAAAAGTGGGTGGAGCATGCTCAGCTTGAGACGGCGGCCATTTAACCAAACACAGGAATTTCGTTTCCGGCCTATTCAGGATACCAGAGACGCGCTTTTTCTTCCCCGCGCTCGATGATGACGTGGCTGTTGGCAAAGACCCGGTAGGCATGGCTCCAGTCGCCATCCGGCCACTTGATTCGAACATTCGCCCGTTCGGCAACGCCGAGACCGAAATGTGCGAAGGTCAGCTGGCCGGAGGCATGGCCCGCGCCGATCTGGATGTCCTTAACAATGGTATGGTTTCCGGTTTTCACGCTGATTTTGGCGCCGATCGCTCTTGAGTTGGCGCTGCCGGGTTGACGGATGTCGAGAGCGAGCCAGTTGCCAAGCGGCTTAGGTGTTGTGGCGGTTCCTTGTCCGACATTGCGAAACAAACTGACAGGAGCGGCGCGGTTGACGACCACGAGATCGAGCAGCCCGTCTGAATTAAAGTCCGCAAGCCCGGCTCCACGGCCCCGCCGGTCAAGCCCGATGCCGGCATGGTCACCGGCTTCCCGAAAGCCTCCGTTCCACTGTCCGATCAGCAGGTTGTCCGGATCGAAGGCAGCGAAGTCGGGCATGGCTTCAACGTTGCCCTTGGCTATATAGAGGTCCCAGAGCCCGTCATTGTTGACGTCCTGAAACTCCGAGTGCCATCCGGTGGAGGGCTTCAGGTCATCTCCGGAATAGGGACGGTGTGCGGTCACGCCGAGATCGAAGGCAATATCCTGATAGACCGGAACGGTCTCGTCGGATTCCACATCAAGTTTCTGCAGCTTGGTATCGCCCATGCTCGTCAGCGCATATTCGGGAAAGCCGTCCACGTCGAGATCAACGGAGGCAATGCCCATGCCCCAGATTTTGAGATGCTGCCAGCCGTCTGTCTTGCGGTAGGGACGCGGTGGCCGGTTCGGTGGAACCGCCAAGAGTTGCTCCTGTCCACCCCTGTAGTAGTGGCGATCGTTGGAAATCCGCAACGACGGCTCACCGGAACGGTTCCAGTCCGTGAATAGAATTGAAAGGGCGCAGTATCCGGGAGAAAGACGGATGGGCTCGGGATAGGAAACCGTGCCACCTTCAGATTTCTCCGGCCGGAACAGGGAATTGTCGTGACAGGTTCCCCAGGGTGCTCCCGGCTGCGACCGGTCGACGTAGTTCCCAAAAGCAAGCGTCGGATAGTCGCTGCCCTGCTCGTATGTGGCTGAGAATGCCGTTGTCCACGCGCGTCCGCCGTCAAACGCCAGCGCACGGTTTGCGACTTCGAACGTGCAATCTCCCTTGCCCTTCAGGAGCAGGTTCTCGCCAAGGCGCAACAGGACAAGATCGAGAATGTCATCATTGTCGAAATCGATCGGATAGGCGCCCAGCACCTTCTCCGATTGCTTCTGCGCAAGTCCGCTCTCGACACCTGAAAAAGCCAGTTCACCACCGGTCGGGCTAACATTCCTGAACAGCTGTGACGGGTTTTTGCCACCAGCCAGGAAGAGATCCGGGCGCCGATCGCCGTCGCAATCGAAAATCGCGACACCGCCGCCGACAAAATACTCCCAGGCACCGTCATAGACATGCGCGAGCCCCGCAGCCTGCGCTTCTTCGACAAAACCTGGAACCGGCGCCAGGGACATTTCCCGTTCCGATGCCGCTGCGGGCAGTACGGACGCGGCAAGAGTGCCAGCCAGCAAGGCGCTCACGGACGTAATGACGCACGTCATTGGGCAATCTCCAGGCTGCGCAAGAATGCGATAACGGATTGCCGTTCTTCTTCCGAGAGGTTCGAATAGGCCTTTCGGCTCTCCGTTGCCGCACCGCCATGCGCAAGGATCGCCTCGTTCAATGTCGTCAGATCTCCGCGATGACCATAAGGCGCCGTGCTGCCGATCCCCCAGAGCTCGGCGGTAATGAAGACATCCCTGGCAACAAATCTCTGAGCCAGGAGTTCATTGCCATAGGTCTCATTTTGCGTATCTGCGATTTTGTGGCGTTTGAGGTCGCCGTAAAGCGGCACCAGCACGCGGCCCTGCGCGTCTTTCGGCAGGGCCTGCACCCATTCCAGCGTTGCAAGATCGAGCGCAAGCGGTGTGTCCAGATCGCTCTGGCGCAGGGTTCCGGCCGTATCGAACGGGCCAGGATCGTGAAAGACGAGCGAGTCCAGCGGCAGGGACGGAATATGACACGAGCTGCATCCGATCGTCTCGAAGACCTGTTCGCCCTTGGTGCGCGCAGCCTCCCAAACGTCAGGCAGATCCTGCATGCGTGTCGGCGCCGGCAGTGTCGCCTGCCAGGCGACCAGCGCGGAAATCTGGCCCGTCGACATCTCGTCAGCGATGCCGTCGGCGTCGAAATCGCTGGTTCCGGTCCAAGCCGGGCCGAATCGTTCGCTCGGCTGAATTCCGTGGTGGGCATTCATTGCGTTGACCGTGAACTGGCGGAGAGAGGCAAAGACACCCTTCTGGCTGAAGGGGCGGATGGTCAGATCATCGTCAACGCCTTCCAGACCCGAAACATCGAGTGTGCCGTCCGGGTAGGCCGTCAGGCTCCCGAATGTCACGCCCTTGGTTTCAAGCTCAATCTTCTCGGGTTGTCCGCTGGTGCGCGCCTTTTTCAGAAGTGCTTGCCTTGCGGTGCGCAAATCGGCCGTCATCTCGCGGGCGAGCAGCTCGATCAAGCCTGCCCCCTGGAGCGCATTGGTATTGCGCTCGTTGGAAAACTGCGGGTCTATCGTGTCGAAATCGGCGCTTTCAAACCCTTCGGACACAAACACATTTGCGGTAAAGGAACCGGCGCCCCCGACAACGGGTTCATTGTGGCAGGACGCGCAGGCGTTTGCATCCGGTCCGGCCAGGCGCTGGAACGCAAGATGCGACTTCCGGCGAACTTTTGTCGGGACAATGGCTCCTGTTGCATCAGGCCGGCCCGCGCCGTCGAGGCTTGTAAACTTGGCGGAAAACAGCTGCTCACCGAGCGGCTGGAGAACGGGAATTGGATCCTGCCCGGATGCAGCAAGTGCTTCGAGGTCGATATCCTCCTGGATCGCTCGCTCGCTCCAGGGCGGCAGATCCGGGTCAGCAGCCAGAGGCGCGGGAAACGTCAGGCAGGAGCAGGTCATCAGGATGCCCAGTCGCAAATATTTGGTCACGCAGATAACTCCTCGCTGTCCGCACGCCCGATCCGGCGGCTGCGTTGTGAGGCGGATCCAAGAAAGTCCTTGTCGAGGCGCTCCATGGATTGTGCGATCAACCCACTGCGGATGAAATCCTCGTTCCAGGGCATCACGTCCAGGGAAAAGTTGTTCCGAAGATCCGCTACAAGCGCCTCTTCCAGGCCTTCCCACATGCTTTTCTCCATGAAGGAAAACGCGCGCACGGCTGCGCCCGTAAGGACGATCCGTTTCGGGTCGATCATTGCGATTACACGCGCAAGACCATAGCCCAGAACCCGACCGGCTTCCCGGAATGCGTTGAGTGCGTCTGCGTCGCCGGATCCGGCACGTTCTAGCAGGCGTGCAAGGCCGCTCACGCCCGCCTTGATGGTGACGGGATCCGTATCCTCCGGCAAATGGCTTGCGGCTCTGACGAGTGCGTAGTCGGAAAGATAAGCTTCCAGGCAACCCCGTTTGCCACACCGGCAGAGCGCTCCCCCTGGAATATGATTCGCATGACCGAATTCTGCAGCCGTTCCGCTGGCACCCGAAAAGAGCTGATTGTTCAGATAAAGGCCCATCCCGACGCCGTAATCGAGCATGATCACGGCGAAGGTTCCGCTGTACCGGCTGGGGTCGGACCAGTGCAGGGCTTCGGTGATCATGTTGGTGTCGTTGGAAATGTAACATTCTGCTGCAAAAGCGTCCTGGAGCGGTGCCACAATCGGGATCTTGCGTCCGGAAAAGGCCGGGCTCCAGGCCACCTGACCGGTTTCAGTTTCGACAACACCCTGAGCGGCAACGCCGATCTCGCACACGTGTGACGGGTCCACGCCCGCCTCATCCAGAAAGGCCCGGACTGCACCGGTCAAAGTGTCGGGAAAGCTGTCGGCATCGGCCTCCGCGCTGTCGAATTTCGTTCGCCTGTCGCGCACGACTTCGCCCGCGAAATTGACAAGCGAGAGGTCGATATTGTTCACCGACAGCCGCGCGCAAATGATGTAGACGGCGCCCGGTGCGAGCTTCAGGAGCGTGCGTGGACGCCCCCGTGCCTGGTGCGTTTTCGGTTCCTCGCTCTCCAAGCTCAGGATCAGTCCCTGATCCAGCAAATCGGAGGTGATGGCCGTCACCGTCGCCGGACTGAGCCGCGTGATCTGGCCAAGATCGATCCGCGCCATGGGACCGCTCCTGCGCAACGCCTGGAGGACGATACTTCTGTTTTGCCGCCGGATCTGATCCCGGTCCGCCTTGCGTTTCATGCTCGCTCAGCTCTTCCCAAGGTGTTTCCTCTGTCCCGGGTTTCTCCCGGTTTTTCTCTGTTCCGATGACAATTTATAGTCTCCGTGAACAGAGTTTTGCAAAACCATGTTGACAGGAGCGGCGCTTTCCTGCAACTTTTTTTCGGGCACCAAAAAAAATAACAACAAGGCTGTCCTTTATGCGGCACCGCAACAAGGTGCCGGCAAACATAACGCATTTTCGGCGAGGCTGACTTTGTAGCCGCGCCAACTGGAGGAAACATCGCAATGCGTAAAATCACCACTTTGCTGGCGGGCGCTCTGCTGTCCGCAACCGCTATTACAGCTGCCAGTGCAGAAGACATTGTTGTTGGCGTCAGCTGGTCGAACTTCCAGGAAGAGCGCTGGAAGACAGACGAAGCTGCCATCAAGGGTGCTCTGGACGCTGCCGGCGCAAAATATATTTCCGCTGATGCGCAAAGCTCTTCCGCAAAGCAGCTTTCCGACGTTGAGGCGCTGATTGCGCAGGGCGCAACCGCGCTGATCATCCTGGCGCAGGACGCACAGGCAATCGGCCCGGCTGTCCAGGCCGCTGCTGACGAAGGCATCCCGGTTGTCGGATATGACCGCCTGATTGACGACCCGCGTGCGTTTTACCTGACATTCGACAACGTCGAAGTCGGCCGCATGCAGGCCGCAGCTGTTCTGGCTGCTCAGCCGAAGGGCAACTATGTCATGATCAAAGGCTCTCCGACCGACCCGAACGCGGATTTCCTCCGCGGTGGTCAGCAGGAAGTCATTCAGGGTGCGCTTGACTCCGGCGACATCAAGATCGTCGGTGAAGCCTACACCGACGGCTGGCTGCCTGCGAACGCACAGCGCAACATGGAACAGATCCTGACCGCTAACGACAACAAGGTCGACGCTGTTGTGGCATCCAATGACGGCACTGCAGGCGGTGTTGTCGCTGCGCTTACCGCGCAGGGCATGGACGGCATTCCGGTCTCCGGTCAGGATGGCGATCATGCTGCCTTGAACCGCGTCGCCAAGGGCACTCAGACCGTTTCGGTCTGGAAAGATGCGCGTGAACTCGGCAAGGCTGCCGGCGAAATCGCCGTCGCGCTTGCTGGTGGTTCCGAGATGTCGGATGTCGATGGCGCTGCAAGCTGGACGTCGCCGGGTGGCACGGAGCTGACGGCCAAGTTCCTGGCACCGCTTCCGATCACGCAGGACAACCTGAGCGCGGTGGTCGATGCCGGCTGGATCTCCAAGGACGATCTTTGCCAGGGTGTTTCCGGCGGTCCGGCTCCCTGTAACTAATCGGCTTGCCGAAAACGCGGCCCCGGTCTTAAGATCGGGGCCGTAATAATACGGGTGCAGCAAAAGCACCACGGGCAGACCACCCGACGCATTTGCGTAATGGTCTCCAAGCAGGAGTTAGCTCGATGTCCGACACCGCTCTGCCCGGCTCAGACCGCCCGGCGGCTCGAAACTTTCTTGCCGCGTTGCAGCTCGACACGCGTCTCTTGGGTATGATCGGGGCATTCATTGTCCTGTGCCTCGTGTTCAACGTATTTACCGATGGACGGTTTCTGACGCCGCGCAACATCTTCAATCTCACGATCCAGACCGTTTCAGTGGCCATTATGGCAACGGGCATGGTGTTCGTGATCGTGACCCGCCACATTGACTTGTCGGTCGGCTCCCTGCTGGCGACGGTTGCCGCTGTCATGGCGGTTGTTCAAACGGACATTCTTGCGCATCCGGACTTTCTGGGCCTCGGTCATCCTGCAATCTGGGTCCTGGCATTGATTGCGGGTGTTATCGTCGGTGTCCTGATCGGTGCTTTCCAGGGCTGGATGATCGGCTACCTTGGCATACCGGCATTCATTGTTACCCTCGGTGGGTTGCTTGTCTGGAGGAACGTGGCCTGGTTCATCACATCCGGCCAGACCATCGGACCGCTGAACGAGACATTCACAATGCTTGGCGGCATCGGCGGCACCATGGGCGAAAGCGCTTCATGGATATTCGGTCTGCTTGCCGTTGGCCTTGTGCTTTGGCTTCAGGTTGCCTCACGCCGCAGACGCGCGTCTCACGGTTTTCCGGTGAAGCCAGTCTGGGCCGAGCTGACTCTGGGTGCCATAACGACGTTCGCCATCCTCGGTTTCGTTGCCATCCTGAACGCGTATCATATCCCGACCGCTCGCCTGAAACGGATGTTTGAAGCAGCCGGTGAAACCATGCCGGAAGGTTTGCAGGTCGGGTACGGTATTCCCTATTCGGTCGTGCTCCTCATACTCGTCGCCGTCGCCATGACGGTGACTGCGCGGCGCACGCGTCTCGGCCGTTACATTTTCGCAACCGGCGGCAATCCGGATGCGGCTGAACTTTCAGGCATCAACACCCGTTTTCTTACGGTGAAAATCTTCGCGATCATGGGTGGATTATGCGCTCTTGCAGCGGCGGTCGCCTCGGCGCGCCTCGGGTTTTCAACCAACGATATCGGGACACTTGATGAATTGCGGGTTATCGCGGCGGCCGTGATCGGCGGGACTGCTCTTTCCGGCGGCGTCGGTACGATCTATGGCGCAATTCTTGGCGCGTTGATCATGCAGTCGCTCCAGTCAGGCATGGCTATGGTCGGTGTGGATGCACCGCTTCAGAACATCGTTGTCGGCGTCGTGCTGGTTCTGGCTGTCCTGGTCGACATCATCTATCGCAAGCGTACGGGAGAGTAAGAGATGTCAGCACCTCTCGTAGAAATGAAAGACATGTGCATCTCTTTTGGCGGGGTGCACGCCGTCGACCACGTTACGGTGGATCTCTATCCGGGTGAAGTTGTTGGACTGCTTGGCCACAATGGGGCGGGCAAGTCGACCCTGATCAAGATTCTTTCCGGTGCCTACAAGGCTGACAGCGGACAGATCCTGATCAATGGGGACGAGGCGCATATTCACTCGCCGCGCGATGCTCGCTCCTACAACATCGAGACGATTTACCAGACGCTCGCTCTGGCGGACAATCTCGATGCGGCATCAAACCTGTTTCTCGGGCGCGAACTGACAACCGCCTTCGGCTTCGTCGACGACGATGCCATGGAGGCGGAGACCCGCAAGATCATGGGCAAGCTCAACCCGAACTTCAAAAAGTTCCATGCGCCTGTCAAAGCGTTGTCGGGTGGTCAGCGTCAGTCGGTTGCCATTGCACGTGCAGTTTATTTCAACGCCAAGATCCTGATCATGGACGAGCCTACTGCGGCGCTCGGGGTTCATGAAACTCAGATGGTGGCGGAACTCATTCAGGAACTGAAGAAACAGGGTCTCGGCATCTTCCTGATCAGCCACGACATCCATGACGTTTTTCAGCTGTGCGACCGCCTGGCGGTTATGAAAAACGGCCAGCTGGTCGGCACGGCCAAGACGACCGACGTTACGGATGATGATGTTCTGGGCATGATCATTCTCGGCAAGTGTCCTCCGGGCGCCACGCCTGGCCCGGGCGCGCTTGTGGAAGACGAAGCCGTGGGCTAAACCGGATTGGCCTGCGGATCTCCGGTTCTTCGGGATCGGTCTGCAGGCCAGATTTCGCCGCTGAAAAGTCGGCGGCCCGCAACGCACATGCGAAATTCCCGCCGGATCCCGTCCTCGGGGCTCGGCCTTCTTTTTGATGCAGTCTGAGGAACGCACCTCATGTATATCGGTCTCGACATCGGAACGAGTTCTGTCAAAGCCATTCTGCTTGGCGAAGATCAGTCCCTGATCGCATCGGCAACCTCGGACCTCACGGTCGAGCGTCCGCATCCCGGCTGGTCGGAGCAGGATCCCGACAGCTGGTGGCGCGCTTGCGAGACCGTTCTGGACGACTTGAAGACGAAGGCACCGGCGGAGCTCGCCGCAGTGAAGGGTATCGGGCTGTCCGGCCATATGCACGGCGCGACGCTGCTCGACAGTCGCGGACGACCTTTGCGCCCCTGCATTCTGTGGAACGACGGCCGCTCGGGAAAACAGTGCGAAGAACTGACCAAGGCGGAACCGAAGTTTCATACCCTTGGCGGTAACCTGGTGATGCCGGGCTTCACGGCTCCGAAACTTCAATGGGTGCAAGAGAACGAGCCGGAGATTTTTTCAAAAACGGCGATGGTTCTTCTGCCCAAGGACTACGTGCGTTTCAAGTTGACCGGCGAATACGCCGGCGACATGTCCGACAGTGCGGGAACGCTCTGGCTGGATGTTGCGGGAAGAGACTGGAGCGATGAGCTCCTCGCGGCAACCGGATTGACGCGTGCTCAAATGCCCCGGCTCGTTGAGGGATCGGAAGCGTCGGGAACGCTCACGCCGGCCCTGTGTTCACGCTGGGGATTTTCGGCCCCACCCGTCGTCGCCGGAGGGGGTGGTGACAATGCCGCATCGGCATGTGGCGTCGGCGCGGTCGATCCGGGATCGGCCTTCGTGTCGCTCGGAACTTCCGGTGTCCTCTTCGTCACCAACGATCGTTTTTCGCCCAATGTGGATGGCGCTGTGCATGCGTTCTGTCACGCGGTGCCCGAAACCTGGCATCAGATGGGCGTGATCCTTTCGGCGACAGACAGCCTCAACTGGCTCGCCGGGGTTTTGAAGAAAACACCAGGAGACTTGACCCAGGCGCTGGGGCGGGTCTCCGGACCCTCGGCAGTTTCTTTCCTTCCCTATCTTGGCGGTGAGCGCACACCTCACAACGATGTTGCCATCCGCGCCGGTTTTTCGGGCATTTCGCACGAAACGGACGACAACGCCCTGACCCACGCCGTACTCGATGGCGTTGCCTTTGCTTTGAAGGACTGTCTGGAAGCATTGAGCGTCGCCGGAACGAAGATCGACCGGGTTCTTGCGGTCGGCGGTGGATCGCGGTCCGAGGCCTGGCTCGAAATCATCGCCAGCTTGCTGAATGTCATCGTGGACGTCCCGGTCGACGGAGATTTCGGCGCGTCCCTGGGAGCTGCGAGGCTGGGTCAGGCCGCCGCGCTCGGATCGACCGATGGCGTTTTTGGAAAGCCTGCGTTGAAAACAAGCATCGAACCGGTTCCGTCCCTTACCGAACATTATGCCGAGGCCTATGGCCGCTGGCGCAAACTGTATCCGGCATTCAAACAGGCCGGCTTCTGAGGAGCAAAACATGAGCACTGGGTTTTTTGGCGATCTGCAGCCGATTGAATATTCCGGACCTGACAGCCGCGATCCGCTGACCTATCGCCATTACAACAAGGACGAGGTCGTTCTGGGCAAGCGAATGGAGGATCACCTGCGCTTTGCCGTTTGTTACTGGCACAATTTCTGCTGGCCCGGCGGCGATCCGTTTGGTGGTGAAACCTTCCTGCGGCCCTGGATGGCGGCCGGCGGTGACCCGATGGAGCAGGCGAAGCTCAAGGCGGACGTCGCCTTTGAAATGTTCCAGATCCTCGGCATGCCGTTCTTTACCTTCCATGACCGGGATATCGCACCGGAAGGCAGCACACTGGCAGAGAGCAATGCCAATGTGAATGCGATCGCGGATATTTTTGAAAAGAAGATGGCCGATACGGGCATTAGGCTTTTGTGGGGAACGGCCAACATGTTCTCCAACCGCCGTTTCATGTCGGGTGCCGCGACCAATCCGGATCCGGATGTCTTTGCCTATGCCGCTGCCCAGGTGAAAAACGCGATGGACGTCACCTACCGCCTGAAAGGTGCGAACTACGTTCTCTGGGGTGGCCGGGAGGGTTATGAAACACTTCTGAACACCAATGCCAAGCAGGAGCTCGACCAGCTCGGCCGGTTCCTCAACATGGTGGTTGAGTACAAGCACAAGATCGGTTTCAAAGGGACGATCCTGATCGAGCCCAAGCCCCAGGAACCAAGTAAGCACCAGTACGACTACGACGTGGCGACCGTCTACGGGTTCCTGCAGGCCTATGGTCTTGAAAACGAGGTCAAGATGAACATCGAGCAGGGTCATGCGATCCTGGCCGGCCATTCCTTTGAGCATGAACTCCACATGGCCCGTTCGTTCGGCATTCTCGGGTCCGTTGACATGAACCGGAACGACTACCAATGCGGCTGGGACACCGACCATTTCGGCATGAACGTGCCGGAACTGGCGCTTGCTTACTACGAGATCCTGATGGATGGCGGCTTCACCACAGGCGGCACCAACTTCGACGCCAAGCTGCGCCGTCAGTCGCTGGATCCGGTTGATCTGATCCAGGGCCATGTCGGCTCGGCAGACGCGATCGCGCGTGGCCTGAAAGCTGCTGCGGCCATGATCGAGGACGGGCGCCTGAAGGGCTTTGTCGATGATCGCTATGCAGGTTGGCAAAAACCGGAAAACGCCGCAATCCTGCAAGGCGGTTCGTCACTCGAAGCGCTTGCGGACCGCGTTCATTCCGAAGACCTGGAGCCGCAACCGAAGTCTGGAAAGCAGGAATACCTGGAGAGTCTTGCGAACCTGTTCGTCTGACGGCAGATGTGACTGCTGGGGTTGGAAGCTATTTCAACACGCAGAGCGAGGATGCTTGTCGTCCGGTCTTGCCGCGAAAGCGGCAAGACCGGGAACCAGTATCGTTTGTAGCCGGGGCTAAAAAAGAGAAGCTGTCGGCTACTGGGTTCCGGCCTTTCGCTGCGCTTCAGCCGGAATGACAAGATCATAGGCTGGTGATCGCCTCACGAGACCCATTTCGCGTTAAACGGACAGTAGTGGGCTGGACCATGGCATCCATGCCGAACCGCAGCCCCGATCCCGAGGAGAGGCAACGGGATGGATTGCTGGGTCATGCCCTGTAATGACGCAGAGCGTGTAAACTTCACCCGGACAAGCCCTATAGTTCCGCCGCTGTCATGCCATGACGTGATCATCGCATCCATGCCGAACCGCGGCTCCGATCACCGAGGAGAGGCAACGGAATGGATTGCAGGATCAAGTCCTGAATAACATCGTGAAATGGATGTAGGGCCTGCCATTCACGCCGCAGGCTTCTTGTGCCGCTTCGGTTGCCGCCTGCATTTTTCGGAACAATAGCGAACCTCGTCCCAGTCCTTCGCCCATTTTTTACGCCACGCGAAAGGACGGCCGCATGAGGCGCAGATCTTTTGCGGCAAATCGCCTTTTCTGAGCATTTTCATGAAGTTTCGCCAAAGAGATCGGCCTGGTCCGGCGAAGATTTCCTGCGCCGTCGCCCCCGGGAACGCTCCTGGCCCCGCATGGGTATGCCGCTCTTGCGGCTGCCATGCCTGTTCTGAATGTCAGCCGCCCTCCCTCTGAAGGCATGTCCCTTTCGAATGCCCCAGACCTTTTCTCGTGCGTCGCGTGCCGCGCTCACGTGATCAACAACCGGAAACGGATAGATCTTTCCGAGGACACTGCCTGCATTTTCCGCTTTCCAGGGCTGATGTATGTGGGCCGTGTCGATCTGTTGGAGTTCCGGCACCCACCTCCGGACGAATACCCCGTCCGGGTCCTGATCCTGTCCCTGTTTGACGGGATTATAGATGCGGATCGTGTTGATCCCGGTGGTGCCGGACTGCATCTGCACCTGCGGCCAGTGAATGCCGGGCTCGTAGTCTGTAAAAAGGCGCGCGAGATGTTCACCGGGCGCACGCCAGTCGAGCCACAAATGATAGCTGGAGACAGCAATCAGCATGGCGCGCATGCGAAAATTCATCCAGCCGGTCGCAGCAAGGCATCGCATGCAGGCATCAACGAAGGGAAGGCCCGTTTCGCCCGCTTGCCAAGCCGCCAGGCGTGAGCGATCTGATTCCCTGGGACGAAGCCCGTCATAGGCACAGTGAAGATTTTCAAACTCCAGGCGCGGTTCATCCTCCAACTTCTGCATGAAATGGCAGTGCCAGTGCAGCCGTCCTGAAAAAGAGCGCATGGCGCCCTGCCAGGTGCTGCGGCCCTTGAAATCGTTTTGTTTCAGGTCTTTCTGCCGCGCCCAGGTGGCTTGTGCGACTTCTCGCAGGGAAAGTGTTCCAAAGGTGAGATGCGGAGACAGCCTTGAGCAGGCCGTAAAAGCGCGAACCGGGGTTGCCATCGCAGCTCTGTAGGGCTTGCCGCGGTCGAAGAGAAAACTCTGTAAGGTTTCAAGACCGCGCGCGCGCCCTCCGATTTGCCGCTGAGGGCAGTGATCTGCAGCAAGTCCGATCGAGCTCGCGTCCGGCAGATTTCCGGGTTCGAGCGCATGAACTGGCTGCAGACGGGGAGGGTCGACAGGAGGTTCTGCCATGAAACTGTCCCACTTTGCGGCCCAGCCATCCCGGCTTTTCAGACGCCGCAACACCCCGGTCTGGCGGCATTCTGTCCACGGAATGCCCTTCAGTCTGCACCAGTCCGCGACTTTCTTGTCGCGCGTGTAAGTCCAGCCGTTGCCGGTTTCTTCATGAGACCAGAGACCTGCAATCACAATATCTTTTGAAAGATGCTCAAGTACTTCGACGATTTCGCCGGTCCGAATGATCAACGGTTGCCCCTGCACTGCCAGTTCCTGCTGCAGGTCTGCGAGGCATTCGTTCAAAAACTGATAGTGACGCTCGGAGGCGTCGGGCTGCCGCCAGAAATCCGGCTCCACCACATAGAGCGGCAAGACAGGTCCGCGCAGGCTGGCACGTTTTAAAGGCGCATGATCTTGAATGCGCAGGTCTTTCTTGAACCAGACAACCTGTACGGTAAGAGACACGGATGCAGCACGCTCATTTGTCGGTGGTAACGGGACAGTCTACGCATCGCAAAACAAATGGATCGCCTCCAGCGTTCCGTGATCAAATCCCCTCCGGGAACCGCCGTCCATCCGGATCGGAAATGTCTTGCAAGCGGTTGGCGGCATGACGCGCGAACCGGTGGGTTACAGACTTTCGCGTCGCGGCCGCCAATTTGTGTTCCGGCGCTTGACGCAGGATTTCTGCACCAAATCCGTCTGAAACAATAAGACCTGCTTCTTTCGGAAAAATATCCATCGGGACATCCGGGTGGGTTGCAAAGAAAAGCCGGTCGCAATGCTGCCTGTACTCGGGCCACTTCGTATCGGCGCGAAAGTCCGCAATCGATGATTTGACTTCAACGATCCAGAGCTCGTGCTTTGGTCCGAGCGCGAGCAGATCAGCCCGGCGAGACGAGGCAAGCGTAACCTCGGCGAGACACGAAAAATCCAGCTGACGCATGAGCCTTGCGGTTCCCCGCCAGACCTTCAACGCAGTTTCCGACTGCCGTCCGTCGACCAGCGGATCATCTAATCGAATGCGTCCTTTTGCGTGCTGCGAATTTTCCATCATACCTATTTTGTTCCATTTTTGTTCGCATAATGCAAGAGCTCTGATCAACCCGGTTTCCTAGGCGGGATAAATTGCCGGTTTCTAGATTTGTGCAGCGCGGCTATGGTGAAGGCTAGGAAACCAGGAGGGGTTATGCGTTTCGATTTTCTTCGGCGGGCAATTGTGGTGACCGCAATTGTCTTCCTGCCGGTCAATGCCGCTAATGCCACCAAGGGTGATCTGAAAGTACAGGTGCCGAAATCTGCACCGCTTTTGAAAGGGCGGGCACTGGATTTGCGTTTTGCCGATTTCGCACAAGGAATCTGGGTGCGGGATTTGAACGACTGCCCGGCTTCGCGCATCGACCAAAGCGAACCGGGAAGCACATTGGCCATCTATCGCGGACTTTGGGAAATGCCCGACCGTATCTGCCAGGTCTACGGGGCCGAACTCGGGCGGCAGGACACGCAGCGCGCGGCCATCAATTGCGTGTTGGACAATGGCGCTGAATCGATCGAACTCGTGACGGTGCAGCCACGCGGAACCCGTGGTCTGTTGGTCCAGGAGGGCGAGCGGCCCCCGGTTCATTTTCGCTTTTGTGAAATGATCACACCGGTCCTGAAGGCGGAAGACGGGCAATAGGTTTTTCGCGGAGAAATCTTAAATCACAGGTCCGGTCCAGGCGGGTGTTTTAGCCGGATCTTTTTTGCCGTCTCCATTCGCGATATGGGATGTCAGCGGATCAAGCGTTGAAAGTGCGTCGTACTGACTCAGGAACACCTGGCCTGAAAGCTCTTGCAGGAAATCAGAGCGCTTCAGGCGGTCCATGACCGGCCCTTTGACTTCTGAGAGGTGGAACTGAACGCCTGCTTCCGAAAGCCGGTGATTGATGGCTTCCAGGCTTTCAAGGGCGCTTGCGTCAATCGCGTTGACCGCCGGGCACATGAGCACAATGTGTTTGAGTTCAGGCCTTTCCGCCACAAGCTGGTAGACTCTGTCTTCCAGAAATCTGGCATTGGCAAAGAACAGGCTCTCATCGACCCTGAGCGTTAGCACACTGTCGCCCGTCACCACCTTGTGCCGGTCGACATTGCGGAAATGTTCTGTGCCCGGAATAACGCCCACGACGGCCATATGGGGTCTGCTGCTGCGGTAAAGATGAAGCGCCAGCGATAGCGCAACGCCCGTGACGACACCGGTTTCGACCCCGACGAAAAGTGTTACCAGAATTGTGACGGCCATCGCCGAAAAGTCGGCTTTTGAATAGATAAATGTGCGCTTGATGGCCGCAAAATCGACGAGAGATAAGACCGCGACAATAATGGTTGCGGCAAGCGTTGCCTGCGGAAGATTGGACAGAAGAGGGGTCAGGAAGAGTGCTGCCAGTGCAATGCCGACAGCGGTAAAGGCTCCTGCGGCCGGTGTTGCGGCTCCGGCATCGAAATTGACGACCGAGCGCGCAAATCCTCCGGTAACGGGATAACCGCCCGAGACAGCGGAGGCGATGTTTGATGCGCCAAGACCGATAAGCTCCTGATCCGGGTCTATCCGTTGGCGCCTTTTAGCTGCAAGTGTCTGCGCGATCGAAACAGATTCCACGAAGCCAATGACCGAAATCAGTAATGCCGGCCCTGCCAGAGCAAGCCACAGTTTGCTGTCAAAGCCGGGAAGCTGCGGAGTTGGTAGGCCCTGCGGGATGTCACCGACAAGACGCACGCCCTTGTCCGCCAGGCCAAAGAAGGCTGCGCCGAGCGTCGTGACAGCCACGGCTGCGACGGGCCCGGCTTTTGCAAGAATATCGGCAAGAAATACACCCGAACCGAGGCGCAACAGACGCTTCTTGAGACCTTTTCGCGCCCAGAACAGAAAAGCTGTCGCGCCTGCCCCGATCGCAAACGTGAGCCAGTTGATTTCATGCGCATGCTGCAATATCGACTGCAGGATCTCAATAAGCGTGTGGCCACTGGCCGGTATGCCGAGGATATGCTTCAACTGACTGGTGGCAATCAGCAATCCGGACGCGGTGATGAAACCTGAAATCACCGGATGACTGAGCAGGTTGGCCAGAAATCCGAGACGCAAAAAGCCCATGACCAGCAGAATGATGCCGGATAGTAACGCCAGAACGATCGCGGCACCTAAATACTCCGGTGTGCCCTGCGCTGCGAGTTCACCCACTGCCGAGGCGGTCATCAGGGAAACGACCGCAACCGGTCCAACGGCAAGGGCGCGGCTCGTGCCAAAGAGCGTATAGGCAACCAGCGGCAGGATGGACGCATATAGGCCGACTTCAGCAGGTAACCCTGCAAGCAAGGCGTAGGCAAGCGATTGCGGTATCAGCATGATGGTCACAATGACCGCCGCTACGAGATCGCCCGTCGCCGTGGCCCTGTCATACGTGCGGCCCCAGTCAAGAATGGGCAGGTAGCGCTGTATGAATTTCATTTGCAAACTTTCTGGCACCGACGTGAAACGAGCCGGTTACCCGGCTCGATTTGCTTGACACCCACTAACTTGCTCAAAAGCATTGTTAAGCAGCTGACACTTTTTCCGGCTTCGCCATCCACTCTTTGCCGCGCAGCATCGCACGCCAATAAACAGGTGGCAGGATCCGTTCCTTTAAGAGCCATGCCGTCCGCGTTGGTCTGGTCCCGTCCACCAGCCAACGCGGAAAGCTCGGCAACAGCGTGCCGCCGTAGCCGAATTCGGCCAGGACGATCTTGCCGCGCTCGACCGTGAGCGGACAGGATCCATATCCGTCATACTGAGCCGTGGCACTGTGGCCGTTGATATCCGAAATCAGATTTTCGGCGACGACTGGAGCCTGCTTGCGCGCTGCTGCCGCCGTTTTTGCGTTGGGAGCGTTCATGACGTCGCCGAGGGACCAAACGTTCTCATAAGTCTTGTGGCGAAGCGTCGACTGGTCGACATCAACCCACCCCGCTGCGTCAGCCAGCGGCGATACCCGGATGAAATCCGGCGCGCACTGCGGCGGTGTCACGTGGATCATGTCGAATTCGATATCGACCTGGCGCGCTTCCTTGTCCGCTTCGCGCACCTCGAAGGTCGCGCGCTTTGCAGGCCCGTCGATCGAAACCAGGTTGTGAAAGAAATTCAACGCGATGCCGTAGCGTTTTACATAGTCCATGAGGGCGGGAACGTAGTCCTTCACTCCGAACAGGGCGCCGCCTGCGTTCATGAACTGAATGTCCATATTGCCGAGCCTTGCCGTTTTTTGCCAATGATCGGCTGACAGGTACATGGCCTTTTGAGGCGCACCGGCGCATTTGATCGGCATTGGCGGTTGTGTGAAGACCGCGCGGCCTGTTTGTGTCTCCCGAACCAGTTGCCAGGTGTAGGGTGCTAGGTCATACCGATAGTTCGACGTCACGCCGTTTTTGCCAAGCGTGTCGACAAGCCCTTCAACGCCATGCCAATCAAGTTTCAGACCGGGACACACGACAAGACGGCCATATTTCACGACCCTGCATCCGTCCAGAACAACCGCGTTGTCTTTCGGTTCAAACGCCGCGACCGCCGACTTGATCCAGTGAACGCCTTTGGGAATGAGCGACCCCATGGTCTTGGCGGTATGAGCAGCATCGAAAACGCCGCCTCCGACCATGGTCCAGCCGGGCTGGTAGTAGTGGACGTCGGCTGGATCGATGACGGAGATCTCGAGATCCGGTTTCCGGGAAAGGAGACTGGACGCAACGGATATGCCGGCGGCACCGCCTCCGACTATGACAACGTCGAAGCGCGCGTCTTCGGCGGTTTCCGTTGGCGTGCGTCCGCCATTCACGATACGGCGGACTACTCCCGCCATGTCGTATCCGGCAGTCTTCGTCCGCGCCAGGATATCGGCAACGGAAAGCGACCCGGCCTGTGACAGTGACCAGAGCGTTGCCGATCGTGTTCCTGTCCGGCAATAGGCAAACACCGGTTTTGGCAATCTTTTTAAAAGATCGCCGAACTCTGCCGCATCTTCGTCCCGGACCTTCCCGGCAACGATGGGAAGATAATGCGTTTCGATACCGCATTTGCTCGCAGCAGTCTCGATCTCTTCGAAGGTCGGCTGGTCTGCGCCTTCGCCATCCGGCCGGTTACAGATAACGGACCGGAAACCTGACTGCGCAATGTCAGCAATATCTTCCGGTTTTATTTGAGGCGCAACGGAAAGCTGCTCATCGATCTTGTTTGTTGGCATTGTGTCCTCCCTGGGTTTGCGAAAGTCTCTAGATCCCGTTCACCGGGACCTTCAGGAAGGTTTTTCCGCTGTCGTCGGCCGGTGGCAGTTTGCCCGCTCGCATGTTGACCTGAAGGGACGGGATGATCAGCTTCGGCATGGCCAACTGCGCATCGCGTTCCGTGCGGAACTTGACGAAGTCCTCCTTCGACTTGCCCCCGCCGACATGGATGTTGTGCTCTTTCTCGTCCCCGACCGTGGTCTCCCACTGGATGTCGCGCCCGTTCGGGCCATAGTCGTGGCACATGTAAAGCCGCATCTCGTCCGGCAGCGCCAGGACCTTCTGGATTGAATCGTAGAGCATGGCCGCATCACCGCCCGGAAAGTCCGCCCGCGCAGAGCCCCCGTCCGGCATGAACAGCGTATCGCCCGCAAAGGCGGCATTCCCCATCACATGCACCATGCAGGCCGGTGTGTGCCCCGGGGTCGACATGGCAAAGGCCGTCATCCCGCCGATCGTGTAGGTATCGCCGTCCTGGAACAGGCGGTCGAACTGGCTGCCGTCGCGCTGGAACTCCGTGCCCTCGTTGAACACCTTGCCGAAGGTTTCCTGCACCACGGTGATCTTGTCGCCGATGCCCAGCTTGCCGCCGAGCTTTTGCTGGATATAGGGCGCACCGGACAGGTGGTCGGCATGGACATGAGTTTCGATCAGCCATTCCAGCTCCAGGCCGTTGTCCTGGATATAGGCGATGATTTCATCCGCATTGTCATAGGTGATCCGCCCGGCGGCATAGTCGATATCCATGACGCTGTCGACGACCGCGCAGGCATTCGACGCCGGGTCCTTGACCACATAGCTGATGGTATTCGTTGCCGGATCGAAGAACGCCTTCACCTCGGGGACAACAGCCATGTCGACCGGGTAATTCGAACGGATCATCATCTTTCCTCCATGGGGTAAGCCAGTCGCCGAAGTGATCAGGCGCTGGCCGGTTGTTTGCTAAGGACTGTGCGGGTTGCCCATCTGGCAGCTAGCATGCCGGCCAGGATGAAAACTGCCGCTAGAGCGGGTTCGGCCAGTCCGAGGCCAAGAACAGGCACGAGGCCACCCGGGCAAAATCCGGCCATACCCCAGCCGATACCGAATACCGCGGAACCTCCGATAAGTTTCAGATCGAGGTCACGCCTGGCGGGCAGCGCAAAGGATCGTTCAAGAACGGGTTCGGACCTTTTGAGGACCAGGCGATAGCCGATCGCCGTGACAAGAAGGGCCCCTCCCATGACGAAGGCGAGACTTGGGTCCCATGTTCCCGCGACATCGAAGAAGTTCAGGACTTTTGCCGGATTTCCCATTCCGGACACCAGGATCCCCGTGCCGAAGACGAGGCCGATGACAAAGGCTGAGAATATGCGAGCCATGTCAGCCTCCAAAAGCATGCCTGATCACAAACACGGTGATCAAAGCGGTGGTCATGAAAGTGAGTGTTGCCGTGATCGAGCGTCCTGACAGGCGTGACATTCCGCAGACACCATGACCGCTCGTGCAGCCGGACCCAAGCGTCACGCCGATACCGATGAGAAAGCCGCCGGCGGCAAGAAGTGGCGTCGACACCGGTATCTCGATTTCCGGCACCCCACCGGTCACAACCAGCAGAACCAAAGGGCTGAGGATCATTCCTGCGACAAATGCCGCACGCCAGGTCCAGTCCTGATTGAACTGCAGGCTTAGCAACCCGTTCACAATACCGCTGATCCCGGCGATACGCCCGTGCAACATCATCAGGGCAACCGCTGCCAGTCCGATCAGCAAACCGCCCGTAAGGCTTTGAAGAGGTGTGAAGTCAGTCATCATGGCTCCATATTTAGATTATTTTCGAATATATGAATATAATGAAAAAGTAGCAAGCCGATTTTCGCACTTGGCGGAAGGCTTCATCCGGGCCGTGCCGAAAACCGGTTTAGGGAAGATGGGCGGTTACAACGCGCTGAAGGCCGAAGATTCAAGTCCCGGTTACTGACCGGTGGCACCTGTCGCGGATTCGCCTGTAGAGGCAGAACCTTCCGTGCCGAAGCTCAGGACGACTCCGGTTCCGTCAGGACGTTTCTTCTGCAGGGCTCCTGGTATCAACAGGGCCGGATTCTCGGAAACGGGTGGTGTGTAGCGATCCGTTCTGGGGCCCGAAAACTCGCCCATGGGGCGCAGAATATCCTCGTGAACCACGCTGCCAAGATAAAGCGGCTGCAGGTTGCCACCCTCAAGAATCTGATATCGGCTCGGCCACAGCCGCAGAACCCAACGGCCAGCTTGATCGCCGTCCCAATCCTTGTGGATCAGGACAAGGTCCGGTTGCCTGCCGTTCTGGCTGCGCGGCAGGATTGGCAGGGAATCGGGAGGCGTCTTGCCTTCCACGAAACCGCCTGCGGTTGTGAGAGACCATTTCGGGGGGCGCAGCCATCCGTCTTTTTCCGCGCTTGCCGCGAAAGCTGAGAGCGAACCGGCATACTGGATAACAAGGGGCTCTTCCCGATCGCCATTCAATTCGATCCGCCTGGCAGGCAGCGAAAGCCAGCCTCCGTCCCGCCAGCCTGACGCAGTCAGAACTTCCGTATCGCTACGCGGTTGATATGTCACAAGTGCCTGGTCGAAGGTTGCGTGAATGTGCCATCCACCGAAAATGACCAATGTAGAAAAGACAAGACCGGCAAGGGTCGCCCGTCCGATCTTTTCGTTGTGGATCGGACCGAAAACAAAGGCGAAGGCGGAAACCATGGCCGTTCCGAACAAGAGACCGGCAAGGACATCCGACATCCAGTGGGCGCCCAGATAGACCCTGGAAAACCCGATTGTGATCACCAGCGTCGCGATAACGGTGAAGACTGTGGCCTTAAGCCAGCGGTTCAGGTCATGGGCGATCAGAACAGCGCAGATGCCGAACAAGACAGCGGTCAGTGTGGCGTGGCCACTTGGAAAACTGTAGGCGTCTGCTCCGGCGTAGAGTTCTATCGGGCGCGAACGGTGCAGGAGGAGTTTGAAAAGGGGAACGAACATGGCCGTTCCGGCCATGGCGATGACGAACCCGATGGCCCGGCGCCAGGCCTTCCTAAGAAAAAGATAGGCTGCGACTGCCAGCGTCACCGCCGTCACCACAACCCCGTCGCCGAGCGTTGTGAAGAACACCATGATCTTGTCGCCGACTGGTGTTCGCAGGCTGTCAAAAAAGTTCAGGATCGACAGATCGGCGCGCACCATCGGTTCGCCTGGGGCCACCTGCCCGACAACCCAGAAGAAGGCCGGCATGGTGATCAACAGCAGCAATGCCGAGGCGAGCATGCCGGCAGAGCGCGGATGCGTCGGATCGAAATTGCGTGCGATCCATTGCGAAACCCTGTCAGGGTGTTTGGCGACCCAGGAAATGATCGCGGCATGAGCATTTGGAAAGAGCGGCAGAATGATCAGGATTAGCCAGCGGCCAAGCATCACGATCAGGAAAATGATGAGCAAAAGGGCGCCGAGAACAAAGGCAAGCCGGCCGCTGATCTGACCGATGGCGCTGAGGGCGGAGCCTGCGATGATACCAGGGCCCATATGGGCGATCGTCCACGCAAAGGCCGACGTGACATTGACGACGGAAAAACGCGTGAAGTTCATGCCCGCCATGCCCGCAATCCCGGGCACGACGGACTTTACGCCCGGAACGAACCGTCCGAAGAACACGCTCTTTCCACCATGGCGCTGGAAGAATTTCTCACCGCTTTCAATCATGTGGCTGTACTTGTTGAGCGGCCACATGCTTTTGATCCTGTCTTTGAACCGGTAGCCGATCCAATAGGAAATTGCGTCCCCTGCCGTCGCGCCAAGCGTTGTCCAGATGAAAAGTGGGACCGGATCCAGCTTGCCCAACCCGACAAGAGTTCCCGCACCGACAAGAACAACGGTTGTTGGAACGAAAAGACCAATGATGAAAAGCGCTTCGCCCATGGCGGCCAGAAAGCAAATCAGGCCGGCCAGCCCCGGGTTTTCGGCAATAAAGTTCAGTACGGGGTCAAGAAGTTCGGTCACGGACGTCTGTCTGTCTGACTGTAAAGCAACGTTTCAAAAGGCTCGGCATACGACAAAACATATCAATTGAGCCGGGCCCGGGAGCAAAAAACCGGCCCGGATGATTCGGTTAGGGTTTCATATAAGCGCTGAACCTTGCAACCAATAGCGAAAAATCGCTTTGGTGCTTGAATGATCTCAACCATGGAATTTTGTCGCTGGCTGCGACAAGATGCACTCAGCACGCCTTTTCAGGAGCTGTTGATGTTTGAATCCGCCCGTTTGCCGCAAAAAATGACGAAAAAGATCTTCAAGAAGATGGAGCCCGAGTTGCGGGAAGCCTTGCTTGCGGCTCAGCTGCCGGTCATTGAGCAAAAGCCCTACTCCACGTTGATCCTCGTCGACGGCTTGGACGGCGCCGGCAAAGGCGAAGCGGTCGCGCGGCTTTACGGCTGGATGGACGCGCGTCATCTGGTCTGCAACGCCTACGGCGAGCCGACCGACGAGGCCCGTCTTCGTCCGCCCCTCTGGCGCTACTGGCGCGATCTGCCTGCCAAGGGGGAGACGGCGATTGTATTCGGGAGCTGGTACCAGTCCGTCTTGCGGGACTGGATCTACAAGAAAATCGACGAGGACGCGTTCGAAAAAGCGCTTGTGAGAATTCGCAAGTTTGAGGAAATGCTCTCCAATGAGGACGTGCTGATCCTCAAGTTCTGGTTCCTCCTGCCCAAGGATGTGCAGGAGGAACGGCTGAAAAAGATCGAGAAGAAAAACGCTGCCCGCCATGTTCTTGCCGACTGGGCAGCCCTCAAGCATCACAAGAGGGCAAGCGAGGCGGGTGAGAAAATCGTGCTTGAAACAAGCAAGGGGTATGCACCCTGGTTCGTCATTCCCTCGCAGGACCCTGAGTACCGTGACGCCGCGCTCGCGCAGACAGTGGCAAGGTCGATGAGCTTGAAACTGGAAGATGGTGAACCGCAATCCGTCGCCGCACCACCCGTGGTGAGTGGACTGCAGCCGGAAACGGCGGTCGACGCCATCGATCTGACCGAGAAGCTGGAAAAAGAGGAATACGAGAAACTCCGGCGCAAGTATCAGGACACGCTTTCAGAGCTGTCCGACCGCAAATCAATGTCAAAGACCGGTGTTGTTCTTGTGTTTCAGGGAAACGACGCGGCTGGCAAGGGGGGCGCGATCCGCCGTGTCATTCGTCCGCTTGATCCACGTATTTACAAGGTGCATCCGATTTCGGCACCGACGGACGAAGAGAAGGCGCGCCCTTACCTCTGGCGGTTCTGGCGCCGCGTTCCGCGTAAGGGGCATTTCGCGATTTTCGACCGGTCCTGGTATGAGCGGGTCCTCGTTGAACGTGTCGAGGGTTATGCGGGACATGATGACTGGCTGCGGGCATACAACGAGATCAATGAATTTGAACAGGAATTGACCGACTTCGGTTACATCGTCTGCAAATTCTGGCTGGCCATTTCCGAGGCGGAACAGCTCCGCCGCTTCAAGGCCCGGGAGGATACAGCCTACAAGCAGCATAAGATTACCGACGAGGATTGGCGCAACCGGTTGAAATGGGACCAGTATGCCATTGCCGCTGGGGATATGGTCGACAGGACGTCGACGAACTACGCTCCATGGACGCTGGTCTCGTCGGAAAACAAAAGACACGCACGCATCCAGGTGCTGAAAACGATCTGTGGCCGCCTGGAAGAAACCCTTTAGCGCCTTCGACGTTTAAGCGTCGTGACACGTTCGCTGCGTCGAATGAAACAGATTTTTAGTAAGGCCAAAACCAGGGAGCTCAGGCTCGTTTGCTACAGCGCCCCAGCGAGATAATCGATGGCCGCCTGAACACCGCCTTTGCCGTGTGGAATCGACAGTTTATCGAAGCCAAGCTCAATCGCGCCAAGAGTGCCCAGCAGCATCACCGCGTTTACGTGACCCATATGCGCAATGCGGATGCCTTTGCCGGATATGTCGCCGATCGTGCCGCCGATCGTCACACCGCAGACAGTCTTTGTGAATTCCCGCAGCTCGGTGGCATGCGTGCTGTCAAGGCGTACGACAGTGACACTGTCTGAACGTGCATGGGGTTCGCTGATATTGAAATGAACCGCGCCTTCTTGCGACCACTTTGATACCGCGCGCCGGGTGGCCTCGCCAAGAAGTGCGTGGCGTTGCCAGGCTTGCTCCAGTCCTTCTTCAAACAAAAGCTCAAGCGCCTTCTGGAAGGCATAAAGCAGATGTTCCGGAGGTGTGCCGCAGTACTTCTGGTAATGCTCGGGGCCCTGCCGGAAGGTCCAGTCTGTGTAATTGGTCCTTAAGGTAGCGGTTTCGTGTGCTTTGTCCGCTTTGGCGCTTGCAGCGACAAAGGAAAGACCGGGGGGGCACATCAGGCCCTTTTGCGATCCGGTGAGGGCAACATCGACCCCCCAGGCATCCATTTCAAAGGGCATGCACCCCAAAGAAGCGATGGTATCGACCATGAAGAGTGCCGGGTGCCCGGTCGCGTCGATCGCTTTGCGCAAGGCGGGGATGTCATTCCAGACCCCGGAAGCCGTATCGACCTGAACCACAAGGATCGCGGCAATATCATGCCCGGTATCCAGGCGCAGACGCTCTTCCAGACGTGCCGGGTCGACGCTCTTGTCCCAGGATCCTTCAAGAATCTCGACCTCAATCCCGGCAATTTCCGCAGCCTCCCCCCATCCGAGCGCAAAGCGGCCCGACTCCAGAACCAGGATCTTGTCGCCGCGTTTCAAGGTGTTGCACAAAGCCGCGTCCCAGGCGCCATGGCCGTTGGCGGTGTAGATGTAGGTTTTGCCCTCTGTCCGGAACAGCCGCTTAAGGCTCGTCAGGCAAAAATCCGTCGTCTCCAGCAGCGGGCCTTCATAGATATCGACCGCCGGGCGATGCATTGCTCTTAGAACCTCGTCGGGCACATTGGTCGGTCCTGGAATCATCAGGAATTCTTTGCCGTGGCGAAGTGACATCCGGTTTCCTTTTGCGGTCGGTTCTCAGACTGGGCCGGGCGATCGACTGCGCCCGCAGGTTGGAAGCAATGCACAGAAAATTGCCCGCATTGGTGCGCGCGTCAAGGGAGCGGGCCGGGCCCGCGCCGGCCCTGGCTTTTGTGCGCGCACGAAAGGCCGGTCCGGGTGCCGCATCCCGATCAGTTGATTCCGTCGCGCCTTGGAAAGACGGGTTGACTGTAATAAGCCTAGGAATCACAGGCAGCTGCGGCATCCGCTGCCGTTTACCGTGAAAGCGGATGTCGTATTGCTGAAAAGAAAATGTCTTGTTTCCGCAAAGTAAATTCTTCACTCTAACGAAGGTCCCGTGTCGTCGGTTAGGCGTTGCAACATGATATTGGTTGATGAAGGACAGAGCCCGATCATCCTGTGCCTGCCGCACAGCGGCACCGATGTGCCCAATGCGGTGTCTGGCCGGCTGAACGCAACCGGCCGTCTGCAGGCAGATCTGGCTTGGCGGCTGGAGCGGGTGTTCGGGTTTCACGCCGATCTCGACCTGACCGTCTTGCGATCTTCCGTTTCGCGTTACGTCATCGACCCGGATGTCGATCCGGCGCTGCAACCGGGCGCAGACGCAGACAAGCCCGCCCTTTGCCCCGAAACGACACTGGATGGCAAGCGGATCTACCAGGATGGAGAAGAGCCTGGTCCAACTGAAATAGAACAACGCGTCCTGCTGTTTCACACGCCGTTTCACAACGAGCTGCGTAAGCAGATCGACCGACTGATGCGCAGGCACCGGCACATCGTTTTGCTTGACTGTCAGTCGATGCGTTCGCAGATCAAAGGCGTAACTGACAAGGGACTGTCGGTCTTTAATATCGGAAGCGCCGGTGGCTTGTCCTGTGATGCCGATCTGCGAAACCTTTTCGTCGGCTCGTTCAGTGGTTTGGAAGGTCTTACGGTCGGTGTTGATGAACAAACGACCGGTGGGTACATCGTGCAGAGCTACGGCAAGCCTGATCATGGCATTCACAGCCTGACCCTGTTGCTGGCGCAGCGATCTTATTTGCGTCACGAATCTCCGCCCTTCGAACCCGACCGAACGAGAGTGTCACGCTTGCAATCCGTTCTCGCGGACAGTTTCTCAAGAATTATCGATTGGCTCGGATCTCAGGACCGGGCTCACGCGGCGACCGCGAACGAAAGTGCACCGGCCCCGCCGGAAGACGTTGAATATACGACTGAGGCGGACATACCGCCTGCTCGAGGCGACGGAGACGAACCGGCTGATGAAAGCGGCTCTCGATCCGATGAAGGGGAAACGCAAGCGTCGCTCGATCAAAAAGAAATAATTCCGGTTGATCCCATGACGCTGACACAGCAGGCTGCACCCGGCGATGATCCTCAGAGCCTACAGAGGCAGATGCCGCTTTTGGTGGCCGAGTGAAGTGACACGGCCCCTCGATCGACGGGCATGCGCCAATCCTTGCAAACAAAACTGTTGCCTTTGGAGAAGGTTCCGGACTTCATCGCGATCCTGATGCAAACCTCCATTTGAGCGGCATCAGCCAGGGAAAGAGGGTGTGCGGGCCATTCCCGCACACGTTTTTTGGACGTCTCGCCTTAAAAGAATGCCTGGAGACCGGTCTGCGCGCGCCCGAGGATCAGCGCATGGATATCGTGCGTGCCCTCATAGGTGTTGACGGTTTCAAGGTTCTGGCTATGCCGCATAACGTGGTACTCTTCCTGAATACCGTTTCCGCCGTGCATATCCCGTGCCTGCCGTGCGATCTCCAGCGCCTTGCCGCAATTGTTGCGCTTTATGATGGAGATCATTTCCGGGGACGCCTGACCAGCGTCGAACAGCTGCCCGACGCGCAGCGCGGCCTGCAGGCCGAGTGCAATCTCGGTCTGCATGTCGGCAAGTTTCTTTTGAAACAGCTGGGTTTGAGCCAGAGGACGGCCAAACTGCACACGATCAAGACCGTACTGACGTGCCCGGGTCCAGCAATCTTCAGCCGCTCCCATGGACCCCCAGGCGATCCCGTACCGCGCCCGGTTTAGGCATCCGAACGGCCCTTTCAATCCGGAGACGTTCGGCAGAAGAGCCTCTTCTCCGACTTCCACACCGTCCATGACGATCTCGCCTGTGATCGAAGCGCGCAACGACAGCTTGCCACCGACCTTGGGTGCCGTGAGACCCTTCATGCCTTTGTCGAGCACGAAACCCCGAATTGCACCGTCATGGGCTTCCGACTTCGCCCAGACGACAAAGACGTCTGCAATCGGGGCGTTTGAAATCCACATTTTGCTGCCTGTCAGCCGGTAACCGCCATCGATCTTGTCTGCGCGGGTCCGCATTCCAGCGGGGTCCGAACCGGCGTCAGGCTCGGTAAGCCCGAAACAGCCGACATATTCGCCAGTGGCCAGTTTGGGCAGGTATTTCCGGCGTTGTTCTTCAGAGCCGTATGCATAAATCGGATACATGACGAGAGAAGATTGCACGCTCATCATCGACCGGTAGCCGGAATCGACCCGTTCGATCTCTCGCGCAACCACACCGTAAGACACGTAGGAAGCTCCTGCGCAGCCATATTCTTCAGGAAGGGTAACGCCAAGCAGACCAAGGGCGCCCATTTCGTTGAAGATGCTCCGGTCCGTTGTCTCTTCACGATAGGCATCGATGATACGCGGCAGCAGTTTTTCCTGTGCAAAGGCGCGCGCCGTATCCTGGATAAGCTGTTCGTCCTCTTTCAGCTGATCGCGCAGGTGGAACGGATCTTCCCAGTCAAACGTTCCGCCTCCGGAGGGGGAGGACTTGATCTGTACGGGTGCATTCATAGCACAGCTCCTGTTGAAGGGCGGCAAATCTGTCAACCTCCGGGTAGCGGCATGCGTTCGCGACATGGTCGGAGATCATTCTGATTTGGAGAGTGTGAACGGATTTTCATTTGCGGAAAAGCGAAACCTCGTTCAAAGTTCATAACCAATTGGAATGAAGTAAAGGAATGTGATGAAGCGAGCCTTTATCCCTGCGGCGGATACGCTGATTGCGTTCGAATGCGCAGCAAGGCATCTGAGCTTTACCCGGGCCGCCGAAGAGCTGCATCTCACTCAAGGGGCAATTTCAAAACAGGTGCGACATCTGGAAGACCGGCTTGGCGTCGAGCTCTTTCGGCGTGTCAGACAACGCATCGTGCTTACGGATGCCGGGCGCCTTTATCTTCACGACATTCGCGGAGCCTTGGAGCAGATGACCGCGGCGACCCGTCAGGTGATGTCGTACGCAGGCAGCGCCGACGTTTTGAACCTCGCGGTGCTGCCCACGTTCGGAACACGCTGGCTTGCTCCGCGGCTTGCTGACTTCGGACGCCGGTACCCCCATGCCGGGCTGAATCTGAGTGTGCGCCTTCAGCCCTTCGACTTTGATGAGCAACCATTTGACGGGGCGATACACCACGGCGATCCGGTTTGGGCCGGCGCGATCACGGAAAGGCTTTTTGCCGAGGAGGTCATCCCGGTGTCATCTCGCGTCTTCCGGGACAGGCATGAAATCCGAACGCCTCAGGATCTGACACGTGTGCCCCGGCTTCAGCTGGCAACGAGACCTTTGGCATGGCGGCAGTGGTTCGATCTGGCCGGCGTTGAAACGGACAGCGCTTTTCAGGGAGCACGTTTCGAACAATTTGTGATGATATCCGAGGCCGCAATTCACCATGCTGGAGCAGCGCTCATCCCACGTTTTTTCATTGAGGCCGAATTGGCATCGGGCCGTCTTGTCCGTTTGTTTGATCTGTCACTCGACCAGCAGACCGCCTATTACTTTGTCTACCCGGAGGGGCGGACAATGCGGCCTGTTGTGGCCGCGTTCCGGCAATGGCTCACGGAAGAGGCGAGAACGGCACGGGTTGACCGGGAAACGATGCTGCCGGAATAAACTGCCAGAACAACTGAATGCGACAAACATATGCGACGGAACGAAAAGCAACATCTGCGCCTGATCCTGAATGGAAAGTCTGCCGCCCGGAATGACGTGCGCACGGCGGTGAGCGCGGTCAGGGCGATGGGTCATACGGTTTCGGTTCGTGTGACCTACGAGGCCGGGGATACGACGCGGCTTGCAAAGGAGGCGTTGCGGGACCATGCGGCCGACGAAATAGACACGCTGGTCAGCGCCGGTGGCGATGGAACGATTCATGAAGTCGTGGATGCTGTCCTTCAAGAGCTGAGCGACGGCGCGAAACCGCCTTTTTCCTTCGCGGTTCTTCCGCTGGGAACTGCGAACGATTTTGCCCGTCACATACGTCTGGACCCCGCCGACATTCCGGGCTGTCTGCGTTTTATCGCGCGCGCCAGCGCCAAGCCGATGGATGTTGGTGACGTCAACGGATGCTGTTTTGTCAATATGGCGACGGGAGGATTCGGGACAAAGGTGACGTCGCAAACGGACCCGAACCTGAAACGTGTCCTCGGCGGGGCGGCCTACCTGTTTACCGGCCTGCACAGATTTTCAGAATTGGCCGCCTGCGAAGGCCGTATCGAAGCGGAAGGGTTTAGCTGGGAAGGTGCATTTCTGGCGATTGCGGTTGGCAATGGACGGCGCGCCGGTGGAGGGATCCGTCTCTGCCCCCGCGCGAAACTCGATGATGGCTTTCTTGACCTGACCATCGTGCCGTTTCCGAAATCCGGCAAGGTTACAGACCTGCTTTCGACACTCCTGGACAGTGGCGTGGACGGCATGAAGAACGGCATTGTCCAGAGAAAAGCCCGCGAGATCGTCATTCAGACCGCGAAACCCGTTCAGTTCAACCTGGATGGTGAGCCGATGAATGGACAGGACTGGAAGATTGGGATAAGGCACCACCAAATTGACATGCGGCGATAAAACGCCGCCCATCCGGCAGCGGTCGAAAAGATCCAGAAGAAAACATGGACGAGTACCAGCTCAAAAACTTCGTGAAATTTGCGCCCGCGCGTCTTGGTCTTGCCGCTAAAAAACACCTTTTGGTACACATCCCGAAAAATGGCGGGATCGCGCTTCGTGAAGCGCCGGCCCTGAAGGACCGCATCGTCATCGCCCATCGCAGGCGCTTGATCAGCCGGAAGTATGCCGACGAGCTGCAGAACTTCATGACTTCCAGGAAACTTCATCCCGGATACGAGCATGCGCGGCTGCGCGATATCGACAGATCGGTGCGCAACGGAACCATCCCTTTTGCCGTGATCAGGAATCCCTGGGCCCGGACTTTTTCGCGGTACAAGTTCTATCTTCAGACCGGCGGCGGGAAACTGCCGAAAACCGAGCTCTCGATCCAGGGGTTTGAAAAATTCCTGGATACGCGACACGACGTCGGCAACCAGGACTTTTTCTGGCACAGGGCGTCGCTCGGCTGGTATCCGCAAGCGGACTATGTTGTTGACGAAACCGGGAAGCTCGCAGTTGAGATTTTGCGTCAGGAAAACCTCAGCGATGAGGTCTCGCGTTATTTCAACGTTGCGGACCGGCTCGAGTCCAAAAACGTTTCCCGCAACGCGGGCGCTTCCTACAAGGATTTCTACACAAAAAGCACAATCCAGGAGATAGCCGACTGGTACGCGTCCGATCTTGAGATGTTCGGCTTTGACTTCGATACGGCGGCGCAAAAAGGCACGGTTTTCACAACCGCTCTGTAAGGGGCGGTTTACTCGCCCTTTTCGGTCCAGACGCTGTTTCCTGCGACAACCGTCTTTTCCAAACCCACTTCTTCCCGGTGCTCTCGACCGATGTCAGCAGCCACGTACTCTCTGCGCTTTCCGATGAAATGGTTGCGATAATTTGCGGTGTATTGGTTGAGTGCGGGATTGAGAACGTTCAGCTGTTTTTCAGGGTCGAGCTCGTCGCGCATCAAGGACGCGCATTGATGCGCAAATTCCCGTTGGACGAAACTTGGGCTGGTCGTGAAAATCGGTCTCTTCTTGTTGAGACCTTTTCCGAGATCGCGCCCGAGGATTTTGAAGCGGTTCGGTTCATAGTGAAACGGGGAGCGGTACCCCCAGTTTTTCTCTTTGGTCATGAGAGAGATCTGGGTCACACGTCGCTTTAGTGCATTTGCAAAGTCGTCATAGGTGACATCGCGCATCAACACCCAGTCGTCTTCGAGATGAAAGCTCCATGCGGCACTTGGCTGGCTCCAAAGCCATTTCACAGCTCTCGTAAAGTGCGGCGTGTCCGGTTTGTTGGCCACGACCACAGGGAAAAAGTCTTTGCAGATGCGCTCGCATTCTTCGACCTCCGCAGGTCCGCCTTCGAACGGATCGATGTTCACGTAAAGTGTTTCCAGCGTGAAATGCCGGAAAAGCCGCGCGGAGAAACTCTCAAGCGTTTTTTGCAGAAGACCGGTTCGTGCGCCGGATACAAGCGTGACGTCGATCGGGATTTTTTTGTTCATTTTTGTTCGGGCCGGCAAGGAACCGGCTCGTGCCTCTCCACCTGGCGAACGCAACTAAAGCCTTATGCCAATGGGGATACCAGAAATCCAGTGATTGTTCCGCAAACAGGTGCGCACGAACTCTTCCAAAGTACCGGTAATCCCGATTTGTGCGATACGGCCGCAATACGTCCGAAAACTGGCGTTTTCCGCTTTTTTTTTGAAGTCGGAGCGACTATAACGCTGCGATCCACCGACCCGTCGGCAAGCCGGTTACGCGTTGAATTCAATGTGAGAATTGGTTCGGCGCTCACGGCACAGATATTCCTCAAAGATTGACAGTCGGCAATCACGGGCATCCGCGCACAATACATTCGGGACAGATGACAAAAACAGCACTTATCACCGGTATCACAGGGCAGGACGGCGCCTATCTCGCGGAACTGCTGCTTGGCAAGGGATACACGGTTCACGGGATCAAACGCAGATCCTCGTCGTTCAACACCGCGCGGATCGACCATTTCTACCAGGACCCGCACGAGCAGAATGTAAAGCTGCACCTGCACTACGGGGACATGACGGACTCAACCAACCTGATCCGCATCATGCAGGAAGTTCAGCCTGACGAAGTCTACAATCTGGCCGCCCAAAGTCACGTGCAGGTTTCATTCGAAACGCCAGAGTATACAGGCAACGCGGATGCTCTTGGAACGCTTCGTCTGCTCGAGGCAATTCGTCTTTTGAACCTGACGGAAAAAACGAGATTTTATCAGGCATCCACCTCCGAGCTCTATGGCAAGGTGCAGGAGGTGCCGCAAACGGAAAAGACTCCATTTTACCCGCGTAGCCCTTATGCGGCAGCCAAGCTCTATGCTTACTGGATTGTTGTGAACTACCGTGAAGCCTACGGAATTCACGCCAGCAACGGGATCTTGTTCAATCACGAAAGCCCGATCCGCGGAGAGACCTTCGTCACGCGCAAAATCACCCGTGCGGTTGCCGCGATCAAGCTGGGTTTGCAGGAGCAGCTTTACCTTGGCAACCTGGATGCAGAGCGCGACTGGGGTCACGCAAAGGATTATGTCGAGGGCATGTGGCGGATCGTTCAAAACGATACCGCGGATGACTTTGTGCTCGCGACGGGCGAAAAGCATTCCGTTCGTGAATTTGTTGAGTTGGCCTTTGGCGAGGTGGGCATTGCCCTTCGTTGGGAAGGTGAAGGTGTGAACGAAAAGGGTGTTGATAAGGAGACGGGCAATGTAATCGTCTCGGTCGATCCACGTTACTTCCGGCCGACTGAAGTTGACCTGCTGATCGGCGATGCCCGCAAAGCGCGCGACACCTTGGGGTGGGTACCCGAAACCTCCTTCAAGGAGATGGTGGCGCAAATGGTGCGATCCGATTTGGAAACGGTACCGGCCGAGCTGGACAACGCCAAGAATTCCTCTCGGACGGACGCTTGAACTGAGGCTTTCATGCAAGAAACACCCTCAAGCGACCTGACTGGCCGGTCCGGATTCGATCTCGCGGCAAAACGGGTATTCGTTGCCGGTCACAATGGCATGGTCGGAAGCGCGCTCTGCCGCCGTTTACAGAGCGAAGCATGCGACATTCTCACGGTCGACAGGCAGACAGTTGACTTGAAGCAGCAGGGTGACGTTGAAACATGGATGGATGCCAACAGGCCTGACGTCGTATTTCTGGCCGCTGCGAAGGTCGGCGGCATACAGGCTAACAGCTCTCATCCGGCAGAGTTTCTCTATGACAACCTGATGATTGAAGCCAATGTCATTCATGCGGCTCATCAGACTTCGGTCAAAAAACTCGTCTTTCTGGGGTCGACCTGCATCTATCCCAAGATGGCGCCCCAGCCGATTAGCGAGGACAGTCTCCTGACAGGACCGCTCGAGCCAACAAACGAGTGGTATGCGATCGCGAAAATAGCAGGTGTGAAATTGTGTCAGGCCTATCGTGCGCAGCATGGAAGCGATTTCATTTCAGTCCAGCCCACGAATCTCTACGGTCCCGGGGACAACTACGACCTTGAGTTCAGCCACGTGCTTCCGGCTCTTTTGCGAAAAGCGCACGAAGCGAAGGGAGCTGGTCAGGACACACTTGAGGTTTGGGGCAGCGGCACTCCGTTGAGGGAATTTTTGCATGTCGATGATCTCGCCGATGCGGTCGTACATCTGGCAAAGAGCTATTCAGGTGCAAAGCCGGTGAATATCGGATCTGGAGAGGAAATCAGCATCAGGGCCCTTGCGGAACTCGTTTGCGAGATTGTCGGCTTTGACGGAACTTTGAAATTCGACGCAGGCAAACCTGACGGAACGCCTCGTAAGCTGGCCGATACAACCTTATTGAATTCGCTCGGCTGGAACGCTGCCCGCCCGCTGCGCGAAGGCATCTCGGATACCTATACCCAGGCCTTTGGTTCCGGACGCTGAAGCGGCATGTCATTCCAGGATAGTCCTCAACGAAAACTGGTCATCGTCGAGCAGAAACTCGTCCGCAATCGCGGGCACCAGCACACTCAGATCGGCGCGTTGCGCAAAATGCTGCCGGGCTTTGATCTTCATTTGATCACCGGGGAGGATTACGACGGGTTCCTGGGCGAAGCGACTGCGAAGACGTCAAAGCGCTCCAGGTACTTGTCGAAACTGTCCTGGCGGACGAGGCACGGATCCCTGAGACAGAAAGCCGATGCAACTCTGCGGGCGTTGGCTATGGGACAGATCCGGTCTTTGCCCGGGTCACCTTACGGTCATGTCTTGTCCGAGACCTGCAGCGCGTTGCAGATGAGCGCTGACGACCTGCTGATTGTCCCCTCGGCAGATCTGGAGGCACTCGAATCCGCATGCTGGTTTGTTGAAAACAGCCAAGGCCAAACACCGCGCCTTCTTCTTCGCTTCCTCGATCCGGAATTGGGTGAGCACAAAAGTTCCCGTCGCAATGCGCGTTTGAAGGTTCTGTCAAAGACCTTGTCCGCTGCCAACAGTCTTGTGCTTTACTGCGAAACCGAGGAAATGGCTGCCTATTTGAATGCGCAATATGGGCTGGATGTTAGGGGCGGTTTTTATCTCCCGTGCAGCTTCGACCCCGCGAACCCACCGGTACAGCAGGTGCGGCCAAAATCCGACGCCTTCAGGATCGGGCTTTTTGGCGCACCGCGGCCCGGAAAAGGCTACGAACGCATAGGTGCCATTGTGTCCTGTGTCGAAGACCGGTTGAAAACAGCGCCACAGGAAAGACCAATCGAGATACTGCTTCAAGGCGCTGAAGAAGACTATTCTGACGGCGGTGTCTACGCCTTCGCAGACAAGTTCAATGCCGACGAGGGCATGCTTCGTGTTTTGAAACTCTCTGACCGCCTGGACCCGAGTGAGTTTACGAACCGTTTTCTTTCAGCCGATGCGATCTTGCTGCCATACGACACGGCTGTGTATGGCCTGCAAGGGTCAGGGATTATCCAGGATGCGGTCGCAGCAGAAAAGTTTGTCATTCATTCAGAGGGGATCTCGATGCAGAACCTTTTGAACAGTGGCAACGCGCGTGCGGCCTCCTCGGACAAAATTTTTGCGGAGGCAATCTGTGAAGCGGCTATGTCGCCGGGGGGCAGTCATGACAGTCGCCGTGCGGCGCGGGAGAAATATCTGGCCAGTCTTGAGAACAATTTTCTGATCGGAGCAGGTGCGCAAGAATAACACTGCGAGCGCTGATCGTCGCCAACCCGACGTGATCCGATAAGCTCGCTGTTGTCTGAAAAACAATAAAGGTCGTGGGCGAGCCGACTATAGGGGAATGTTGGAAAACGCTTTGCATCATGTCACGGTGCGCATTCCAGGAGCTGGTCCGGCGAACACCACCTCGTAATTTGAATGTCAAACAAAGACAGGTTGGCAGCGCGATGCCAAGATCACGCGTGAAGATTTGCAAGAAATGGGGCGAATGTTGAAACCTGCGAAGTCAAAAACGAAAAAAAGACCGATCTCTGATCTGGTCAAAAGAGCTAAACATCAAATCAAGGTGCTTCGCGGCCAGAAACATTCGTTGCAGTTTCGCTTTTCATCCAGTGATCATCCGCTCAGCTCGCTGGGAACTGAGTATGGCGGCTGGACCTTCGTTGACGACAACGACCTCAACGGCTCCGTGATCATATCTGCGGGACTGGGCGAAGACGCTTCTTTTGATGTTGCTTTTGCAAATCGATACGGCGCGAAGGTAATCATCGTTGATCCGACACCTCGAGCCGTCGTTCACTTCGAACAGATTAGCGAGAGGTTTGGTCTGCCAAGCAGCCAGTCTTTCAACTCTACAGGACAGCAAGACCCTGCTGCGTATGAACTGTCGGCAATCGATGCGTCCAGGCTGATACTTGTGAAAAAGGCTCTTTGGAATGCAGTGACATCCGTTCGGTTCTACGAGCCGAAGGACAAGAAAAACGTCTCGCATTCGATCAGCAATTTCCAAAACGAGTACAGCAAAGAGACGGATTACATTGATGTGCCGGCAATCGATATGATTTCGTTGCTTGACGAAATGGGTGTCGATCGGTCTCAGGTCAAACTTGTCAAACTGGACATCGAAGGGGCGGAGATTGAAGTCATCAGGCATATGCTTGCCAATGACTTCTTTCCAAAACAGATACTTCTGGAAATTGATGAATTGAATTTCCCCTCCAAGGTAGCTTATGGCAGGGCCACTGAGGTAAGCACCCTTCTCAAGAAACGTGGCTACAAAGTCGTTTGGTCTGACGGACGCGCAAACTTTCTCTTCTACAGAAAGCAATAGGCTCTCTTTTGCGGAAAACGTGTCAGAAGAAGATGAAACCGTGCGTTCTAATGAAGTGCCGCACAAGGTGAGATATGTATCGGACAACCAACCACACTCTGTCGGTCATGCTGCCAAGGGTGATTGGTACCTGGGATAGTTCAGAACGGTTTAAGCGTGGATCTTTAGATGGCAGTACGTCTCGTTTTATTGACTGTCCGTACTTCGAAGGAGACGTCTCTCCGCTATTTTACCGCTGAAAGGGAAAATGAATGAGTGCTGTTCTGGTAACAGGGGCGAGCGGGTTCTTGGGAAGGAACATATTGCGTGAACTCCAAAAGCGAGACATTCCCGCCTTCGCCCTGGTGAGGGCAGGACGACCGCCTGAGGCATATACGAACTGTCAAATCCTTCGCGATGACGGTGACGTCCAGAAGCTTGCCGATGATTTCAAACGCGAGGAGATATCGCGCGTTATCCATGTGGCGACGATCTATCCGGCTGATGAATCTGCCGGGAACGCCATGGACATTCTGAACGCCAATTTGCTTTTTGGCGGCAAGATCCTAGAGGCTTCGCGGCTGGCAGGCATCACAGGTTTTATAAACATGGGCACCTTTTCGCAGTTTGGCGAAAACGGTGATGTGAAGCCGAATTCGCTCTACGCGGCCACCAAGCAAGCGTTTTCCGAGATGCTGAGCTATTATGCTGACTGGCATGATTTGAATGCGATAACTCTTGTTTTGTACGACTTGTATGGCCCTGGCGACACCAGGCCGAAGCTTCTTCCGGAGCTGATTGCGGCTGCCAAGACCGGCAACGAGATGGATGCAACCCCGGGCTTGCAGAAAATGGTGCCGCTCCACGTTCGGGACGCGGTTTCTGCAGTTCTTTTGGCGCTCGAGAACCTGAGCAGCAGTACCGGCTCGCCGAACCCAAATCAGTATGTTTGCGGCGATGAGGTGATAACCGTGAGAGAGTTGGCGCGCGTTGTCGAAACGGTTTCTGGCCGGGCTATGAATGTCAATTGGGGCGCGCGTCCTTATCGCAGCAATCAGCTCATGGTGCCGTTTGTCGGACCAAAATTCAGTGGCTGGGAGCCGAAGATAAAAATCGCGGAAGGTGTTGAAGAATTGCTGCGGGAATGGGATGACACAGCCGGTTAACCCGGGGCATCAAGCGTCAGAAAGATATCATGCTCAGAAAAGAATTTTGGCAGGGCAAGCGCGTTCTGGTCACCGGTCATACGGGGTTCAAGGGCAGCTGGCTGCTCCACTGGCTGAAAAGCCTCGGCGCTAATGTAAGCGGCCTTGCACTCGACCCGGAAAGCGAACGGCATCTTTATGTCTGCACGGACGCGGGCACGGGTCTGGAAAACGACTTCAGGATGGATTTGCGGAATTCGGCGCAAGTACGGGACGCGATTGACCGTTGCAGCCCTCAAATCGTCTTCCATCTCGCCGCACAGCCTCTCGTGCGATTGTCCTATGACAGCCCGCTCGAAACGTTCGAAACAAATGTCATGGGGACCGCATATCTGCTTGACGCGCTCCGGACGGGAACGGGGCTTGAGGCGATTGTCGTCATAACCAGCGACAAGTGTTACGACAACAAGGAATGGGTCTGGGGCTATCGTGAGAACGAAGCACTGGGCGGAAAGGACCCCTATTCAGCGAGCAAGGGGGCGGCGGAAATTCTAACCGCGTCCTACCGGCATTCCTTCTTTGCGCAAATCCCGACGGGATTGGCAACCGCCCGGGCCGGCAACGTGATTGGTGGTGGCGACTGGGCAATCGACAGACTTGTTCCCGATATCGTCGGTTCTTTCATGAAGAACGAGACTGCAATCATAAGGAACCCGCATGCGATCAGGCCTTGGCAACACGTACTGGAGCCGCTGAGCGGGTATATGCTCCTTGCTGAACGGCTCGCCGAAGACCCGAAACGATTTGGCGATGGCTGGAATTTCGGTCCGAATGTCGAAGGCATCTGGGAAGTCAGGAAAATAGCGGATGTCCTGAAAGCGTGTTGGGGCGGGAGCGCCGATTGGGGCACTACGGGGCACGCTGACGCGGAGAAGAAAGAAGCCAGGATCCTTGCACTGGATAATTCGAAAGCGCTGTTCGGATTGGGATGGCGTCCCGTGTGGGACACCTGGACTGCACTGCAAAGAACGGTCGACTGGTACAGAAGCTTCCACGACGGCGAAGATCTGACAGCATTGACGCTGGCCCAGATCAATGAATATGAGACCGCTCTAAGCTCAATGGAACAAATGGAACCGATAAGATGAAAGCGGTAATTCTGGCGGGGGGCCTTGGAACGAGGCTGGCCGAAGAAACGGTTTCCCGGCCGAAGCCAATGGTCGAAATCGGTGGCAAACCGATCCTCTGGCACATCATGAAGATGTATTCCGCGCACGGGATCAACGAGTTCATCATATGCCTCGGCTACAAGGGCTATATGATCAAGGAGTTTTTTGCCAACTACTTGATGCACGTATCGAACGTCACGATAGACCTGAAAAACGGCGGCGTGGAGCTGCTCGAAAACAGGTCCGAACCCTGGAAAATTACCCTTATCGAAACGGGGCTGAACACACAGACGGCCGGCCGGATCAAGAAGATATTGCCTTATGTGGGGGATGACGATTTCTGCATGACCTATGGCGACGGTCTGTCCGATATCGACATCACCGAGAGCATCGCCTTTCACCGCAAGGAAGGCAGGCTGGCAACAGTTACTGCAGTGAGGCTGCCAGGCCGTTTCGGCGCGGTTGAAATAGAAGACACGAAAGTGAGCGGCTTCGTGGAGAAACCCAGAGGGGAAAGCGGCTGGATCAACGGTGGTTTTTTTGTCCTCTCACCGAAGATCGAAGCCTATCTTCAGGCCCCAGATATCGAAGACACTCCATGGGAACAGGCTCCGATGAAGGGCATTTCGCATGACGGCCAGATGTCGGCCTTCGTTCACGAGGGATTCTGGCAGCCGATGGATACCTTGCGCGAAAAGCAGTATCTGGAAAACCTGTGGCAAAGCGGTGATGCCCCCTGGAAAGTCTGGAGGGATATCCGTTGAGCGGTGCCGCGCCGAAAATCTCAGGTGATTTTGCAGTCGTGAGCGGGATTCCGGCGGGAAAATCCGGCACCGGTCAGCTGGTGGCTTACTTGGTGGCGCAAGGACTGCCCTACATCGAGCCCGGTCCCAGGCTGGACAAGCGGGACGACCGGTCGGTGTTTCGCGAACTGTTCTTGTGGCTGAAAGGCGCACCGCGCTGGCTTCTGTTTTTTGTGCGCCTTTGGTTTCTGAGAAGGTCGAAGACGCCGGTGCTCCTGCTGCACCCGCAGGACCTCGGCTTTTCCGCGACGTTGAGGATCATCAAATTCCTGCGCGGGAACTGCTGGATCTACTTGTTGGAGTCGAGCTTCTTCTGCGTGCGCAGCTACAATCACCAGCCAATGGAACACGCGGCATGTCTGCGATGTCTGGGCGACCCCGACCAGCACGCGGCCAAGATGTACGGGTGTTCGCCATTTCCCCGGCAGACATCAAGCGCCACCGTGTTTGTCCGCAAGCTGCATTCACTCGCGCGCGCCGGGAAGGTTCATTTTCTGGCGCAAAACGAACGGCAGGCAAAGCTCGCCGAACAGCAATTTGGAATGCCTGTGCCTGTCGTGGGTCTTTGGACGGCGGACATTGAAGAGTCTCTGATTGCAGGCACAAAGGGCTCGGACGAGTCGAAGTCGGGCGATACCCGGTGGGATATTGTCTTTCACGGGAATGACGTTCTTGCAAAAGGTAGCCGCTGGGCGCTTTCGGTCGCGCGCCATGCGCCGCAGCTTTCATTCCTGTTTCCGTTCAAGTGCCCTGCGGATGTTGAGGATGCACCTGAAAACTGTTCCTTTGTTCAGATGAGTTGGACGAGCGGGCTCAGAGACGCAGTCTCTTCCTGCAAAGTCGTTCTTTCGCCGTCCTTCTGGTCGGCGTCGATCGAAGGGGCTCTTGTCAAGAACATTCGCTTCGCTTCAACGACAGCGGTTGCTGCGAATGCCACGAGCTTCTCGGATGAAATACCGGAAGGCGTCATTTTGCATTTGGACGCTCATCCTGAAAAAGCTGCCACGCAACTGGCAGAGTACCTGTCTTCAGGGCGATCGGCGGATAGTGACCAGAAACGAGAATGGCTGGACTCGTTTACGAAGAGAAACAGCACCTACATCCAGAACATAAATGAACAGATGAGAAGTGCAGTTTGAAGATTGTTTTACGCGAGATCTTTCATGAGTGTCGGGTTTAGCGTGCAGTGACAGACGCGCAGGAGGGCCATCAAATGAAGAATAACGAGCTGGCTCCCGTTGCGCTTTTTGCCTTCAACCGGCCGGATCATACACGCAAGACACTTGATGCAATCGCGAAGAACCATCTAGCGGGCAATACGGATCTGTTCGTGTTCGTGGACGGTCCCCGAACCGAAAAAGACGTTGCGCCGGTCCAGGAAGTTTGCGCAATCGCCGATGCGGTCGCGGGCTTCAAGTCAGTCACAATTGTCCGGCAGGACGCCAATATCGGATTGGCGGCGAGTATCGTCCAAGGAATAACCAAGGTCCTTGAAGAGCACGACAGGATCGTCGTTCTTGAAGACGACATTGTCACCAGCCCGGCCTTTCTGAACTACATGAATGGCAGTCTCTCGCACTTCCAAGACGAGAAAAAGGTCTGGCATGTCTGCGGCTACAATGAACCAATGCGAAGTAAGGCCTTCACAAAAACCCATTTTTCACGACTGATGAATTGCTGGGGATGGGCGACCTGGCGCGACAGGTGGCAGCATTTCGAAAAGAACCCTGAAAAGCTCCTGCGTGAATTCACGCCGGACATGATCAATCGTTTTGATCTCGAAATCGGTGAAAAATTCTGGTTCCAGGTTCTGGCCAATGCCGATGGCAGAATGAATACCTGGGCCATTTTCTGGTATGCGACGATATTCAAACAGGACGGGCTGTGTCTGAACCCAAACGTTTCCTACGTGCGAAATATCGGTTTTGACGGAAGCGGTGAGCATTGCAGCGTCGATGAAATTCGTAACAAGGCGAGAAAACTGAACCAGGAACTGAATATCGAGTATCCTGATAGTCTCGCCGAAGACCCAAGTGCATTTGAAGCCTTGCAAGAGTTTTACAGACTTAAAAAGCGGGGCCCGGGCAAGATAGAAAAAATAAAGAAAAAAGTACTCGGACGGTTGTTCGGTAATTGAGCTGAGATTTCAGGTCTGCAGGGATTTCTTGCCCTAGAGATAGGGGTTCCGTGGAAGTTCACGGATGTCCCAGCCTGCGCGCTTCATGGCGTCGATCAAACCGGGAGAGGGAGCGTCCTTGAATATCATTGCCGTGAGCAATTTCGTGCGCTTCTTTCCGGCCTCGCACGCTTCATCCATGGCTTCTATTGCGCTTTTGACCTCGGCAATGGCAGCTAGGTCTTTCTCGTCCGTGCTGTTCAGCTTAACGAACTCGATTCCTTCCCTGTAAACATCATTGCATCCGACGAACGCCACCAAGTTTCTATGTATGCCGAGTGCGAACTTTTCGACCTCGCGCTCGGACAGGCTGTAGACATAGTTCCCAACGGGTTCAAATGTATGATTTTTTGATTTGTAGACAGGTTTCTTCTTCTTTCTGAACAAGTGAGAAATCTTCCACTTGCGCTTCTCATAGGCGGGTTGATCGATGCTAAGGTCCCTAGGCTCGGTCAGAATGACGCCCTTTCGCGCAACACGGAACATCTGATCCAGAGCGATGTAGGGGCGCGGGAAATGATGAAAGGATTCCTTGCAGTAGACGTAGTCGAAACTGTCGTCGTCGAACGTCAGTAATTCTGCATTTTGCTCTGAGTAAGCCTCGATCAGTTTCTTTTCTGCCGCGATTTTCAATAACTTGTCCGAAATATCGCTGGCATGCACGTTTGTCGCGCCACAGGAAGCCAGATAGCGTGCATCTGATCCGTATCGTCCATCTCCAACCGTCAACCAACTCGCGCCGGGATCGGTTGCAATGATGGGTTTAATCGGCTCACGCATGCGATCGTGGCGCCAGGCGTCCAGCGTGTCGTTGGCCTGCCAGGTCTCGCCCACTGCGTTTCTCGCAGGGTCGTCTAGGACCTTTTGCCACTCGCTTTCGTGACGGTCGTAGCTGAAATAGCTCTTCTTTTCCAAATCGGCCTCGGTCGCGGCATAGCCGCGCTGCGCGTTTCACTGCAGGTCGGTATATGTGACTCAGTACCATAGGTGTAGTGGGAAGTTTGCCCCTTGTTGATTTTGGCACGCTGGAGCCGGCAGACAGCCAGTACGGTCGGCAAATGACATTCCATTTGCAAGGCACAATTGGAAACACGCGCCGTTTGCTATTGTTTGATCTATGCTTTCGACACCTTTGTCATTGCATGAAAGGTATGCGCAGCTGCTCTTTGCCGTGGCGCAATAGAGGCCACTTGCAGAAACGCAGCAAAATTGAGTATTTGTCTGCCGATGGAGGAGTAGTCTGCAATGCAGGCCTCAACGAGCTTGCCGTTGGCCGATGGCCTCAGAAAGGAACCGCTTCGTGCGAAATCCATTCGCTTCGAAAACATTTAAAGACCCTGATGGGACAGTTCAGCTGGTCAAGCGACTGTTAAGTGAGAATTTCAGGAAATATCTGCCAAAATACGCGCTGGCATTCGTTTTCATGGGGATTATCGCGGCGACGACGGCGGCAAGTGCCTGGATCATGCGTGACGTCGTCAATGAGGTCTTCGTCAACAAGGACGCGGCGATGGTGTATGTCATCGCGACCGTTGTGCTGATTATTTTCGTCCTGAAAGGCGCTTCGACCTACGGCCAGCTTGTTGTTCTTTCCAGGGTCGGCAACGAAATCGTTTCGGATCTGAGAAGGCGCATGTTCGCTCACATGGTCCGTCAGGATCAAACCTTCTTTGACCAAAACACAATCTCGGAAATCGGGGTCAGGATCGGACAGGGCGTCGGGGCTGCGAAAACGACACTTGACCTGATCATTGTTTCACTTGGCCGCGATTTGCTGACGCTTATCGGGCTGGTTTTCGTCATGTTGCTTCAGAACCCGTTCCTGAGCATTTTTGCCCTGCTTATTATGCCGCCGGCGGTCCTTGGCGTGACTTTTCTTGTGAAACGAACGAAGCAATACGTGAAACGAAAGGTTGTCTCGAGCGTCAAAATCGGAGCCGCTCAAAAGGACACGGTCCTCGGGATACGCACCGTGAAGGCGTTCAGCCTGGAATCTTTCATGATGCAACGGATGGAAGTCGGCATTCTCGAAGTTCAGGGGCAGTCGAACAAGATTGCCTCCCTGTCCGCCAGAACCGCTCCGTTGATGGACACGCTGGGCGGTTTCGCGATCGCAGGCGTCATGTTCTATGGGGGGTTCTCCGTCATTGAACTCGGCCAGGATCCGGGTGCACTGTTTTCGTTCATCACGGCCCTGCTTCTGGCATATGACCCGGCCAAGCGTCTGGCGCGTTTGAACGTGAACCTTGGCAAGAACATGGTCGGTCTTCGCATGATGTACGAGCTGGTCGACCGCGTGCCGGGCATGAAAGAGATTGAGAACGCCCCTGATCTGAGTCTCACCGGCGGCAAGATCGAATTTCGGGACGTCGTCTTTTCCTACGAGGGGGCGCCGGCGCTGAAGGGTGCCAGCTTTGCTGCGCAGCCAGGCAAGATGACGGCACTTGTAGGCGCATCGGGTGCTGGCAAATCGACTGTGTTTGCGTTGATCGAACGGTTTTACGATCCCGACAGTGGCGACGTCCTGATAGATGACCAGACGTTGCCGTCACGCAATCTTGACTCAGTGCGGCAATCGATTGCCTATGTGGGACAAGACCCGTTTCTCTTTGAACTCAGTGTCCGCGACAACATCGCTATCGGCAAGCCGGGAGCAACGCAGGAAGAAATCGAAGACGCGGCAAAGGCCGCCAATGCCCATGACTTTATCATGCGTATGCCCAAGGGATACGACTCGAGCACCGGGCAGGTCGGGAACAAGCTTTCAGGCGGGCAGCGTCAGCGGATTGCCATCGCGCGCGCCATGCTCCGCGACGCCCCGATCCTGCTTCTCGACGAAGCGACATCTGCGCTGGATTCGGAATCTGAGGCCAAAATCCAAAGTGCCGTCGAGCGTCTGACCAAGGGCAAAACGACGCTGGTGATCGCCCACCGTTTGAGCACCGTGAGGCACGCCGACATGATCCATGTCATGGACGACGGCCAGGTCGTGGAAAGCGGCACGCATGATGAACTGTTCGATCACGATGGCATCTACCGCAGGCTCTGCGAATTGCAGTTCCAGAACAAGAAAGAAAAGGCCGCCTGACGCGCGAGCCGGGCAGGCCTCGGCTTCTTTCGTCGCGCGGATTATCGATCGGGCCCTGAACGATTCTTGGCCTGTGACCGCCCACGGCACCGGATCTGGTGGAGGTGATGCTATTTTCTCCAGGGAAGGCTTGAAAACCGCCCTGCCGGTCAGTTCAGTATCGTCTTCCCCACCCGCGGCGGACGCGGTGTCGCGCCGACAGATGAGCGTTCAAGTTCAACGCCGACTGTGCGCAGAATAGCGTTCCTTTTCCGGCAAATTGGCTGGTCATTTCAGTTAAGGCTGGTTAAAGAGTGAACACGTTTAACGCGACGGACTTTATCGAGTTCGTCGCGCAGTATTTGAGGCCAGGCGTGAAGCAGAAACTGCTGATAGGTAATCGTGAAGTTGGTCCGGGATCCCCATGCTTTGTGATCGCGGAAGCAGGGGTGAACCACAACGGTGACGTGGAGTGCGCGAAAGAGCTCGCACTCGCGGCCAAGAATGCCGGTGCTGATTGTGTCAAGTTTCAGACGTTCCGCGCCGAGCGTGTCGCATCGCAAAGCGCGCCGAAGGCCAATTATCAGCTGCAGACGACGAATCCGGACGAAAGCCAGATCGAGATGCTGCAGAAGCTGGAGTTGCCGGAAACCGCATATGGCGACCTGATTGGCATGTGCGCCGATATCGGCATTCTGTTCGCATCCACGCCATACAACAAGGCGGACATTGATTTCCTCGCAGAAGTGGGCGCGCCCTTTTTCAAGGCGGCGTCCATGCACTGCGCCGAGCCGTTGTTTCTGCAGCAAATGGCAGAGGTTGGCCGGCCGATCGTCCTGTCAACGGGAATGGCCACGCTGGAGGAGGTCCGCGACGCAGTAGACGCGGTCCGTGCCACTGGAAACGATCAGCTTGTTCTGCTGCAGTGCCATACGGATTATCCGAGCGCAATTGAAACTTGCAACCTGCGTGCCATGGTGCAGATGGGTGACATGTTCGACTGCCAGATAGGCTACTCCGATCACACACAATCCGAAGTGCCCTGTATCGCGGCAACCGCGCTTGGCGCGACGGTAATCGAAAAACATCTGACCCTCGATCAGGATGCAGATGGTCCTGATCATTCGACCTCTGAGTCGCCGGAATCTTTTGCTCAGATGATGCGTCAGATTCGCGAAGTCGAGATAGCGTTGGGATCCGCGTACAAGGAACCGAGTGCACGCGAATTGGAAAACATCACTGGGATGCGGCGGTCGCTCACTCTTTCGCGCGACTTGGTTCCTGGCGACGTTATTCAAGAATCGGATCTTGAGCCGAAGCGCCCGCTTGGCGGTGTGCCGGCGGCACAGGCGAAAAACGTGATCGGCCGCGTCGTGAAGAACCCGATGAGTGCAGGCGCATTTTTGAGGTTCGAGGATCTCCAGGAACCAATGGATCAAGGGGGGCAGCCGTGAGCGGCACCCCTGCGAGCCGTACATTGACAGAGCATGACATTCCGGCTCTCTGTGACCTGATGCGCCAGGAACCACCAGGTTATCTGCGCGATTTTTTCCCTTTTTCCGGTGACGAGGATTTTCTGGCGAGCGTTCGTGATGCGAAGCGGGACGTCTATATTGCTCTCAGCCTTGGCGACGAACTGGCGGGCTTTGCCATGCTGCGCGGCATGGATGCAGGTTATGAACGCCCGAGTTTCGGTGTTTATGTCTCCTCAGGTCAGGCAGGTCGAGGACTTGCGCGCTTCGGACTTGACCGCGCGCTTGAAACGGCACACCGCATTGGCGCATCCGAAGTCATGCTGAAGGTGGCGCCGGGCAATGCGCGTGCAAGGTCAATCTACGATGCGGCTGGATTTCGCTTGAGCGGCCAATGCGAGCGAACCGGCCATGACGTGATGATCCGCAAGGGGACGCCGTGACGGTTTGGTTGTCTTCCGGCGCTTTCGCCGCCAGTGATCTGCCGACACTACTCCGTGCTGCCGGCGAGGCAGGGGCACGTGCGATTGAGTTGGCCTCCGGCTTTCCGGACTCTGATAGTCTGGTGGCTGATCTTGACGCGGCCCAGAACGATGGAATGCAGCTCATGGTGCATAATTATGCGCCCGCGCCCCGTGTTCCCTTCACGCTCAATCTTGCCTCTCCAGACACCGAGTCACGGGCACGTTCGCTTGATTTCGCTGAGCGCAACTTAGAACTTTGCGCGCGGTTGAGCGCGCCTTTCTATGCGGTTCATGCCGGATTTGCTCTGGATCTGCCCCCTGAGGCTCTGGGACGGCCGGACTTGCAGGCGTCGCTTTTCGCCGAAGGGCAATATGATCGTGCACAGGCGATGGATCACATGCTGATCGCGGTCGATCGATTGGCCGACAGGGCGAAAGAGCTTGGCACAAAAGTCTTGATTGAGAACAATGTCGTTGCGCCTGAGACCCTGACCGGCTCGCCGCCGGGCACGACTAAACGCCATCCTTTGCTGTTGGCGGATCCGGAGGAAACAGAGGCTTTTTTTGCCCAGCTTGGCCGGGTTGAGGCGGGCTTGCTCCTGGATGTCGCTCACGCGAAAGTTTCCGGAAAGGCATTGGCCTTCGATCCGGCCGGTTTCTTTGAGCTAAAAGAGGATTGGCTGGGAGCGCTGCACTTGTCCGACAACGACGGCATCAGCGACTATAACGGTCCGATTGGGCCGGCAAGCTGGTTCTGGCCCTACCTTGCGGACGTCCATGAGCTCGATATGGTGATTGAAGTTTATCGGCTGAACCCGGCTCAGGCGTCTTCGCAACTAGCGCTGGTTCGTGAAGCGAAGAGGAAAGCATGAGCGAGATCGCGCGGAAATTTATCTCCGAAGCCGACACGCTGAGACGCGGTGCTGAGCTCATGAACTCCGGTGTCGGTGGCATCATCCTCGTTCTTGATGAAGACGGCTGCATGATCGGAACGCTGACGGATGGTGATTTGCGTCGTGCGGTGCTCGCGGGCGCAGATCTCGATGACCCGATCGGTCCACATGCCAACAGAAAGTTCACTTTCGCAACTGCGGGCGAATCCCGACAGCAGATGCTCTCCAAACTTAACGACGTCATTCGGCATCTTCCGGTGCTGAAGGACGGTCGTCCAGTTGACCTGCTTTCCTGGAAAGATCTTTGGTGGCTGCCCGTTGCAGAGCCGAATTTGGCCGGCAACGAGCTCAAGTATGTCGCGGACTGCGTGAACACCTCCTGGATTTCGTCCCAAGGCTCATATGTTGTGCAGTTCGAGAAAATGTTTGCGGACTTTGTTGCCGTCGAACATGCATTGACGACTTCCAGCGGGACAACAGCATTGCAATTGGCGATGGCGGCACTTGGGATCGGCCCGGGTGATGAAGTGATCGTGCCGGCCGTGACGTTTGGTGCGACGGCAAACGCAGCGATTCAGGTGAACGCCCGCCCGGTTTTTGTCGACGTAGACGCCGTCGGCTGCCTTTGTCCGGAAGCTTTCGCCGATGCGGTCACCGAGCGCACAAAAGCAGTTGTCCCGGTGCATCTGTTCGGACATGCGTGCGATATGGACCGGATCGGATCGATTGCAAAAGAACGCGGCATACTAGTCATCGAAGACTGCGCGGAAGCCTTGGGCGCACACTGGAATGGGCGTCCCGTCGGTTCTTTCGGTGACGCAGCGGCCTTCAGCTTCTTTGCGAACAAGATCATCACGACCGGCGAAGGCGGTATGGTTGTATGCCCTGATCCGGAACTTGCGGACCGGATGCGCCTGCTCCGGGATCACGGTATGCAGCGTGACCGGCGATATTGGCATCTGGAGCCAGGCTTCAATTTTCGCATGACCAATATCCAGGCCGCGATCGGTGTCGCACAAATGGAACAGGTCGACACTTTTCTGGCGCATCGCCGCGCCCTAGCCAGCGTCTATGAAAACGCACTGCGCGACGTTCCGGGCGTAGAATTGCCGCAAGGCCATGCAGGTTCGGAATCGGTGCCTTGGCTGTTCCTGATCCTGGTCGATGCGTCAACGCGTGATCGCCTTATCACAGCGTTGAAAGCTGTTGGCGTTGACACCAGGGCAGTGTTTCCTTCACTGCATGTCCAACCCGCCTTTGGATCAGAGGTGCCTGGGCGCCTTCCAACTGCCGAGCTTTTTTCCGATCGAGGCCTGTGCCTGCCCCTTTCCAACCGGATGACCGTTGCCGAGGTGGAACGAACTGTTTCCTCACTGCGCGACGAACTGAAAAAAATGAGTGAGACTTAAAATGATGACCGAGGAGATCAATTCCCGTCTTCGTGGGTGTGTGTACTCCATCTTCACACCCTTTACCGACGACGATCAGATCGACTACGAAACGCTGGCGCGTTACATGCGCCATCTCTTCGACGGGGGCGCGCGTATTTTCTACGCGATGGCGTATAATTCACGCTACGCCCAACTGTCGAACGATGAAATTCTTGAGCTGAACGCCTTCGTATGCCGGGAAGCCAGACGATTGGATCCGGCCTGTTTCGTAATCGTGGGCGACCCGATCCATTGCACCACCAAAGTCTCCACGGAGTTTGCGCGTCATGCGAAGGAAAACGGCGCGGACATGATCTCTCTGCTGGTTCAGGAGAAGTATTACTGCGACGAACAGATACTCGAGCATTTTGACGAGGTTGGCCGCGATTCGGATTTCCCGGTTCTTGTGCATGAGATGGCGTTCCTGTCCGGCATGGACGGGAAGCAGATGCACTGGCCGACGTCCTTGCTGTCGAAACTGCGCTCTGTATCCTCGATTGCAGCATTGAAAGAAGACGCCAAAACGCCGGAAATTACGCGCGCCGCGTTGGCGCTTGAACCTGATATCCGTGTTGTGGTGTCCGGCGCGAAGGCAAAGCTCTTTCAATATCGCGAAGACGGGGTGCAAGCCTATCTGAACGGCGTGTCGATGATCGACGCAAGAATCGGACAAATTTTCTGGAAGGCCTTCGAGACCGGCGATGATGCGCTGGCGCAACGGATCGTGGACGAGGTGGAAACACCCTTTTTCGCCGGCGCGATAGCAAGTCTTGGCTGGCACAGGGTCAACAAGGCGCTGCTGCAGGCAGCGGGCCTCTTCCCCCACCGCCGGGACCGGATGCCACTGAAGACCATATCCGATGCAGAGCATGGCCAAGTTGTCGAGGAGTATGCATCAATCAACAATGCCTGGAATTCCATCGTCACGGATTTGCAGGGATGAGTGTTGTTGTCTACGTCCCGGCGCGCTCCGGTTCCAAGAGGGTGCAGAATAAGAACTTTTTGCCCCTTGCGGGACGCCCTCTCGTGTACTGGACGCTGGACTCGGTTTTTGCCACGCCAAGCATCGACACAGTGATTTTCTCTTCGGATTCACAAGAGTATCTGGACCGTGTGGCTCAAGACTATTCCGATCCAAAGTTGAAACTGCATCTCAGAACTGCGGAACAAGCCGGCGACAAGGTCAAGCTGTTCGACTACCTTGCAGCTGAGGCGCACAATCTGTTTGCGCCCGAAGACACAGTGCTTGTCTGTCTGCCGACCGCACCCTTCCGCGATGCCCAAGACGTCGAGGCCGCGCTGGCTTTGCATCGCCGCACGGGGCTTGGTGTCTTTTCGACCTGTGCTTTTGATTTCCCCGTGGCTTTCGGACTTTATCTGGGCGACGGCGAAGACGGTGACTGGACGCCAACAGTCCCCGACAGCCCGCTTTTGAGCGGTGACACACGCAGTCAGGACCAGCGCGAGGCTCATCACCCAAACGGTGCTGTTTATATCCGCCGTGGATCCGACTTTCAGGATGCCAGCGTGACAAGCTTCTTCGTCGATGCCGTCCCGTACCCGATGCCCCGGATCCGATCCGTCGACATCGATACCAAGACCGATTTCGCCATCGCTGAGCTGATTGCCGGCACTAACCTTCATCGGCGATGATATCTCTGCGGCGCGGCCAGGTCGGCATCGCCTGCGCGCCAGGTGTCGCATTTTTGCCTGCACCGCATCTGATCATCGCGCAAATACCTTTAAATCCCCATTCGCCTCCACATTGCTGGATGCGAACGGACTTTCGCTTTGCTCAGCGGATCTGCATACGACATGGAGGCGCTTGTTGTTCCGGGGAATTTTCTCGGCCGATTTTCAAGTAAAAGCGTCACCCAAAGGTGCCTGGAGTGAACCTGCGCAGGCGGCATGGCGGCCCTTCACTTGCTGTGATATTCACGGTCAAAACGGCGTTCACTTACACATGCCAAACAAAGTAACGGGACAATGAACGGCTGCCCGGCAGAGACACCACGCTGAATGAATATTGCTGAACACCTAAAGCGTCTGGAAAATGACCTGGATCTGTTCGACTGGCGGGAGAGCGGCGCCCCGGTATGGGAGCTGGCACGCTATTCCGTCGCTTTGGCGGCGAAACGGACACGCCCGGCAGGCGACAAGGCATCAGAACAGACAACACGGAAGCAAGGTGTTTCTAGTGAGACGATCTCGTCTATGCAAACGCAGCCGGACAATCATTCATCGATTAGGCGCCGGGTCGAACGGTTTCGAAAACGACTGACACTGGCGACGAAACGAAATCCGCTACGGGGCGGTCGCTGCGACGTTGTCCTGTTTGGTCATCCGAGGCGCAAACTCGAAAACGGACGTTGGATCGATCTCTACGCGGATCCTGTCGCCTCGATCCTCCGCAAGGCTTACGATGTCCGGTTCATTGAAATGGATTGGATCCCTCACCAGAAACCGGAAGTCTCGAAGGACTTGCGTTACATCGACGGCCTTCGCCGCGAAGCCCGGCGCTTTAAGGGTTTCGATGAGTTTAGCACCGCGGGAAATGCGAAGTTGAAGGCATTGAGCGATGGTTTGCACGAGGTGGGTTTTGAGGTCGACCTCTCGACCATTGTTCATAAGGAGATCGATCGTTGGTGCCGTTGGTTGCCTACGTACATCGCGCTCCTTGAGCAGCTTTCACCTCGTGCCGTCGTTCTCGTCAACAGTCCGCATCTTAAGGCTCTGGTTTCGGCTGCGCGGCAACTTGGAATTCCGAGCATAGAACTTCAGCACGGGTCTCCGACCGTCGGAAAGCTGAACTATGACTTTCCCGCTGACCGTAGTTTTGAAACCTTTCCGGACTTCTTTTTTTGTTTCGGGACGTTCTGGACGGAGGGCAGCCGATTGCCATTGCCGCCTGAACGCATGCCAAGCGTTGGATTTCAGTACCTTCGCGACCGTGTTTCCCTCTATCCGGAGGCAGCGGATGCGGAGCGCCGGATTATGACGATTTCTCAGCCGAATTGCCGGGCTGCGCTCGCGGAGCTGACGCTGGCCACAGCCCGGAGGACTGATGGTGCGTTCGAACTGCTCTGGAAAAACCACCCGGTCGAGGAAGGGATGCAGGACGAGACGGCCCGGGAACTTGAGCTGGCTGGGGTACGCATACTGCCGCCAAGCACGGACCTTTACGAAACGATTGCCTCGGCGGGAACCATCATCGGCGGCTTCTCGACGGCTCTTTATGAAAGCGTCGCCTTTGGACGCCGTCCCCAGATCGTCGCAACAGGTTATGAGGATCTGATGAGCGAGCTCGTGACTGCGGATGCCGCTGACCTGGTGCGATCAGCGGACGAATTGCAGTTTAACCAGCGTCCCCGGCCCGATGTTGTCGAAAGCCTGTTCGCAACCCGAAGTGATGCCGAGTTCCTGGAATACTTTGCCAAGGCAATCGAGCAGGGTGCCCGCCTTTAGCAAACCCATCCTGCCACCTCATGCAGGCGCGGCGAGTCTAATGGAACCAATTCAACGATCTTCAGGGTTGCGGAGCTTACTCGATAGCTTCAATTCTTGCCCTGCCGGAATTTTTCGGCATCCCAATCCAGAAGATTAGCGATATCGGAAGTTGAGAGAGTATCTGTTGCGTGGTCGGGCGAAAGCCGGCTGATGACATCGCTATAGCAGCGCATCTGCTCCTTTTGCGCTGGTGTAGCGTGCTCAAATTCGTAGGTGCCGATGCCAGGAACGAAAATGTACGGCGACCGTTCGCCCAGGGGTTGGTCTTGTAGGCTAAGTTTGCGCGCGGGCGGCCAGATCGAGGGCTTTGCGCCCAGAAAAACAACATGGTCCGGATAAAGCGCCCAACTTTCTCTTAGCCTCGCGGTCTGTGAAGGATCGCAGGAGAGTGCGTGAATGCAAGGGTCTTTGCTCGGGGCATATCCAAGTTTCGTGAGTTCATGCTCGGGCACAGGAGCTGGAACAGCCTCGCTAGTGCGTGGTGCGAAAGTCTGCAACTCATCGAGGGTCCGGGTAAGCAGGCCTCGGATGTCGTCAATGCTCTCACCGCCCAAAACGATGCCATGGTTTTTTAAAAAGACGATGTTTGCGCCGGGATTTGCGCACAGCGCATTGTGGACGGCGGCGGCAAGTTCGGCACCGGGTTTGTTGTAACCGACAAAAACCCAGTCTGAGCGATCTGCCAATTGTCGCGTAAAACGGTCTTGAGCGTCTGTGAGAACAAGTTGCACCAGGACGTCAATGGCGTGCAGATGAACCGCGATCCTATGCGGCATGAGTGCATGCAGCATCGTTTCGATTGAGGGTCTTTGTTTGGTGTCCGCCAGAACCGAAGCATTTGCCGAATAGTCCTGCTCTTCGATTCTCTGCTGAAGGGTCTGCAGGTCAACCGGAATGAAGATCTCCATTTCGTTTGCATGCGCGAGCCAGGTGCCGGACGCCTTGACCCAGAGCGTGGGTCCCTCTTTCCAGGAAACATTGCCGCCCGGGCCCTGAACCAGCAGCGGATCCCGGCCTATTTCAGAGCAGTAGGATTTGATAGCCGAGGCAAGTGCCTCGTTGCGGTCAGGTGTCACGTGTCGGCAAGCCCCAGGATCAGTTTTCTCAACTCCGCGAACGTGTCGAAATAGGCATCCGGGGCGGTTTCGCCCTGGCCTTTTTCAACGCCGGAATGGAGCTTTTGCAGTGTCACGGCATTGATTTTTTCGCGTGCGCCCCGAATGTCGTTCACGGGATTGTCGCCGATCATCCAGATGCAGTCGCCGTCCGGCCGCATCTTTTCCAGCGCCAGAGTGAAGGGCGCAGCGTTCGGCTTGTCGAAGCCCGCCTCTTCGCTTGTGACGATGAAGTCGAACACATTTTCCAGCCCGAAATAGACAATCTTTCTAAATTGGATCTGAGCCGTGAGGTCTGTGACGATCGCCGTTGGAATGCTCATGAGCCTAAGCTCGTCCAACAGCTCCTTCACGCCGTCAAAGAGAACTGCGTTTCCTAAAAACGTTCGCCAGTAGGTCTGCTCGAAATCGAGTGCCCGAAGGATCTGCGAACCGAGCCCCATGATTTCCAGCATGCGCTGCATGTAGAGCAGCCTGCTGTGGGAGGAGGCGGTTCCCTGCAATCGGGCTTTGACCTGCTCTCTTGCGTTGCTGTAGGCGCGATCGAAATCGGACGGTTCGATTGAAAAGGTCTTGGTGGCTTTCTCGCGAACGGCGGAAAGGGCAGCCGCGTGCGCCGGGTCGTAGGCGTAAAGAGTGTTGTCAGTGTCAAAAAGTATCGCGTTCGGCAAACGCGTAAACCTGTCTGGATTGACGACTTTCATCAGACGGTTCTCTTCACTAGGACTTGGTTGATATGTGAAAGTGCGATCAGTTGCATGACGCCGGTGACGCCTTCCTGCCAGTCAGGCTCGATGTCGAGAAACTCGATGACGTTCGGGCAAAGAATTTTTGCTGCCATCTCGATATCTTCCGAGCTGGGCTCGCCTTCGATTGTGATTTCAGCTTCCGCCTGATCTTTAGCGATGTTGATGTCGACATGCAAACCGCATACGCCGACCAGAACCCGGTGTATGGAAAGCTCGTTGAAGCCGTGTTTCGTCGTGGCAACAAGCTTCAGTTTGACAGGCCCCTCGCGATCCAGATCGTCCAGCGTCAGCGCGTGGACGGGCTGCAGTGACAGGATAAGATCGGCATGGTCGGCCTGTTTGCGAATGAACTGTTCTGCATCGTGCTCTCGCTTTTCAAGTGAAGCGAGAACGGTTTGGATGCTGTGCCCCCGGTCCTTGACGTCTCTTTTCAGCTTGAAATGCCGCCTGAGGCTTTCATCGATGTCGAGGTAAATCCTGAGATTGCAATTGTCCCGGACGATGGGCAGGTACAGGGAATGCAATCCGCTCGCAATGATGAAGTCATTGCTTTTCACCTTGAGCGGGCGGCTCATCTTGCCTGTGCCATGATTGTAGTGCCGAGACTGGATCGGCTTCCCGTCAATGAGCGCAAGCAGGTTGTTGCTGTAGGATTCTAGGTCGTTGGCCATGGGATTGAGATGGGTCATGACCTGCCACATGGGTTTGTGCCGGTCCCAGAGATGATAATCGTCGCCGGAGAGTTTCACCACGGAATGATCACCAAAAAGGCCTGTCAGACTGTCCGCAAACGTGTCTTTTCCGGCACCGGAGTCGCCGGCCAGGCCGATGACGAATGGCGTTCTGCTTCTTCGGAAAAAATCGTTCTGCCGGACGGAATATCGCCAAGTGCGCAGCGAAAGAACCAGTCCGACGGCAAGCATCGCTGTTAGCAGAAGCGACGTAACCTGTGAGATCTCCGATTGGCCCACTGGTAGGACCTTGGCGAGTTCGAATGTCTTTGATGTGGAGTATAGAAAAGGTGTCACCAGAAGTGTCGTGAGCGCATAAAGCCAGGAAAAAGCCAGTCCCAGAACCGCGGACGCCGGACCGCTTTGAAGCAGAACGAGAAACGGCAGGCACCAGACGAACCAGCCGGGAGAAGCGGGTGTCAGCAAGACGATTATCAGAAACGAAATTCCGGTGGTCGCCAGGAAGAGATCGAAGTTCTGACGTCGTACATTCCACGCAAGATAAAGCATCAGCAGGTAGAGCAACGGCACCACAAAAACGGTGTTAGCCTCCGTGAAGCTGATAGACAGCTGGAAAACTTTCCCCATTTCCGGATTACCGAACAGCATGAGCAATGCGTTTTGGGAAAAGGCGAAGGGAAACCCGAAGATGAGAAGGCCAGCCAAAAGTCCGGCCGAAAATCCGGGCAATCGCGTGCGCAGCGATTTGTTGTTGATCAGATAAATCGCGAAGAATGGCATCGCAATCAACATGCTCAGTTTGGCTGAGACTGCACAGACGCAAAAAAAGCCTGACAGAGGAAGCCGTGTTTGTCTGAGGAAGTAAACCGCAAGCGTCAGAAAGAGAACCGGCACGATATCATTCAGCCCGATGCCGTAACTTGCCAGGATAATGATCGGCGAAAGCCAATAGCCGATGAGGAGAATGTATTTACGGTCGGGCAGCAGCCGCTGCAGCACGAGCAGCAACAATATGTCGACCGTCAGCAAAGAGAGCTCGTAGGCATATTGAACCGGCAGATGCAGCAGGCTGAAGAGGACGGTCAAGGGAAGAAACGTCAGCCACATCGCATAACCGTAAGGAAACGCAAGCAGGCTTCCGTCCCGGCTCACCCAGAGCGACCAGGGGTCGAGCGTAGGTGCTGAGACGCTGGCCTGCAGGAAGGGCGCGTACCACTCCGCAACGGCCAGGGGAGCGACGCCAAAAATCAGCATCAGCCTGATCAGCAGGCCGAGGCCGAAAAGAGGATGGCGCCAAAGCCCGTTCATTGACGATCTGTCCGGGACAGCCAGAGGTCAGGCCTCTTGGTGCAGACGGCATCCGCCTCTATGTTTCTTTCAGCAAGCAGTGACCTCATTTCAGGAATTTCCAGTGAGGCATCCCGCCCCTGGAGTTCCGGAGATACAAGACAGAGCCTGAACCCGGCCGAGCGGAGCTGTGCCGCTTGATCCTCACTCAGCGGGAAGCGCGTGAAGCAGTCCACCCAAATCCAGTCGACTTGTCCGGCGAGGCTAAGCGCGGTTTCAATACTTTCAAATTCTGAAACGCGAACGGCGCAGCGATGAACCCCCAGCTTTGACCATTTGACCAGAAACGGGAACGATTGATCGAGAAAGAAAAAGTCGTCGATACCGCGTGATGCCATAGATGCGATCAGGCGGTCTTCCAGTCCCTCTTCCTTGACGTTCAAGATCAACGTCTTGTGGCTGTAGTGATCAAGCCATGTTTCAAAGTCGAGACCCGCTTCGAACGGATCGTGGTGAATGATCAGACGCTCGCCCTGGCTGCGGATATCTACCTCTATTCCGTAATCATGAGGCGTCTCGGCCAGACCTTCGATCGTGTTGCGTCTGTGTTGAATGATCTGCATCAGGCAACCTCAGGAAGCTTGTGACATCTGGCGTTTGAGCTGGCGACTGTAGCTGACGGTTCTTTGGATGAATTTGCGCTTGGAGTTCCAGTCGATGTTCCAGTGGGATACGCCGAACGCTCTTTCTCCGAATCTGACCGGAAAACGCATGACGCTAAGGCCGGCGCGCTTCGCCTGGTAGTAAGCGTAAAGGTCAAGCGAAAAGTCGTGCGGCGGTTCTTGCCAGCTTTCATAAAAGCTGCGGGAAAACATGGTCGGTTGTGCATTGATGTCCCACAAGGGCGTGCGCAGGAGCAGCGTTTCGAAGACCGACATGCCAATTGTGAAGACCGTGTCTGACATGGGGCGCCCGTAGCGTTTTCCCTTGACGAAAAGGGTCTCGAAATCCTTGGCCTCCCGAAACAGTTGCAAGCCATTCGCAAGGTCCATTGGGTCCGTCTGCATATCCGCATGAGTCCATGACAAGACGTCACCCTTGGCGGCAGCAAGGCCTGCCAATATCCCGTGTCCATAGCCTTGATTGACGTCCACGCGCACGCTGCGGACCTGCCCATCATTCGCGAGCATTCGCAAAAGGACGTCCGGGGTTCGGTCTGTGGAGCCGTTATCGACGAGAATGACTTCTGCTCCGGTTTCCTGCGCGAGGCTCCGGCATCTGGGCACGAGGAGGCTCAGGTTATCGGCTTCGTTATAGCAGGGTATGACAACCGATAGTTTCATTTGGGATCCACGGCTGAGACGACAAAACAGCACCCTCCCATTCCATAGGTCATGAGTTGGCGGACATCCAATTTGCCTTGGTCGACAATCTGCGAAAACGCGGCGGCGACTCCGTGTTTCCGGCTGCCGCGATAAGAAAAATAGTCATCGAGAATGATGATAGTGCCATCCTGTATCAGTGGCAGACAAAATGTAAGGGCCTCAAGTGAGCTACTGTACGTGTCGCTGTCAATGAAGACTATGCGGGCCTTTGACAATTCGAATTTTTCCGGACCGTCCTTGAGAGACTCTGAAAAAAAGCCGGGAACAAGCTGATACTCAAGCGACTTTGCCGTTTTTCTTGCGCGTTTGTCGACATCTTCAAAAGACGTAGAGAAGTTTTCGTCCTGGTAAAACGGATGAACATCCTCTTTTGCGAGATCACCGAAGCCAGAGAACGAGTCGAACCCGAAGAAACGCGGCATCACTTTTCCATTCGGCAAGAACCGTTCACTTGCTTTTGCGCAACGCATTGCATGCGTGAATGAACTGCCGGTGAAAACGCCGAATTCAAGGTAGTCACCGTCGACCGCTTCGATGAAGCTCAGGTACATGGCCTTCTTGATCGCCAGATATTTTTCGACGTTGTGAACAATCGCCGGATTGGTTCGTGCAAGAAAGAACGACACCACGTCCTGGAGAATGTTCAGTTTTGACAGGAATCCAAATTTTGACATTTTTTTCCTCGGCAAAGACCAGCAAGCGTGATCCGAGATAGTTATTAGCAACCGCAAAGAGCGCTCCTGCTAACCAACTCAGGCTTGGGCCTGTTTGCAGCAATTCGGACGCCAGATTGGCAATTAAGCTCATCCCGGCGCCTCCTATGAGATAAACTGTCAGAAAGAAAAACACGGTGCGTGCATCTATGGGCTGTGAGGACTTGAAAACCCAGGCTTTGCCCAGCAGGAAAGAGCTTAGCAAACCGGCTGAATAGCCGACGCCCGCGGCCATGAGTACAGAAGCGAAAAGCCCAATAAAGAGCGTGTAAACGGAAAAATTGAGGATGTTGGACAGCACGCCAACGAGCAGGAACCTGAACAGCGAATTGTCAGTTATTGCGTTGGTTTGCATGAACAATTTGCCGCCTCAAATTCTGTTTTGATTCTGAAGTTGCGCAAGAGGCGATTGTGATAGACTAGATTTGGTTGTGCCCCATTGAGACGGATGTTTCGATACTTCCGGCATTACCGGTATGTCAGCGGCAAACCGGGTTGCGAGCGCGTCAAGCTTGTCACTGGGTATCCGCCCGTCCAGGTCAAGCCGGTAGGGGTGCGAAGACCATTTGTGGAAACAGGACTGCCAGTATTCAAATGTCTTGAGATCGTTTGGGGTGCCCCAGCAGAGGTAGCTGTCGACCTCGAACAGGTGACAGCGGTACTCGAGTGCAAGAGCGTCTTCGATCATGGAGTCGAGATAGAATTCATTGTTGACGCGACCGTTGCGGCTCAGGAGGCGAGTGTAGGCGTTTTTGAAGATCTCCGCGTTCCGGAACGTGAATGTGCCCAGAATGATCGGATCAGTCTTGGGGTTGTCGAGCGGCTTCTTGACGGAAACGCCGCGGACTGCCTCGCCGTCAACATCAAGCCAGCCATACATTTCAGGATGCCGAACGGCATTGGGATAGCCGCGGATGCCCCACACAAGCAGGTCTGAATCCGTGTCGTCCAGGCGTGCCTGAAGCGCGGCCTCATCGAAAAGGGCACCGTTGTCACATGCGGCGAAGGTGATGGGGCCGCCACACGAACCGTTGGCGTGTTCCAGTGCATCGAGCCCGATCTTGGCTGTGCAGGCTTGCCCATCCGTGAGGCCATCAACCTCTGCTAGCGTTGCGGACGGGAAAAATTTCTTCAATTCAGACCCGAGCGGACCGAATTCGGGAATGTCAGACCGTAAAACGAAGCAAGTGTCGGCGGTCGCCGGCAGATCGTGAACCGCTTGAACGACCATCGGCGTTGCCGAGACCGGAACAAGCGGTTTTGGTTCCATGTAGCCTTCACGCGCGAAACGGGAGCCGAGTCCTGCCATAGGAATGACGACACTTCCGGTTGTCCTGGGCTTTTGTTGCTGTGGGACTGCCATCTTGCGAAATGCGTTGGACCAGACATTGTATTCTTCAACGTCCTCAGGCGTTCCCCATTGCATGAAATGCTGAAGGGGATAAACGGCAACCTGACGATCGTCCTCAAACAGCGGCCGGTAGGCCAGGCTGACATAGTACTCGCCGTTGATGTTGAGATCCTGAGATACCGTTGCGTCGAATGCCGCGCGCATCAGTTCGGCCGACGCAAAGTAGTATGTCCCACTTGAGGCGTATTCGTTCATCCGATTGTCGGTAAACGGCTGTTTTTCGCGAATATCTCTGACCCAACCACCATCTTCACGCATATAGGCATAGTTTGTTGTGCCGAGTGAGTGTGGATGAAAGCCCTTGTATGCGGGGATAGCACCGTCACAGCCGGTTGTGCGGACGAACTTCCGGAAATGATGCCAGTCCCAAAAACAGGTAAAGTCGCAGTAGTTTACAACAACAGGTTCGGAGGGGTCGAGCAGGTGCATCGCCTGCTGAACCGCATGAACCGGCCCGCGTTTATGCGCCGGGATTCCAACGATGCGCCCGGTCGGGCAAATCCGCTTAAGAAGAGTTTCCATGCCGAAATCGGCATTGTTCAGATGGTCGTTGTTGCAGATGAAAACGAAATTCTCTTCGCCTGGAAACATCTCGACGACATGCTCGATGATCGGTTTGCCTTCGACCTCGATCAGGGGCTTCGGCAATCTGTAGCCGGCCCTGCGAAACCGCTCTCCAAATCCGGACATGGGGATCACAATTTGCACGTCGGTTTCTTCCTGATCGTTGACTGAGGCACTTGCCGCCGGACCAGCGCGCACAGACAAAAGCGCGCGCACGCAAGCCGGTCTGCAACTTCATGGCATGAAACTGACTGAGATTTGGTAAACCAAGGCTGAATTTTGTCTTGGAAATTCAGCGCCGATTTCAGGTCGAAAGACGCATGCCGAACTGAGGACAGAACGATAGGGCTCTGGTGGCTCAGACAGGCGACAGCTTGGCAAATTGCTGCACTTGGGACTGGTCGGACTCAGCCGGTGGTGAGGCGGCGGTTTTTGAAAAGCGCGCACAGTCTGCCGCGGCCGACCTCAACGAGTTCGAAGTTTCGTGCAAGCAGAAAATTGATTGTCGGGACAAGCGTGCTTTCCGCTGCAACGCCGCGTTCATAACCAAGGTCTGCGGTAATGTACTCAATGTCCTGAAGCTGTTCGCCGATTCCCTCGAGAATCTCCGGTTCCGCGCCTTCCGCCTCAAGCTTGAGAAGCTTGACACGTCCGGTGATCAGGGAATCCAGTCTTCTGGTTTCAACAACGATTTTTTCGTCATAATGCCGGGGCTCAATCAGGCTTGAATCAGCGCCTTGTGAGCTAACGTAGAAAGTGAGTTCGCCGCTTTCGTTCCAAAGTCCGATATTGTGGACGGTCTTCCCGTTTACATTTTTGCGAAGGCAGGAAAACTCGACTGGACTGGGTTCGAATCCCGTGTAGTCAACATCAATCCCTTTCAGGAGGAACCAGAGGTAAAAGTCCCCGACATTTGCGCCGCAATCGAGGATGACATCGCCGGAAACAAAATCGATCCGATCCAGAAAGTAGGACTTGCCCAGATCAAGTGCGCGTGGCGCAAGGCCGTCCTTGTAAGCCATGTGCCCCTGGTGTTCGTGCCGGAAACAGTAGCTGACTGAAGGCAAGGAATCGTCGTTGACCGTGTATTTTCCTCCGTCCCAATTCACGGTCGTCGAAAGGCCCAGCAAAGCTGCCTTTTTGTTGAAGAACCTCGCGTATTCGTCGCCTTCCGAGCTTAACAATTGCCTGGTGCACCGTTTCAGTCGGCGCTTTCGGAATTTGTCGAGCAGATACACTTATTTTCACTTCGGCAATGCGCGTTGCGGGACGTCAGGTCTTTTGCGACCTTTTCGTGAGACTTACTAGCAACGCCGTTATCTTGCAATCGTTTAGAAAGACGCGCGTCTTGTTTTTCACCGCACGAGATGCTCGAACATGTCAGTATCCTGTCGGTCAAGACTATTGGAACAGTTTTTTGACTTTCCGGATTCCGGAAAACCCCTTCTTCTTTTTCTTCGGCTTGTCTTTGAAACCGAAGCCGATTTTCACATCTTCCTTAACGGAGAATTCTCTCAGCTTCAGATACTCGCTGATGGCGGACTTGTATTGCTTGTTTTTCACATCAGACGTGAGACTGAGGAACTCCTGTACCACCGCTCGGTCGAGAAACGGATATCGGGCCTCCATTCCGAAAGAACCCGCAACCATCTCTTCCTTCGACAGGTAGGCGGCCTGGGTGCTTCCGTAGAAGGAAGACCAGGGGAACTGGCCGAGGAAATTAGGCGGAAACTGGCCGCCGAAATTGCTGTGGGCGAAGAATTTTTTCCCCGCGAACCCGTAGTCGGAAACAATCTCGTCGGCACCGCTGCCCGACAGATAAACGAGGGCTCCCGCCGCTTTGGCCTTTGTGCAAACGCCGGCCAGCATGAGGGCCGCCTTGTCCGTATGAACGCTTTTGCCCGTTTCCGTGCGTTCACCGTCGTCGTTGATGATGAAATAGGGTTGATCCTCGACGCGGTCCTGAAGCCAAGCGCGCAGGCTCGTCAGGTCCAACTCCGTTTCCGGCAGGAGGAGCGCCCGATTTCCGGATGCTTCAACCGCATCGAAGCGTTGCTGTACGACATCTGGGTCCTCACGCCCTTCGATTGTCACGCTGATGAATGTCTTGTTCTGGTGGATCAGGGACGCGGCGATCGCGCCGCTGTCATATCCGCTGGAGAGACCGATAAAGGGTTTCCCGCGAAGATGTTTCACCCGCTTAGCGACAGATCTGTCGAAAGCTTCGAACCAGTCCGAAAGATCTGTTTTGTACTGCGCGATATTGAACGTATATGTCTCGCGCTCCAGGATGCACTTGTTGTCGAAGGCATATTCGACAACGTGGTTGGGCTTCAAGGACTTGATGTTTGAATATCCCAGCGCGGACAGCGCCCCTCGATAACTTGCAAAGCCGAAATCATTGCCATTTGAGCCGAAGTAAAGCGGTTTGGTGCCAAAGCAGTCGCGCGCAACAAAAATGGTGTCCTTTTCGTAGTCTGCGAGAATGATCGCATATTCGCCGTCCAGACGGGAGAAACAGTCGGCCCCATGTTCGGTATACATGTCATGCAGAAACTGGACTTCGCTTTCGTAGCTATCCGGGCAGGAATAGATCTCACCGTTGAACATGATGACGATTTTTTCGTCGTCAGACACATAAGGCTGCGCAATGAAATCTCCGCGCATCGACAACAGATTATGGCAGAAAAAATGACCGTTTACTGTGCGCGTTGCTGTACTGTCCGGTCCCCGGAGCGACATCATCCTGTTGAAGTCGTTCGTTTCAGGCTGGAGAGTTGAAAAAAGAAAGCTGCACATTCTACCGGACTGACATGTTGTTGTTTCGGTGTCTTTTCAGGCGTGGGCTTCTGACCTTTACAATAAGATCGCCATGCCTGGTTCCAACATCCAATTTGTCTTTGAACCCACAGGCGCAACAATTTCACATGCGATGAGCGTACTGCAGATCTTTCCGCGAAAGTTGCCTCGGAAAGGCCACATCTGCGTCAGGCTTCGCTTAGAACACTTTCCAGCCGCTTGATCAACAACCTGTTGTCGAGATTGCTGACGGCGAATTCGCGGCTGGCGCGCCCGACTTTTTCCGCGTCGATGTTTCCCGTAAGCGCATCGCGAATGAGGGTGCGGAACCCGGTTTCGTCCAACTCGTCGACCAGAAATCCGGTTTTCCCTTCGCTGACCAGTTCAGGAATACCGGCGTGACGCGTGGACAAGACTACGCATCCGCAGGCAAGTGCCTCTTGTATGGAGGTTGGCGCGCCTTCTGCATCTCCCTCCGGGCTTGTCACCGAATGTTGCAGGAAATATTCGGCTTGCTGGAGGTGCTTCATGACACTGTCGTGAGACTGTTCACCCAGGATCTCTACTTGTCCTTCCATACGCATTTCGCGGATAATCTCTTGGCATCGCTCCTGCCAGGGGCCGCCACCAAGCATGGAAAGGGACGCATCCGGATAGGATTTTGCTTCTTCACAAAATGAACGCACCGTGATGTCGGGCCGCTTCTTATCGACCAGTCTGCCGATGGCAACGAACTTGTGTTTTTTCTTGTCCAAGGGATGAAATTTTTCAGTGTTCACGCCGCTGGGAATGACATGGCTGTTCGGGTGAACGAGACCATATCTGGCCAGATTGTCCTTCAGGAATTTCGAAACGAAAAACAAGCCTGCCGTTTTCTCGAAGGCACGCGCAGTCAGCCTCTGTTGCCGCAAAGAGCGGATTCGCATCGTGCCGTCATAACCCCGGTAATATGTGAACATGGGAATGCCGATGTCCCCGATACTGCTCACCACCTCAGCGCCGATGCAGCCGAACTCACACAGCACGGCATCGACTTTTTCCCGTCGCAGAAATTCGATGATCCGGGCCCGCTCTGTCCCGATGAGGCTCTGTTGGGGAAGCCCCTTCAGTTTGTTCGCAAGTTCGTTGACCGGTGTGAGGACCTTGTCCCAAAGCGTCGGCGAAACGCTGCTGCGATCAAAAACTGTTCTTTTGACGGGCTGGAAGGTTGTTTCCTTGCCGGCGCATACGACTGCCGATCCGGAAAACAGGTTTTCGATATGAAAATTCACCATCGTTTGGTGAGGATGCATATAGGCGTATGTGAAGATGCAGATCTTTTTCATTATTGCCAATTCGATCCGGGACCGGCTTCAAGCTGAGCGCGCCTTACGTGCCCCTGTTCTCCTGTGCGCCCCTAAAGAGAAGTTGCTCGTATTTTCCCAGAATGCTGGTTTCCGAGAATTGCGCCAAGAGGAATTTGTGCCCCTCCTGCGCCAGGTCGGGCGGCGCGGTAATGGAAACGCCAACGGCGTCGATTGACCTCACCAATCCATCCACATCTCCGCACGGTGACAACAATCCGGTCTTCTCGTGCTCTATCAGCCAGCCGGGGCCTGGCGAATCTGTCGCGACAACGGGAAGACCGGCGTTCCAACCCTCCAGAACGACATTCCCGAGCGGTTCATCGTCTGCCGGACAGACCAGAATGTCGGCGGCTTTCAGGAATGTCGAAGGGTCTCGTTGCCAGCCCAGAAAGTGCGTGCGGTCCTGAACACCCAACTCACCGGCGAGCAGTTTCATGTCATCCATCAGCTCCCCGTCGCCGATCAGCCAGGCGTGAACATTTTCGGGCAATTTCGCGAGCGCCTTGATCAGGAGGTCGAAACGCTTGCGCTCGACAAACCGGCCGAGGGAAATCAGAACGGTGGCGTCATCTGGGGTGTTGTAGTCCGCACGGTTGACCGGCTTCAGATCTTCAGGAAGCGGGTCGACGAAATTGCTGATCATATGTGCCCTGTCGGCCGGCCATCCCATGTCGACTGCCTGCCTGATAATTTCCGGTGTGTTGCCGATCAGGTTCTGGACATTGCCATATGTGTGAAAGCCGTCCGGAAAATCACCCAGGCGCAAAAAGGTGCGCATGTTAGGGCCGGGTTTTGGCATCCATTTGCTGGCAGGGCTCATCCACCCCAACGTGACTTTCGCACCAAAGCTTCTTATTTCCCGCGAAATTCCCCAGCGCACGAAGTGACGTTTGAAGTGCGAACGGCTGAATTTCAGCTCGCGAACTTCGCAGTGTTGCGCCAATTCGTCCCGCCACGGACGGTTTTTCCGAATAAACGCGATCTGTTCGACGCCGCGTTTGGCGAGCGCGCGCGACAGGCGCAGGAAGAACTTTTCCGCACCGCCATCAACTCCAAGATGGATATGGGCAATCTTGTTGCCGGATCCGGGACGCTCAGTTGCCATCGATCACGTCATAATAGTTGTGTGCACGACCGAACAGACCGCGCAGGTTTCCAGAGCCCTTCATCAGGCGGATCAGGCCGTAGTAAAAAAGTTTCTCACCGCGTTTTTTCGCAAACGGTTTGACGACAAAGCCAACCACTGTCGCGAGCAGGCCGAACAGCATGCGACGTGTGCTTTTGGGAATGAAGTGAAGCGCTGCCTTGCTTCTGCCTTCGCGCAGGACGATGTTGAAAGCACCGGAGGTTGCGGCCATGTGCATCCTGCTGAGCAGGCGCCTGGTGGTCACGCGGGATGCCGGAATGTCCTCTTCGACAAAGGCATCGTCTACCCAGATCATCTTCGCGCCCGCCGCATGTGTCCGGCGGAAGAAGTCGATATCCTCGCTGCCGAATGTCAGCCTTTCGTCAAACCGCAGTCCAAGCCCGTCATCGCGGATGATACGCGCGCTGAGAAGCACGTTGTTTGTCGGCGCTTCCGTGATGACCGTGCCGGTTGGCCTGGGTTTGAGAAGCTGCGACTTCCACCAGTGCGGTGCCGGCTTCTCGTAAATCCGGCGGACCGGTCCGTTGGCAACTTCGGCATTGTGCTCTTTGCATGCGCTCAACAGCCTTTCGATCCAGTCCGGCTCTGCGCGTTCGTCATCATCGATCAGCGCGACCCAATCCGGATCATGTTCAAGGGCCGCTTCCAGTGCACTGTTGCGCGCGAAGGGAATTCCCTTTCGCCTTTCATGATAAAAATGGACGGCAAGCGAGAGCTGCGACGTCAACTCGGCAGCGGCTGCGCCATGGAAGTGCGGTTGAGGGTCGTTTTCAACAACAACAGCCAGAATCTCAGTGCCGGCCGGACGGATCAGCTTGTCGAGGCTGAAGAGGCACGCCTTGAGCATGTTCGGACGCTGCGCCGTGCACACGGCAATGACCAGTTTCTGGGTCATGGAGGGAGATCGGTCCTTGACTTTGCTGTAGTTGTGCCTGCCGGGGTTCGGAGCCCGGCTCGCGCAGGGGTTTCGCGCAACTGAAGCTTACTGTCAAAGGATTTCCGCAAGGTTCGTCTTCCCACGATGCCACGCCCGCGCTACGGTTTGGGTCATAACCCTTTGAGCGATTGCACATATGCAACGGTGTTTGGGAGGACACAGATGAAGGGACAGATGATGCACCGTCCGCTGAAGATTGCGGACATCATCACCTTCGCAGCGGCCAATTATCCGCAAGGCGAGCTCGTCTCCGTGCGAACGGAAGGCGACATCCACAGGGCGACCTATCGCGAAACCGCGCGCCGAACGGCGCAGCTGGCCCACGGGCTGAAGAAGCTCGGTGTCAATCCGGGCGACAGGATCGCGACGCTGGCCTGGAACGGTTATCGGCATTTCGAACTTTACTATGCGATTTCCGGCATCGGTGCGGTCTGTCATACGATCAATCCGCGGCTCTCCGCCGAGCAGATGATCTACATCGTCAATCACGCACATGACCGGATCATCTTCTGCGACACCACTTTCGTGCCGATTATTGAGAAACTCCGCTCGCATTTTCCGGACGATCTGCGGGTCGTTTTGATGACGGACAGGGCACACATGCCTCAGACATCTTTGGAGGGTGTCCTGTGTTACGAGGACATTCTTGAAGGCCAGCCGTCCGAAATCGACTGGCCGGACGTTGATGAAAACGATGCAGCCGGGCTTTGCTACACCTCGGGCACGACGGGAAATCCGAAAGGCACCTTGTTTTCACACCGGTCCACGGTTCTTCATGCGTTCACGCTGTGTGTCACTATCCCGAAAGTTCTGCAGGAAGGTGGCCGGATCCTGCCGGTGGTGCCGCTCTTCCATGTGAATGCATGGGGTTTGCCCTATGCCGCACCCCTGTCCGGGGCGAGCCTCATTTTCCCGGGGGCGGCACTCGACGGCAAAAGCCTGTTCGACCTCATGGATCGTGAGAAAGTCTTCTCTGCCTGGGGCGTTCCGACCGTCTGGCTGGGACTGATGAACGAGATCAGCCAGAGGGGAGCCTTGCCGCACGGTTTCGGCGATGTGGTGATCGGCGGGTCGGCCGCTCCAAGGGCGCTGATCGAAGCGTTCGAAACCAGGGGCGTCAATGTCTGTCACGCCTGGGGCATGACCGAAATGAGCCCGCTCGGCACGCAGTGCAACCTGCCGCCTGATATGGCAGACTGGCCGCTCGAACAACGCATCGACCGCAAGCAGTCGCAGGGCCGCGGCGTGTTTGGCGTCGACATGAAGATCGTCGACGATGCCGGAGAGCGGCAACCGCATGACGGCCGGTCTGCAGGCCATCTCTATGTGCGTGGAAATACGATCACGTCGGGCTATTTCAACGACCCGGAAGCCTCTGCGCCCGTGTTCGACAACGACGGCTGGTTTTGCACCGGCGACATTGCCACCATCGACCCGCAGGGTTTCTTGAAGATCACGGACCGGTCGAAGGATCTGATCAAGTCCGGCGGCGAGTGGATCAGTTCGCTTGATCTGGAAAACATCGTCATGTCCCACCCGGGCGTTGCCAATTGCGCGGTGATCGCCGTGCCGGATCCCAAGTGGGACGAAAGGCCCTTGCTGATCGTCGTGCCGAGGGAAGATGCCCAGCCTCAAAAAGAGGAGCTGCTCGACATGCTCGCGGAAAAACTCGCCAAATGGCAAGTGCCTGATGAGATCGTCTTCGTGGATCAGCTTCCGCTCACCGCAACGGGCAAGGTCTCCAAACTGACTTTAAGAAAGCAGCGCGCTGAGGGAGGCCTATGACACCGGACACGCTCTTCGGTCTTTCGGGCAAGACAGCTCTTGTAACCGGTGGCGCTACTGGAATTGGCCGCATGGCGGCCGAGGGCCTCGTTGCGGCCGGCGCAAGGGTTTTCATCGCCAGCCGCAAGGAAGACGCGTGCCGGTCCGCAGCGTCTGAGCTGAATACGGCCGGATATTCGGGCAGTGCAGAAGGTTTCGGCGGCGATGTTGCATCGGAAGAAGGCATCGAAGCGCTGGTCGCAGATGTCAGAGCGCGCACCGGGCAGCTTGATATTCTGATGAACAATGCCGGGACCAGCTGGGGCACGCCGCTCGGCGATTTCCCCTATTTTGCCTGGGAAAGGGTCATGCAGCTCAATGTGACGGGACTGTTCCACCTCACCCAGTCTCTGTTGCCCCTTTTGGAGGCCACGGCAAGCGACGATGATCCGGCAAGGGTCGTCAATGTGGGCTCCGTGATGGGCGAAACCCCGCATGGAGACCGGGCCTACAGCTACGCAGCCTCCAAGGCGGCCGTGCATCACCTGACCCGGATACTGGCGAAGGAACTGGCTGAAAAACGGATCACAGTGAATGCGCTGGCGCCTGGACCGTTCGTCAGCAAGATGACTGCTTTTGCGACGGCAGACGAAGACGTGCGAGGCCGCGTTGGCGCCCAGGTTCCGCTCGGCAGGGTCGGGCGGTCGGAAGATATCGCAGCAGCGCTACAGTTTCTGTGTGGCCGTGGCGGTTCCTATGTGACTGGCGCGATCTTGCCCATCAGCGGCGGGATAAACGTCGAAACAGGTCCGGACCTCTTCCAGGAGGCCTATACGTGACGGTGACGCAGGCGCCTCGCGTCCTTTCGATCGATGTGCTAAGGGAAATGTCCGGCCAGGAAGTCGGATGCTCGTCCTGGTTTCTGATCGATCAGGCGAGGATAGATTCCTTTGCGGACGTGACGCAGGACCACCAGTTCATTCATGTTGATCCGCTCCGTGCGGCGGAAACGCCTTTTGGCGGGACGATCGCGCATGGTTTTCTGACGCTTTCTCTGCTTTCTGCGATGGGATTGGAAGCGCAGCCGCAAATCGAAAATTCGACGATGGGGATCAACTACGGTTTCGATCGGATCAGGTTTTTGTCTCCCGTCCGGGTCGGCAGCAGGGTGCGGGGACGATTTGTTCTGGCAAATGTCAGAGAGGTTTCCACAAGCGACGTGGACATTCTCTGGAAGGCAACGGTCGAAATCGAGGGTGAAGCACGCCCGGCCCTGAAGGCAGACTGGCTCAACCGGTTCTACCTCGCAAAAGACGGGGAGACAAAGACAGCATGCTGAAAACGCGGACACTTCCATCTGCCCTGCAGGGATTGCGGTTGCCGGCCGTAGCGGCGCCGCTTTTCATCGTTTCGTGCCCCGAACTTGTGATCGCCCAGTGCAAGGCCGGCGTGATCGGAAGTTTCCCGGCGCTCAACGCGCGCGACGAGCCGGATGGTCCGGTGATGCTTGAGACGTGGCTTCAGACGATCACGGAAGAACTCGACCGGCACAACCAGGCCAATCCCGATCGGCCGGCTGCCCCATTTGCCGTCAACCAGATCGTCCATCGCTCCAACGAGCGGTTGGAGCGGGACGTTGACATCTGCGCCCGTTGGAAAGTGCCGATCTGGATCACGTCGATGGGCGCGCGCGTGGAGGTCAATGAGGCGGCCCATTCCTGCGGCGGAATCGCGCTCCATGACGTCATCAACAACACCTACGCGAAAAAAGCAGTCGAAAAGGGTGCGGACGGTCTGATTGCAGTCGCAGCAGGTGCGGGCGGGCATGGCGGTCCGCAATCCCCCTTCGCCCTTGTCCGTGAGATCCGCGAGTGGTTCGACGGTCCCCTGCTTCTTGCCGGGGCAATTTCGACGGGTGAAGCGCTGCTTGCGGCGCGTGTGCTTGGCGCCGATCTCGGCTATGTCGGCTCTCCGTTCGTGGCAACTGACGAAGCCAATGCCGATCCTGCCTACAAGGACCTCATGGTTTTAGGTGGTGCGGAAGATGTTCTGACCTCATCACTCTTTACCGGACATCCCGCCAACTATCTGAAGGGCTCACTGTCCAGGGTCGGTCTCGATCCGGACAATCTGCCCGGGACCTGGGAAGTCAGTGTCATGCCGGACGACAGCCCGTTGCCGAAAGCGTGGCGGGAAATCTGGGGCGCGGGTCAGGGGATCGGTGCCATCAAGTCGGTCGGACCAGCAGCCACAGTGGTGGATCGCCTTGAGCGCGAATACCTGGATGCGTGTCTGCGTCTGAAAGAAAACTTGTAAGGAGTCGTCATGGATCTGGGCATAACCGACCGGGTGAAGCCGCTCATCGAGCAGGTTCGCCAGATGGTCGAAACCGAGATTGCGCCCCTGGACGCCGAGTTCCACCACGAGGTTGGAAAACACCCGTCAGGTGACCGGTTTCAACATACGCAGCGCCAGCTGGACATATTGGAAGAGCTCAAGGCGAAGGCAAAGGAACGCGGCCTTTGGAACTTCTGGCTGACCGACAGTGAGCGGGGCTTCGGACTGACGACGGTCGAATACGCCTATCTTGCCGAGGAAATGGGCAAGGTCGGGATTGCCGCCGAAGTGTTCAATTGCAATGCGCCTGACACCGGCAACATGGAAGTCCTGGAGCGCTATGGCATCGGCAAACACAAGGAGCGCTGGCTGAAGCCTCTGCTGGAAGGAACCATTCGTTCCGCCTATCTGATGAGCGAGCCTGAAGTCGCTTCCTCCGATGCAACCAACATATCCCTTGAAGCGGTGAGGGAGGGGGACGAGTGGGTTCTCAATGGCGAGAAATGGTGGGCGACCGGTGCCGGTGATCCGCGCTGCAAGCTCTATATCGTCATGGCCGCGACCGACCCTTCGGCGCACAAGCACAGCCGCCACTCCATGTTTCTCGTTCCAAGCGATGCGAGCGGCATCGAAGTTCTGCGGCCCATGCAGGTATTCGGCGCGGACGATGCGCCGCATGGCCACATGCATATCCGCTTCACCAATGTCCGCGTGCCGGCGGAAGATCTGGTGCTGGGTGAAGGGCGTGGCTTTGAGGTGGCGCAGGGACGCCTCGGTCCCGGCCGCATTCATCATTGCATGCGGGCGATCGGACAGGCCGAGATGGCGTTGGAGCTTTTGTGCAGGCGCGCCATGCAACGCGAGGCGTTCGGCAAGAAGCTGACGGATCTCGGCGCCAACTATGACATCATCGCCGACGCGCGCATGGAAATCGAGATGGCACGCCTGCTCTGTCTCAAGGCGGCGTGGATGATGGACACACAGGGAACGCGTGCGGCCCAACCCTGGATCAGCAAGATCAAGGTCGTCGCACCGCTGACGGCATTGAAGGTCGTTGACGAGGCCATGCAGGTTCATGGTGCTGCCGGCATCAGTCAGGACTTCCCGCTGGCAGCCATGTGGACCCACTTGAGAACGCTTCGTTTTGCAGACGGGCCCGACGCCGTGCACCGCCGCCAGGTCGCCCGCACGGAGCTGAGGAAATATACAAACGACAAGGTCTGACGATGGCCGTTTTGCCCGGGTTTCAAAATTGGAAGGGACACCTTAGCTACGTCCACACCAACCTCATCCTGAGGAAGCGCATGGCGCTGTCTCGAAGGATGGGCGGCAGGTACATGAGCAAGTGGCCCATCCTTCGAGACGCTCGCCTTCGGCAAGCTCCTCAAGATGAGGTTGGTGTTTTCGATTGCGCCTTTCGTGTTGGGGTCTTACGGCCCTTGCCAAACACGAGGTCGTCTCGGCTATGACCGTTAGCACCCCCGATCTCGATCTTGAGCGTCTCGGCAGCTGGCTGGAGGAAAAGCTTGCGGGTTTCGCAGGTCCGGTCCAGGCGGAAAAGTTCAACCGGGGTCAGTCCAACCCGACGTTCCGCTTGAAATCGGCCTCAGGCGAGTATGTCCTGCGCCGCAAACCACCTGGTGTCCTGTTGAAATCCGCGCATGCGGTCGAGCGCGAATTCCGGGTTCAGAACGCGCTGGCGGGCTCGGATGTTCCGGTCGCGCGAATGCACGTTTTGTGTGAGGACGAAGACGTCATCGGTTCGGCATTCTATGTCATGGAGCTGGTGCGTGGCCGAAACTTCGACGACCCGAGACTTCCGGGTCTGGACACATCTGTGCGTGCGGGTATCTACGCCGATATGAATCGGGTTCTCGCTGCGATCCACCGAATTGACCTTGAAGCACGTGGCCTTTCGGACTTCGGGCCGCAGGGCAACTACTTCAGGCGTCAGATCGACCGGTGGACAAAACAGTACCGGGCAAGCGAGACCGGTACGATTGCTGCAATGGACGAACTGATCGACTGGCTCGACAGGAACGTGCCCGAAGATGATGGCCGCCGGACGCTGGTGCATGGTGACTACCGGATCGACAATCTGCTTTTCGCGGAAAATGGTTCTGACTGTGTGGCCGTTCTGGACTGGGAACTTTCCACGATCGGTCATCCCTTCGCGGATCTCGCAGCGCTTGTCATGCAGTGGCAACGGCCTCCCGGTGAAGAAGGACGCGGGCTTGCGGGCGTCGATCGGGCTCCGCTTGGCATTCCGGCGGACCAGGCCTTCATCGATGCCTATTGTGCGCGGATGGACCTCTCCGGTATTCCGGGATTCGGCTTCTACCTCGCCTTCGCCTTTTTCCGCATGGGCGCGATCCTTCAGGGCGTCAAGAAACGCGCTCTGGACGGCAACGCGTCCAATCCCGAATTGGGGTTCAGGCTTGGCGCGAGCGTTCCTGAGTACGCGGCAGGTGGGTTGAAGGCGGCTTACAAAGTCTAAGGTGTTTCCAGCCGCGTCCCGGACGTAGCGCTCCTAGGATCCGGGATTTGAGGATTGGGTTACAATTCAATCCTAACCGGGTCCGGGACGCCACTTTCATCCGATTTTGTCATCCCGGGCGAAGCGTAGCGAAGACCCGGGAACCAGTAACCAAAAATGTTCGCAAGCGGACCGAAAGACTTCGGTTTCCTGGATCACGGTCTCGGCGATAAACGCCAAACCGGGATGACAACCGGGAAAACTCGTGCCTCAAGGGACGGGTCGTTTGCTGAGGCGTCACAATCCGACGTCCGGCATGGCCGCGCTTGGTACTTCAAGAGCCTGGCTTTTTGCGCAACGTCCAATTCGCCGCGCAATCGTCCCAAACATGCTGAGCGTGCCCATCGCGCTGGAGCCGTTCAGACTGCCTCAGACATCCCAACGCCCTAACGGCCACCGTCGACATATTCGCCATCAAACCGGAACACTGCGTGACCGCTGTTACTGTGTTGCGGCGGAACCCCGACACGCATCTGCAGGAACAGGGCGCCGTTTGGGTCTTTGTAAAACGGTGCGCCGTTCCAAAGCTTGATCAGGAACACTTCAGCATTTTCTGTCTTGAACGCCTTCACCAGCATTTCCGGAACATCGGTAATGAGCTGGTGATGAAATCCGGCTGCTTGCGTGAAGGTGATCAGATCGGCGTCGTTTTCCATGATCCGTGGCCGGGAAAAACCGCGCGACACGCCGCTGTTTCCAAGAGTGTATTCGACCACGTTGCCGGGTGACTGGGGATCGGGCAATACGATACTGGCCCGGTCTTCGCGAAAGATCATCTCAAAGAATTTGGCGTCTGTACCAAGCGTTGCCTGGAACTGCACGAATGCCTCCGACATGCCCTGGATTGACAGATAGCTGTCGAATGCCCGGAGGCTTTCCGGCAGCGACACCGAGTAGATGCTGGCATCGGGACGCACGCGCACCACGACTTTTTCACGTCCGCTGGTCGCGCTTTCGAATTTGATTTCCCAAAGCACGCCGGACTCCTGGCCGGCCGGTGGCGGTCTGGTTGCTTCGATGTCATCTATCCGCTTCCAGCCGGCAGGCGCTTCGGCGCGCGCGGCTTTGAGGATCTGCGGCAGGCGGGCGAGGCCGCTTTTCGTGATGGAAAAAGGCTGACTGCGGCCCGTCAAGGTGTACATCGACGCCGGTTTGCCGCCGATCCCGCGCCGAAAGCTTCCGCCGTTCCAGCGGTAGTCCTGAATGCTTCCAGCGTCGGCGGGCGACACGGCATCGATTTCAACACCATGGGTGAGGACCTTGATCGCAAACACATGTTCACCCGTACCGATAACATCGGCAAAGCGGCTTTCTGCAAAATCGAAAGGCCAGTCTGATTGGGTTTGCAGGTTCATTGAACGGCCACGATCCGTGTGGCTTATGTCGGCACCGTCAAACTGCCCATCGGCCAAGGCAGAGACCTGGCCGTGTTCGCGGTCGCTTCTGATCGATATGTTCCACTTCACGGGCCAGTCTGCTTTGCCCAGAACCGGACCGCGCGACGCGGCAGCTGCTGTCACCATGCCAGGTTTTTGGGTCGGCAGGTTCTCGGGCGCGGCGCTCAAAATGGACCACAACTTGGAGATCTGCAGCTCCGCCTGACTGAAGCGCTCCGGTGGAATGATGAACTTGGGACCATCAGCGATATGCATCGGACCGTGGAGTTCGTCTACGGAACCCGGATCGCGGCTGTTGCGCCGCACAGACCAGAGATTGAATTCTTCTCCGTTCTGACCGGTTGCAGCGATGACCGAAAAACTCTCAGGCTCGACCCTCAGCCACAATAGATCGCTGTCGCCAATCTCGGCACTCAGCATTTTCCAGGCGAGGTCGTACGTACTCTTGTTGTTGAGATAAGTGCTTTGCGCCGCCGCGCTAAACGGCAGAGCCAGGGAAACAATCAAAATAAGCGGCGCGACGCCGCTGCGAAGACGCAGGAATTTGGCCATGATGCACCTCGAAAATATATGAAGAGGTCCATCATGCCTGCAAAACGCTGCGTAAGCAAAGCTCGGCTTCAAGAAGAACCAGGCTTGACGCCTCAGCTCTCATTCATCGCCGCAAACGTACCACCGCCTTCGGCGAGTTTGCGCAGCAGGGCCGGAACCTGCCAGTAGGTGCTGTCTTCCTGCGAATAGGTTTCGATCCGCCGTACCAGCTCCGCCGTGCCGATCTGGTCGGCCGTGTGCATGGGCCCGCCGCGGAAACGCGGGAAGCCGTAGCCGAACAGGAACACCGCGTCGATATCGACGGGCCGCAGCGCGATGCCTTCTTCCAGAACACGGGTTGCTTCGAGGATCATTGCCGTCACGAACCGGCTTACGATTTCATCCGGTGAAAAAGTACGCGGTGAAACACCCGCCTTTGCACGCTCCGCATCAATGATCTCGAGCGCTGCCGGGTTCGGGCGCGTACCATCCGCATCGTAGATATAAAACCCTTGCCCGGTCTTGCGGCCGAACCAGCCCTTTTCGCAGATCTCGTCGGCAATCGGAATGTAGCGCTCCGCTGCCGGACGCGTTGCCGCGCGGCGCTTGTTCGCTGCCCAGCTGATGTCGAGACCGGCGAGATCGGCAACCTGATATGGCCCCATGGCAAAGCCGAACCCGGTGATGGCCGTGTCGATCTCCTCCGGCGATGCGCCGTCCATCATCATGTAGTCGGCCGCCTTCTTGTAGAAGGTCATGATGCGGTTGCCGATAAAGCCGTCGCAGACACCGGAACGCACCGCGATTTTCTTGAGCTTCTTGGCAAGGGCAAAGCCGGTGGCGACCGCATCGGGGCTGGTTTTTCCGGCAACGACGATTTCCATGAGCCGCATGATATGAGCAGGTGAAAAGAAGTGGAGCCCGACCACGTCCTCCGGCCTTCTGGTCACGGCAGCAATCTGGTCGATATCGAGATAGGACGTGTTGGACGCAAGGACCGCTCCGGGTTTCGCGACCTTGTCCAGCGTCTCGAAAATATCCCGTTTGACACCCATGTCTTCGAACACGGCTTCGATGATGATGTCGGCGTCCGAAAGCGCGCCGAGATCCGTCGCCGTCGACAGCTTGTCTGTCAGGATATTGTCGCGTGCGTCTTCACTCAGCTTGCCGCGCTTGACGGCTCCCTCGAGATTGGCGCCGATTGTCGAGATCCCGCGATCAAGTCCGGCCTGATCCCGCTCCGTCATCGTTACGGCAAAACCGGAGAGCAGGCATGCGGTCGCAATGCCCGAGCCCATCGTGCCGCCGCCGATGACGCCGATTTTCGCGATTGCGCGCGGCGTCGCGGTCGCCTCTGGGATCTTTGCAACCGCACGCTCGGCGAAAAAGGCATGGATGAGGCCTGCACGCTGCGGACTTTCCATGCATTCGTTGAAAAGGCGGCGTTCTTCCTTCAAGCCTTCGTCGCGCGCAAGGGGGCTGGCTTCAACGGCGTCGACACATTTGTGGGGGGAAAACAGGAGAGGCTGGGTTTTTGCAAGCTTGTCCCGCATTGCCGTCAACGCAGCCGGATCGGTGTCTACGTCGAGATCGTATGTCCGCCGGGTTCCCTGCCGACCGTCGAGAACGTCCTGGGCAACCTTCACGGCAACGTCCCGGGGAGCGCCCTTCTCGATCCGGTCGACAAGCCCTATTTCGATTGCCTGGTCAGCGGATATCGGTTTGCCGCTTGTGATGAGGTCAAGCGAAGCGCGCATGCCCGCTAGCCGGGGTGCGCGCTGCGTGCCACCGGCACCCGGCAGGATGCCAAGGGTAACTTCCGGCAGGCCGATCCTGGTGCCGGGAAGGGCAGCACGCACGTGGCTGGCGAGTGCCACTTCGAAGCCGCCACCGAGCGTCGTGCCGTGGAGGACGCAGACGATCGGCGTTTTGCAATCCTCGATGAAATTGCACAGGTCCGGCAGCCACGGATTCTGCGGCGGCTTGCCGAATTCCCGGATATCTGCACCGGCAATGAAGGTGCGGCCCTCGCCATAGAGTGCGATGACCCATACGTCCGCATCGCTTGCGAGCGTTTCAATGGCCTTCCATATCCCGGAACGCACAGCGTGCGAAGCGGCGTTCACGGGCGGATTGTTCAAGATGACGAGTGCAATAGGACCCTGCCGCTCAATTGACACAACGTCGTTGATGCCGGTGGTGCCGGTCTGTGATCCTGATTGCATGATTTCCTCCAGAAGCCGCTCGGACGGAGCGGTATTGCGCCGGAATGTTCATTTCCGCCACGCGCTTGTCAAGCTGACGAAAGGACAAAGGCAGAAGCCGTTCCTGCAGTCTTCGAGTTCAATTTTTGGGGGTGGCCTTGGGCGTGAACGCGCAGCGGTCCGGCTTGAGATCGACAAGCGGTGTGCCGTCAAGACAGTCCAGGCCGCGGACGAACAGGTTAGGTCCCTCCACCCTCAAGAGTTTGGCGCCGACGGTTCCAATCGGGTTCGGCCGAACAGGCGAGCGCAGCGCGAACGTTCCAAATGTCTTGTCGCTGTGACCGGGGTTTTGCACAACGAGGTCCCGGCGCGAACGATCCAGCCAGTAGAGAATTTCGATGTGTTCGTAGCTTTCGATGCCCTGAAGGGCCGGGACCCAGGGCTCAAAGATCTCGACACGGCACTCAGGCCCATCCTGTTTTCCTTGGCGCGGGCAGTCCTTTCGCTCGCTCCAGGGGGTATGAATGCGGCCAATGAAATAAAGGCGTGCATCGTCCGGTTCGCTCACCGGAACCATGATTTCATGTGGTCTTATGTCACTCACAACTTTCGTCCTGTTTTGGATCAGGCAGATACCCAGCGAACCGACCCGATTGCCGACAGATCGTAGCCGCCAAGGCTCTCGGCCTTTTCACGGAGGCCTGATGTTCTGGCAAAGTCGAGCAGGTGTTGTACCGGATCTGAGAAATAGGATTTGCGATCAATCAGAATGTCGTAGCTTTCATTTGTCAGGGGCAGGAATGAAAGGTTGAACTGTTTTGCCATGGCTTCGATCCCAAGCGATGCATCTACGTCGCCAGCAGCGACAGCGGCGGCGGCATCGCTTTCGGTGTGCGCATAGTCTTTGCTTGTATTCAGGTCGTTGTGGGTAAGGCCTGCCTCGTTGAGCAGCTTCGCAAACAGCAGTGCGGCTCCGGCACCTGGTTGACGCAACGCGACGCGGCGCCCCTTCAGATCCGAGATGGCAGTCACTGAGGCCGCAGCATCTGCCGAAAGAAGCAATCCGCGTTTGCGAGTGGCCCAGTTGATCAGAACACAATTGGTCAGACCGGCATTGCTGACGGTGTCAACATTCCAGCCGTTTTCTTCCGGAAGGTGCAGGCCGGCCGCCAGTGCCGTTCCAGTTTGAAACTGCGCCAGTCCGTCCCGGCTGCCGTTGCAGAGCGTTGCCAGTCCACAACCGGACGCGCGGATCGCCCAGTCGAGCAGCGGATCGTGGGACCCGCTCAGAACGTTGGGTCTGTCGGCTGCCAACTTGTCTTCTGTCCCGTTGATCCAAGATCGGATTGCCTGCGCGGGAAACAGAAGCTTTCCGGTTATGCGCCTGTGAGGGATTTCATCAGCGGCAGCAAGATCATAAACTTTGCGTTCCTTCACCCGCAGCAGGTCCGCTACTTCCTTTGTTGTCAGGAAAAGAGGCTCGTTTTTCGCAGGTTCTGACAACGTGTATCTCTTTGTTGAAGACGCAAATTCAGCGTCGGAAAAACGTTAGATGGCCAAGCAGTCAATCGCCGCAAGAACGTGATCTGTCAAAGCGTGAGACCCATGTGTCGCATCTTCCAGAGGTCCGTCAAGATACGCTCCGAACGAGAGCATCCGGTTGAAGATGCTTCCACTCATACTTTCTTACTATAAGCTGTAAATCACGAATTGTGGTTTCATGAGTCACGACCTGAAATGAAGATATTCATTCCTCTGAAGCGGCGTGATTGAGTGGATTTTTCCCAAGTATTTCGCAATGCAAAATATTCAGTCGGGTCGTGAATAAAAAATATCCATTTTTTTTCACTAGCCCCTTTCAAAGATGCATCTTTTTTGTTTTTCTAGCGTCGATCGCTTCAGCATTTATATGAGGGAAGATGCTTGCCTCCCAATGTATTCGTTGTGCGATCCATAATAACGATAGAACCGGATTTGGGGACAATATGGCGAATGCAAGGGGCGCTGCTGTTAAGTATGACAGCGTTCAAAAGAGCTATGACGGGGAATCCCTGGTCGTAAAAAACCTCAATCTCGACATTCCACCCGGCGAATTTCTGACAATGCTCGGGCCCTCCGGTTCCGGCAAGACCACGTGTCTCATGATGCTGGCCGGTTTTGAACCCGCAACGCACGGTGAAATCTATCTGAACGACCGACCGATCAACAATGTTCCGCCACATAAGCGGGGCATCGGTATGGTTTTTCAGAATTATGCGCTGTTTCCGCACATGTCGGTGGCGGAAAACCTCGCGTTTCCGCTGCAGGTCAGGAATATCTCCAAGGCCGAGCAGCAGGAAAAGGTGCAGCGCGCGCTCGATATGGTTGAGCTTGGAGCCTTTGGAAACCGCCGTCCTGCGCAATTGTCCGGTGGTCAGCAACAGCGCGTGGCAGTGGCACGGGCCTTGGTTTTCGATCCAGAACTCGTCCTGATGGACGAACCTCTTGGCGCTCTCGACAAGCAGCTGCGCGAGCAGATGCAGTATGAAATCAAGCACATCCACGAGAATCTGGGCGTTACGGTCGTGTATGTGACCCACGACCAGACCGAAGCGCTGACGATGTCGGACCGTGTTGCCGTGTTCAATGACGGCGTCATCCAGCAATTGTCGACACCCGACGATCTCTATGAGGACCCGCAAAACTCGTTCGTGGCGCAATTTATCGGTGAAAACAACAAGTTGAACGGCAAGGTCATCGGGATCGAGGGGGAAGAGTGCCACGTCGAACTCGATGATGGTACCCAGCTCAAGGCTGACAGGGTCAATGTGTCAGCTGTTGGTGACAGGACAACCTTGTCCCTGCGTCCAGAACGCGTGGAGTTCGACACGCTCGAATCCATGGACAACCGGGTCGATGGCAGGATCGAGGAACTGATCTATTTAGGAGACCATATCCGCGTTCGGATGAACGTGGCTGGCAATGACGAGTTTATCGTCAAAGTTCGTAATCGCGGAGAGAAGCGTAAATTGCATGTCGGTGAAACTGTTCAGGTCGGCTGGGCACTGAATGACTGCAAAGCGCTCGACGCGGTTGCCTAAATTCGTGAGGCGGATGGAAATGTCTGCTTGCGACAACGACGGAACAAATCCGTTAAATCCTAAAAGAGGGAGCTAGCTTACATGAAGCTCAAGACATTAATTCTGGCCGGTACGGCCTTGGCATTCACCGGCAGCTCGGCGCTTGCCATCGACCTGACGCTTGTTTCCTGGGGTGGTGCTTATCAGGCATCCCAGAAAAATGCCTATACCGATCCCTACATGGCGGAAAACCCGGATGTTACGGTGATCTGGGATGAGTCGTCTCCGGAAGCGGTTGCAAAGCTGCGCGCCATGAACGAAGCGGGCAACATCACTTGGGACCTGGTTGACGTGGAAGCTGCCGACGCCATCCGTCTTTGTGACGAAGGCCTGGCGATGGAAGTTGACCACGACCAGCTCCTGGCCGCAGCGCCGGATGGAACATCGGCATCTGACGATTTTGGCGACATGATCGTTTCGGATTGCTTTATCCCGCAAATCGTCTTCTCGACCACATTCGGCTACCGCACGGACAAGGTGCCGGATGGCGTAGAGCCGCCGACGAGCGCATGTGACGTGTTTGACCTCGAAAAATATCCGGGCAAGCGCGCGCTGAACAAGCAGCCGATCGCCAACATGGAATGGGCACTGCTCTGCGACGGTGTTCCTTATGAGGATGTCTATTCAACGCTTGAGACCGAAGAAGGCGTCGCACGGGCATTTGCAAAGCTCGATACCATCAAGGACGAGACCATCTGGTGGAGTGCATCGGCTGAACCGGTCCAGTTGCTTGCCGATGGCGAGATCTTCATGGGATCAGCCTACAACGGCCGTCTGTTCTCCCTGATTGAAGAGCAGAAACAGCCTGTCGGCATGGCATGGGACTGGCAGATGTTTGACCTTGACGGCTGGATCATTCCGGCCGGTCTGCCGGAAGATCGCCTTGCGGCCGTCAGCAAACTCGTCAACTATGCGACGGATACGCAGCGTCTGGCGGATCAGGCCAAATTCATCTCTTACGGCCCGGCTCGTGCGTCTTCCGCTCCGCTTGTGAGCACGCATGAGACGCTCGGCATCGAGATGGCCCCGCACATGCCGACCGATCCGAACAACGCAGAAAACACCTTCGTTAACAACTACGAATGGTGGGCAGACTATCGCGATGACCTGGACGCCCAGTTCCAGGCCTGGCTCGCGAAATAAGACGCCATTGCGCATCCGGGCAGGATCTTCCTGCCCGGACTTTTTGTTTTAAGAAGAAGTGATTTTATGACGACGCCAGAGACCGCGGAAGCGTTGACGACACAGGACGGAAAGCCGCTCAAGGCGGCGTTACGCTCCGCCCTTCGACGAGAGAAGCTCAGAGCTTTGATGTTGATAGCGCCGTTGCTGTTTTTCGTTGTTGTGACGTTCGTCGCTCCGATCGTGGACATGCTGTTCCGCTCTGTCGAAAACGGTATTGTTTCCGAAACACTTCCCAAGACCGTTGTCGCGCTTCAGGAATGGGACCAGTCTACCGGTGAGACACCCGGTGAACCGGTTTATGTGGCGCTCTATGAAGATCTTGTTGTTGCCGTCGATGAAAAAACGCACACGCGCCTTGGATCCCGGCTGAATTACGAACAAAGCGGCATTTCCAGCCTGTTCCGAAAGACCGGACGCCGCATCAAGCGCATGGATGAAGATACGCCCTTCAAGGAGCAGTTCATTGCTGCCGACAAGAAATGGGGTGAAGTCGAAGTCTGGCAGGTCCTGAAACAATATTCGCCCACCATCACGCCTGGTTACTATCTCAATGCGGTCGATGCCGAATTGACGCCGGAAGGCGCCCGGATGAAGGACGAGGACGATCGTATTTACATGTTCCTCTTCGGGCGCACGTTGTTCCTGTCCATCGTGATTACCGTCTCTTGCCTTATTCTCGGGTATCCGATTGCCTTCTTGCTCGCATCGCTCCCGCTGCGCACATCCAACCTGCTGATGATCCTGGTGTTGCTGCCCTTCTGGACCAGTCTTCTTGTGCGAACATCTGCCTGGAAGGTGCTGCTGCAGCAACAAGGTGTCATCAATGACTTCCTGGTCTGGACAAGGCTGATTGACGATGCCGGTCGTCTTGTAATGATCAACAACCAGACGGGCACGATCATCGCCATGACGCACATCCTGCTGCCATTCATGATCCTGCCGCTCTACTCCGTGATGAAAACCATTTCGCCGAGCTACGTCCGGGCGGCAAAGAGCCTTGGAGCCAATGACTGGACAGCCTTCTGGCGCGTCTATTTCCCGCAATCCGTTCCGGGCATCGGTGCCGGCGCTATTTTGGTGTTCATATTGTCGATCGGATACTACATCACGCCGGAGCTTGTCGGCGGCACGTCCGGTATCTTTATCTCCAACCGGATCGCCTACCACATTTCGTCATCGCTTAACTGGGGTCTGGCGGCAGCGCTCGGAACCCTGCTTCTTGTGGCGGTGCTCCTGCTGTTTGTTGTCTATGACAAGATTGTCGGCATCGACAACGTGAAGCTCGGATAGGGGGACGACATGAGCGCACTACCACCTTATGCGTCCCCGATCCAAAGAACGTGGTACTACACGTTCAGGGTGATCTGTGGCCTGATCTTCTTCTTTCTGATCTTCCCGATCCTGGTAATCCTGCCACTGAGCTTCAATGCGCAGGATTTCTTCACCTTCACGAAGGAGATGCTGTCCTTCAATCCGGCGGGCTATTCCTTCAAGCACTACAACGACTTCTTTACCAACCCGGATTGGCAACAGGCCCTGACCAACTCAGTGCTGATCGCACCCGTGGCAACCATCGTCGCGACCGCTCTGGGGACCTTGGCGGCCATCGGCCTGTCCCAATCCCATGTGCCCTATAAGTCGGCCATCATGGCAATCCTGATATCGCCGATGATCGTACCGCTGATCATTTCAGCCGCCGGCATGTACTTTTTCTATTCCCGCATCGGTTTGCAGGGCACTTATATCGGCGTCGTGCTGGCGCATGCCGCGCTCGGTACGCCATTCGTGATTATCACGGTGACCGCGACGCTTGTGGGATTTGATCGCAGCCTGACACGCGCGGCCGCCAGTCTCGGCGCCAACCCGGTCACCACCTTCTTCAAGGTCCAGATGCCGCTGATCATCCCGGGGGTCGTCTCCGGAGCTCTGTTTGCCTTCATCACTTCGTTCGACGAAGTGGTCGTGGTGCTGTTCCTTGGGTCGGCAGGACAAAAGACATTGCCCTGGCAGATGTTTACCGGCCTGCGTGAGCAAATCTCTCCGACGATCCTTGCTGTGGCGTCGCTGATGGTTGCCATATCGATTGCGCTGTTGACGGTGCTGGAGCTCTTGCGGCGGCGCTCTGAAAGGCTTAGAGGTTTGACACCGGGCTGATGTCAGCCCTGCTGCTCACGGAGCGTGCCGGTGGCGGAACGCCAGTCACCGGGCGGAGGTAGAAGCCTCCCGGTAGCAAGACAATTGAGGTTTTGGGCCTGGCGGGCCGGTTTCTTTCAAAGGAAACCGGCCCGTTTTGCGTTTAGGTCCCTCAGTTGGCACTCGACTGGAAACAGGATCGCATCGGGGAAAGGAGAGCACCCATGAGCGACGACATGATCCGCATCTACGAAATGAACAATGGCGAGAAGTCATATTCGCCTTTTTCACCTGAAGAAATGGATCGGAGGCAGAGCAATCTGCGCAAGTTGATGGCGGAGCGCGGGATCGATGCGTGCCTCATGACCTCCTACCACAACATCTGTTACTACTCCGGCTTTCTCTATTGCTATTTCGGCCGGAAATACGGTCTGGTGGTCACACAGGAAAAGGCGACGACTGTTGCCGCCGGTATCGACGGCGGCCAGCCCTGGCGCCGGACCCACGGTGATACAGTGATCTACACGGACTGGCGCCGGGACAACTACTTCCACGCCATTCAGACATTGCTTGGATTGCCCAATCCTTCGGTCAAGCGCGTTGGTATCGAGTTCGATCACGTTTCACTGGATCTGCTGAAGTTGCTGGAGGCTGCTCTTCCGGGCGTCGAATTCGTTGATGTGGCCGCCGACGCCATGACCCAGCGGACGATCAAGAGCGCGGAAGAACATGTCCTGATTCGCGAGGGTGCTCGCATCTGCGATGTCGGTGGCGCAGCTGTCGCCGACGCGGTCCAGGCCGGCGTGACTGAACACGAGGTTGCCATCGCCTCGACAAATGCCATGATCCGGGAAATCGCAAAGTCCTTCCCCTTTGTTGAACTGATGGACACCTGGACCTGGTTCCAGTCGGGCATCAATACGGATGGGGCGCACAATCCCGTCACCAACAAGGTGATCGAGGCTGGCGATATCCTCAGCCTCAATTGTTTCCCGATGATCTTCGGCTATTACACCGCGCTGGAACGCACGCTCTTTTGCGAACACGCCTCGGACGAGCACCTGCGCCTTTGGGAAATCAACTGCCATGTCCACCGGGAAGGGTTGAAACTGATCAAACCGGGTGCCCGCTGCTGCGACATCGCGACTGAGCTCAACGACATATATCGCAGCCACGATCTGCTGAAGTACCGCAGCTTCGGCTACGGACACTCCTTCGGTGTTCTCAGTCATTACTATGGCCGCGAAGCGTCGGTGGAACTGCGTGAGGATGTCGAGACGGTGCTGCAGCCGGGCATGGTCGTTTCCATGGAGCCCATGATCATGCTTCCTGACGGCGTTCCCGGCGCCGGCGGTTACCGCGAGCACGACATTCTGATCGTGAATGAGGAGGGAGCGGAAAACATTACCGGCTTCCCGTTTGGGCCCGAGCACAACATCATCTCGGCACGTTAAGGCAAAGTCCAAATCTTCCCGGCGGCAACCCGCGCCGGGAACCGTCGCCTGAACGGCAGCCATATCTTCAATGACTTGCTTGCTCAGGAACTCGGTGTGGCCAGAATTCCCTGGATGACCTGGTTAACCTCGGCGGTGACTTCGGGAAGCGTTTCCATCCAGTGTCCGAAGCGTTTGGTTTTGATGACCCTGATGCTCGGATACCAGGTCGACAGCCTGTCAACACTGTGCCAGTACCAGGGGTGCGCCGGGTTGAGCAAGACGATGCCGGGTTTCCCGAGACTTCCGGCAATATGCAGCGGAATGCTGTCTGGCCCGATGATGATGTCACACTCATTCAAAAGCGCCGCAAGGTCATGCATATCTCTGAAGTGGGCACCGGCGTCGATAATCTCGTCTTCGTTCTGCAATTGCTTGCGCGCCGCATCCCAGGTCGCGCTCACGAGACTGCATCCGGAGAACTGAAACAGGTGCCGGAAATCTTGAAGCAGCATGCCGGGCCGTGACGAGTCCCAGCACATCGCAACACGCGGCCCGCAGATGTCGGCGAGGGAACGCCGCCACGTGGTTTTCCGATCGGGAAGAACCTTTGCGTAGGGCTCGGAAAACAGGTTTCGTGCATCGACCGCCCCCGGCAGTCCCATGACAAGCGGCAATGGCAGGAAACGGGCTTCCTTCGGCAGGTCTGCGTCCGCGTCCTCTGCTGCAAGATCACCGGAAAGATAGTTGAAAGCGCCGAAAACGTGGGCCAGTTGGCGTGAGGTTGACGGACCGATAATCTTCAACGGCACGCTTCGCTTGTCTGCCTTTGGCAGAAACCGCATCAGCGGAACCAGTTCAAGATTTGATTGGTCGGGTGGTATGACGATCACAAGATCTTCCGACAAAAGATCGACGGCTTCCGACTTTCCGGCAAGAGGGTCATCTTCCAGCCCGAAAGTTTCGCCGACGCGCTCGGGATGTCCGGTTGCAAGGAAACACTCCCGCGCGATTGCCGCCAATTTCGGGGCTTTGTCCTGCGGAAGTTTTGCAAGTTGGGCAAGGATCGGCTTGAGCACCTCGAGGGATTTTTCGGGATAACCTGCCAGCCTATAGGCTTGCGCAAGGTGCAGGCTTGCATCCAGGCGATCCTGGGCCCGCTGGACAACCGGCGTGAATTCGCGCAGGGCAGTCATTGTTTCGCCGCGCCTGATCATGATTTCAACGTAAATCAGCCAGGCTGGCAAAAGCTCGGGAAACCGGACGGTCGCGCGCTTGGCCACCCTGAGCGCTTCGGTGGTCTGTCCGGTTTCGAGCAAGGATTTCGCGAGCGACAGCGCATAAAGCGGATTTGTCGGATCTTTCAAATGTGCGCTTTCAAGATAGCCAAGCGCTTTTTCATGATCGCCGAGCCGCGACAGGCAGTGGCCCATCGCCGCCTCGATTTCTTCGCTGTTGGATGTTTTCGTCAAACTGTCCTGGGCAAGATCAAGGGCCTGCCGGAAGTCGCCCATTTCCGTGAGGAGCATAACCGACATCGCGGCCGCGCTTGGATTGTCCGGATGCGCTTTACATAGTCTTTGCAGGGCTGGTTCTGCCTCGCGCAACTTTCCGTCTTGAAGCAAAAGGTTGATCCGCAGGAGACTCGCATCGACATGCATGTCCTCAAGACTCAAGGCCTTATCGGCAAATTCGAGTGCCTTTTCTTTGTTGCCTCTGAGCAGCGCCACTTTTGCTGCAAGAGCAAGAAGATCGGCTTCGATCTGGCCTCGCGAAAGCGCGGAAGTGAGTAACTGCTCCGCGGTGTCGAGATCTCCTTCCGCCATTTTGAGCGCTGCGAGGCCGGTTGTCGCAGAAAGGTTGTGGGGTGCCGCGTCCAGAATACTCTCGAAAATCAGCGCGGCATTCTCGTGCCGGCGTTCCTCAAGGTGTACCCTGGCAGCCTCGAGGCGCTCTTCAATTGTCAACATGAACCAGACCCGGCAAAGATTTCAATCCAGTGGGTGAATGCAGTGATGTCAGCTGACGCTGACCCTTTCTGCCTCGATCCTGACGTCGTTCTTTGCGGTCATCAAAGTGACGTCGCTTCGATGCGAGGCAACGTCCTCTACCTTTTGGATCAGCGAACCTGCATCATGGGTGTCGACGCCTTTGACCCTGGTTGTACGGGTCTGGACCGTTGTGGTCATCGTTCCGGCAGATGTTATCTTGTCGCTGACGCTTTCGATCACCCTTGCGGCGTTCAAGACGAATTTCTGCGCCGTCTGCGATGCCGTTTCAACGATGGAGTTCAGCCTGCGGGCGGAAAGAGCAATGACAGGCGACTGCACCACAACCTGCGCCTTGCCCTGAAGCCTCAGATTTGCGGCGGTGATCTCAACGTCGTCTGCACCGGGAACTGAAATCCGGGCAGGGTATTCAGCCGAGCGTTCAAGGACGGAAAGGATATGCGCATTACCGCCGGCTATGAAGAGCGCCACGGTATCGCCGATCGCAGGCGCAAGAAGGCAACCGGCGGCGCGGATCGCCTCGACCTGTTCGTTTTCTTCGGTGCTCACCAGCATGACACTGTCGGTCACAAGGGCCTTTACAACGCCGGTAGTCAGCGCGTTTTTGCTCGCCACGTTGCCCGCCTCGGCTGAGGCGGAAGCTTTGGACGAAGTGTTCTGCTGCATTGTCATGTTGTCTATTTCCAAACTCGAACGCCATATTCGATGGGGCCAGGTACTCGAAACTAGGTTTTGACCTCAACAGATGAAACCAGTTGCGCCATAACGTCCCGCTTCTTGGCGACAACGGAAGAATCCCCAACTTCAACGCCTTTTTTCTTGATGTCTGCGGTGTGCATCGCGAGACAGACCTCTTCCTTGACGGCTTTGGCACCGGTTATCATCGCCTTGACGGGAACTGTTTCGATCTTGTTCCAGGCGGATTCGAACTTGCCTTTTTTGATTTCGAATTTGAATTCCACAAGGTCGAGTTTGATCAGGCCAAGTTCGCACTTGAGACCATAGAGGTAAAACTTCGAAAGGACGGATATCGCCAGGTGAAGAGCGAGGTCGAGACTGAACTTGACCGCCAGCTGTATCGTCATGGCACCGCCGAAGAATGTCGTCAGCTTGCCGCCCATATGGTGACTTTCAACGCGGCCCCAGACGATCTTGAACAGGTTGGTTTCGTAAAACTCTTCCTTCGGCGATGTGTAGTAATCGTAAGTCCGGCCACCATGTTTCTTGGTGGCCTGTTCAGTGACTTCCTTGAACTCGTTGGTGGCTGTTATGTGGATGTCACCGGTGCTCGCGCCGGCATTCAAAACGATATCCTGGTTCGTTCCGGAAATGATGTCGATCTGACCGGAATTGCTCTCGATATGGATATTGCCTTCGCTGTTGATGTAGGTTTTCTCGCTGGATTTCACCAGAACGCGGCCGTCGCAGGCCAGGAGAATGCCGTGCTTGCCGTTTTCTCCCGCTGCGCCTTCGATCGCCGCTGTGCCACCACCGGAATCGGTTATGTATTGGGCAGGATAGACGGCTGCCTGATCGGCCTCTGTTGTCAGCGTTTCCTCAAAATTGGAATAGGATCCGAGACGGAAGACCGTTCCGACGTCATCCGCGGCGTTTCCGGTCGAGGTTTTGGGAACATAGAGATAAAGATATTGCTGGCTTGCACCAACACGTCCGACAGTTGAAGCCATGATTATTGTTCCTTCTTGGCGGCCGATCAGGCCAGGCTGATCACTTTGATTTGCGAGGGCGCCAGCGTCGTGCCCACGGAATTCGGCGTCATTCCGTTTTGCATCGTGGGATCGAGCAAAGAACGTGTTGCCGGCATCGGGCCGACCATCAGTTTTGTCGATCCCTTCATGTTACGGCTGCTGGAACAGACCATTCCGGAGGCGACACCCGGGCCGGGGCCGCTGATCGTGACGGGGGCGTTGTTCGTCATGTTATGTGATGGCATGCACATTATGAGAAACTTGAAAGCCGTCGGGATTTCGCTTGCGCGCATGCCCATGCTCATAAGTGGAACAGGAACAGGCCCGACCGGTGTTGTCTGCAAATATACGTCAGGCGCGGCGAAATCCATGCCAGGCAAAGGACCTTGAGAATTCAGAAAACACATCGTTCGGTTCCTTATGTTGTTCTTCTTGTCTGTTCCGCGAAGCATCTCGCTTCCTTAGTCGCTGAGCATCTCCATGTTCGGCCGGTAAAGTTCGGCCACCAGACGCTCACCATCGGTGTCGATCGTGTTTCCGGTAGTTCCCAGAACCACACTCTCCTCATTTTTGATGCCGTGCATTTTGGTGTTGAAGAAATGGGCTGCCGACATGTTTGCACCGCAGAGGTTTGCATGAGACATTTCAGCCTGTTTCATGTCGCAGCGCTCAAACAGAACCGCACGGCAATCCGCCTCCAGAAAAACGGCAGAAAAGAGCTGCGATCCGCTGAGGTTGGCGCCCGCCAGAGAGGCATTGGCAAAGTTTGCCATGTTGAGATTGCTGCCAGACAAATCGACGCCATCGAGCGTCGATTTTGTGAAGCATGTGGTCTCTGCCGAAACGTCCTTCAGATTGGCTCCCTGGAACGAACAGTCGTTGAAGACCGATCCGTCAATCTTCGCTTCACTGAGATCGGTGCCTTCGAATTTGGCCTTGTTGAAGGTGCAATGTTGCCACGTCTGCCCGGATAGGATCTTGCCCGACAGATCCGCATCCGAAAACATCGCAATGTTTACATGCGCGCCAGTCAAATCGACACTGCGCAAGTCCGCCTTTGTCACAAAGAAGTTTTCAAGCTCGGCTGCGCTAAACGATGTATGGCCGATATCAGATTCAAGGCTGCCCAACCTGCTTGCAACACACCGCGAGAAATCAACATTTGTCAGGTCGCACTTGGCAAAGACCGTATCGGCAAGGCCCGCATTCCTGAAGACGGCATCGCGGACGTTGCTGTCCGCCACTTGCAGTCCGACAACAGTCGCGTCTTCGAAGTTGGTGTTGCTCAGGTCCGTTGCTGCGAGAACAAGACCATCAAGCTTTGCATCGGTAAACCGGCTGTTTCGCAAGTCGCATTGGGCAAACTGCGCACCGCTGAGATCGGCGCTGGTGAAATCGCAATTGGTGAAGTGACAGTCGACCGCCATCAGACCGGACAGATCCAGTCCTTCAAAGGATGCCGAGTCGATGGATCTGGACATAATCGGCTGCTCGTGCCGCTGATAGTCCAGGATTTCATCTACGGTGATCGGAATCTGGGTTAGCAGATCATCCATGGCTCGCTTGCCCCATTAGCGTCAGGCCCAGGTTCGCATTTGTCAGATCGGCACTTGCGATCAGCGCGTCGCTCAAATTGGCGGCATAAAGGTTCGAATCCCGGAAGCTGCAGCGTCTGAGATCGCATTTGTCCAGCGAAGCTGCGTAGAGGCTGGCACCGAAGAAATCCGATTCCTTGAGGTCCGACCCGCCGAAGAGCGTCGTATTCAGATACGACACTCGAAAATCGCACGAAGTCATGTCGCACTGATGGAAGTAGCATGACGTGCACGTAGATCCGACAAAGCAACTCTCGGCGAGCGTCAGGCCATTGAAAAACGTATTGAAAGCCTTGAGTTTGATGAATGTGCCACCTTTGAGGGACGAAGCGCCTACGACCGCCGAGTTATCCAGCCGGGACTGATTGAAACTGGCTCCCGACAAGTCGGAATCGGCGAGGATCAGACGATCCAGATCGGCATGTACAGCCTGAAGAGCTGTCAGATCTGTTTGAATGGAAATGAACCCGTTGACCCTTGCATCGTTCAGGCAAAGCCGAGGTCCGGATGATTGCAGGATGGTGACGTTTTCGAGATTCGCAGAACCCAGGTTCATGCCGTCAAGCTGACAGGTAATGAATTGAACATTCTCCAGGCAAGCACCGGACGCATCGGTGTTTTCAAGGCGCGCCTCAAGAATGTCGAGCTCGGTTAGGGTAGCGCCGGTCAGCTTCGTGCGCGCGAGCGATGCGTGACTTATGTTTGCGGAAGTCAGGTCGGCTCCGGAAAGATCGGCATCGTCCAATATCGCGCCTGAGAAAACTGCGTTGGTCAGGTTACAGCCGCTGAAATTCGCACCGGTGAGATCAGCCTTTTCAAAGAGTGTCCCAGAGAGATCCTGCCCCGCGAAATCAACTTTCTTCAGGACCGCACCTGCAAGATCGGCTCCCTTGAAATCATGACCTTTTTGCATTTGTTCGATCACAAAGGCGCCAAGTCTTTCCGGAACACCGGGGGCAAGGTCCTCAATTGGAAATATCGGCTCGGGCGACAGTCGCCTCGCTTCGGGTAGCTCCTCTTCCAGCCTCTGTTCGGCGACCTGCAGTGCTTGCCGGCCCTTGTCGAGTTGATGGTCGGCTTTCGCCTTGGGCGTGAGGCCTGAGATGCCGTCTTCAAGAGGCGGTACGAGCTTCTCCTCGCCAAATGCGACGATGTCGGCGATCGGATCGGTGCTATCGTCGGGAACGATGTGGCCCGCAATCTCGCGCAGGCGGTCCTTTGAGCCATCGAGCTTTTCGCCGATTGCAGCTGCAGCTTTCGGATCGGCTTCCTTGGAGGGGAGAAGTGCGTCTGTGTCGAGTTTCAGAGACGCAACTTCCTGAAAGTCGGGTAATTCAGGAACATCGATCTTCAACCCGCCGAAGTCGCTTAACTGTTCGGTGAGCGCTTCGTCCATTCCATCGACCTGGTCAAGGAAAGAAAGGTCGACTGCATCCAATCCGGACCGGGCGTCGGCGATCAGGGAGCCCTCAGGCAATCTTAATGCCCGCGCTTTGGCTTTGGCGAAACTCTCTTCCGTGTCCGGAACCGCAAATCCCGTTGCTCCATCAAGGATGTCAAGCGCCCGGTCTATCTGGCCCTGCTGCCCGGCATCAGGCGAATGTCCGTATCTTGCGATATCCTCGGTGAGCGCATTTCGCGTGCCGGACATGACGGGAACGATCCCCTCAAGTCCTTCCAGGAGATCCTTGGGCAGTTCGATGTCCGGATATGCGTTGACAACCTCGTCGGAGACCACGGGCCTCTGGATCGTTTCCGGCGCAAAAGAACTTGGCAAAGCCTCTACGAGTTTGCGCCGTTGCAGTTCGGCGCTCGCGAGTTCGCGGTTCATGCGTTCCTCGACCGCACGGCGTGCCTCTTCCGCCTGTTCAATGAGCTCGGCGACATCGAAATCGCCATTGGCAATGTCTTCCTTCGTTGGCGTCCCGACGAGGGGGATATCGTCCATGGACGTCAGATCGGGCGGTGGTACGACATCCGGTGACAAGCCTGCATTTTCAACGGCCTTGCGGGTTCCCCAATCCGCGTTTTGAAGGAATTTGATCCGGTCGGCCTGGGCTCGCTCCAGCATCGCCTTTCGCTTTTCAGACAATTCGTTCGGATCTCTTTCCGGCATGAGCTGAAAATCGGACAGGAGGTGCAAATGGGCGATTTCCGGATCGGTCCGCTTACGAAAGACATCCGTGTAGTATTCGTGGGGTCTTTCCACATCCTTCTTGCTCTCAACGGCGAGCATGATGTGGCTGATATCGTCGCCCGTGCTGTCTTCGCCCCGGATCAAACCGCGAAAGGCGAGCGTTGCCTTTCGCACGTTCGGAAAAAAGGTAACCGTGTCGCAGACCATCTTCGTTTCACGCAGTTCACCGGTCTTGGCCATCTGATAAAAACATCGGCCACGCAAGTCCGGTAGCTGACCCTGAAGCGTGGTCTCACCGTGCGTCATTCCCGTGATTGAAAACGCCTCGCCTCCTGAAAAATACGTTTCGATCTGCTGGTCATCAGGCGCGTCGCAATGAAACTTCGGATTGAAGTCTTCCGGTTTCAGCGGAGCGCGCCATTTCATCCAGTGCTGATCGTAGGTTCCGGCAAATTTCATCCTGAATTTGCTGTCAGGCGGAAGCGGGCCAAAATTGGCTGGCGTCGGTGCCTCGTCGATCGAGCGGATGGGGGCTTGGCTAAGTTCGACATTCGGCAGAGGCGCGTCGAAACCTGAATCGAGAAGTTGCCGCGCCATATCTCCCTTGCCCTTCGGATTGAGCTTGTGCTTCGGACCACCGAACGACGTTTGATCGCTGATCGGCATCTTCCGGAAAGGTGCAGGGCGCGACATTTCGATGCCGCGGTCGGTGAGAAGCCAATAGCGATCTCCAAAAACCGCCAAAGACTTCGCGATCCCGGCACATTGAAGGCTGACACTCACGGCTTCTACGGGGTCGTCTGCCGGAGCGAGCGCACTCCCGGCAACCAGCACTTCGCCATGGGGCTTGAGCTGCCCTTTGTCGAAAATTGCACCCTTCGGCAGCTGTTCGGTGACCATTGGCCAGAGCGCTTGCTCGGTCAAAAGCCGGTCCGGGCTTTCAAGGTCACAGAGCAGGAACATTGTGACGGTGGAAAGCGCCCCGTTTTCGATTGCTTCGATGTTCATGGAGAGTGATGCGCGACTTGATTTGATGATCGAAGGCACTCAGCTCACTCCAACGCAAGGCGACAACACAAGTAACAACGAATGGACCCATTGCAGGAAAGGCACATCCGAGTGGAGAACATCGAGACGCTAAAGCACCGTCGTTGCTAAGACGAATTCACATCGGGGATGATAAAGATTTATGACGAAACCCGATTTTGTGCTGATTTTCGCGTTCGAAACCCAATTTGACCGTTAACAAAACGGACCCCGTCACCCGCTGTGGTCACGGATGCCACATCACGATGACTTGCTGGAACATCAAGTTGCCCGTCGTTTTGGGATCGAAGACGCTCTTCAGCAAGGACTGCAATGAGAATTCAGCCGCCGATTGGTTCTGCTTATTCATTGATTTGTAAAGGTTGCGTTGGAAAGTAACCGGAACAAGGAATAAGATCAGTTGCAGGAAATGCTCAAAGCTCGAGGTAATCGGGCCGATGGTTCGCCAAAAACCTGAAAAGACGCGAAATGCCGAGATTCGTCCCATATGCCATCGTCGTCGGGTTGTTTTTGGTGGCTTTGATGCTGATTCAGTTCCGCGACCGGTCCTATCTCTTTGACGCCGCGCGGGATGCCAGTCCGCCTCCGCCTGTCTCCAGGGTTATCTTACCGCCCACTCAGGATCCGCAGGGACCGCTTCTGTTCGTGAGCGGTGATCGTGTTGCCTTCAGAACGGAGCCGGACTTGCAGGCCAACGTGATCGAGCGCTTCAACAAGGGCCGGGAGGTCCGGCAGAACGAAATCAACGGTGATTGGGTGTTCGTGCGCGATACGGATACGGGCCGCCGAGGCTGGATTTCCGGTCGTTACCTGAGTCCGACCAATCCGACCGGTGCCACCGCAACGAACTGAACTCAGCATCCGGAAGGAACGGAGATCCTGCATGTCGTCACCGCAATCCATGAACCCGGCAGTTGCCAGCTTGGCCAGGACCTGCGAAGCGATTGCCAATGGCCGCTTCGACGACGTCGAAGAACTCTTTGACGTGATAACGGATGATGCAGTCGACAGAGATATCCGTGCCCTGGCTGAAACGTTCTCCGGTATGGTGGTACAGGTAGAGGCGCGAGAGTTTCATTCCAGCCAGTTGATTGCGGAGCTGACGGAGACGAAGCGTCAGCTCGAGATGGCTGAAGCGAAGCTCCGCAAGGAAAACGCCGAACTTAAGACCCGCCTCGACAAATTCGAAGTCAGCTACGACGAAGAAGAGGCGGAAAAGGAAGTTCAAGAGGTCAGCGATACGGAGTATTTTCGTTCACTGCAGTCCCGCGCAAAGGACCTCAGATCCCGTTACAAATCATAAGCACTGACCAACCGAGCCTGATTGCGGCGGGTGCCGCCTACCTGGAAAAGCGACTTGACCAAGATAATCTCCACTCACTCCTATCGCGGCGGCACGGGTAAATCCAACGTCACCGCAAATCTTGCAGCCGCTCTTGCCCTGAGAGGGCACCGCGTGGGAATCGTGGACACGGATATTCAGTCACCCGGCATCCACGCCCTGTTCAAGGTTGATCTGAACACTGTCAAACACACGCTCAACAATTTCCTTTGGGGCCATTGCGGCATTACGGATACCGCGCTCGACGTCACTGCGAATGTCGTTGATGGACAGGGACAGTCGCAGGTGCCTGAGGGTGGGCGCGTGTTTTTGGTACCCTCCTCCATCAAGACTGGTGAGATCGCCCGTATCTTGAAAGAAAAGTATGATGTTGAGGATCTGAACCGGGGGTTCATCGAACTTTGCCAGGGCCTGGAGCTTGACTATCTGCTGATCGACACCCACCCGGGAGTGAACGAGGAAACGCTGCTTTCAATTGCAATTTCCGACACACTTCTTCTGATCCTTCGCCCCGATATTCAGGATTATCAGGGGACTGCGGTAACTCTGGAGCTGGCGCGGAAACTCGAGGTGCCGCAGCTTTTCCTCGTCGTCAACAAGGCGCTCGAAACGTTTGATTTCAACGACCTGTCTCAGCGAATTTTCTCAAATTACCGCACACCGGTGGCGGCCGTGTTGCCGCTCTCAACCGATCTGATCCAGATCGGCAGTACCGGACTGATCCGCACATTGCAGCAGGAACATGCCTTCACGCGTGCCGTGGAATCGATTGTCGACGCGATCGAATAGGAACACTGGGTCTGCAAGCAGGTCGTAGCCTGCAGGGCTCATTCCGACCCGGCATCATCGAACAGGCCCGTGAGGAAACTGTCGACATTCGCAAGGCGCTTTTGGCGGTCGAACTCCAGCGCGCTTTTCAACGTTTCCCATGCCAGTGTATCAAGGCCTTCAATCGGTTCGGGCTGCACACCCTCTCTTGCCACTTCATCGATAGGCCGTGAATCGAAGGGGTGCCGACCGGCCAGGATCTGAAACGCGACGCATCCCAGGGCGAATACATCATCTCGGGGGTCGCGCGGTGCGCGCTCGAATTGCTCCGGACTTGCATATGTGACGGTCAGGCTGTCCTGAATCGGATGGTCCGCGCTTGCGCTGGCAGCGGCTGCAAGACCGAAATCCAGCAATTTGATTGTCCCGTCCTGCAACAGGAAAATGTTCCCAGGCTTCAGGTCGGAATGAACGACGCCTCTGCTGTGAGCGTAACTCAGTCCCGCACATGTTCCCCTGAGGATGCGGGCACATTCGGCCGGAGACAATGGAAGCCCCATCGCCTGTCCGAGCCTGCGGTCAAGGGCAACTCCGTTCAGAAGCTCCATGACAATGAAGACATCGGCCTTGTCCCGGTCGAAATCATAAACAGTGGTGATATTCGGATGGGCGAGGGCCTGGGATTTGCGGGCCTCGGCTTCAAGCAACCGCAGTGCTTCGGAGTCGTTTTGAAAGCTCTCGTTCAACAATTTGACGGCGACGTAGGGCTGATCATGGCCAGCCTCGAGGCGGCGCCTGTCAACGGCCGAATAGACATAACCCATGCCACCGCGTCCGATCTCCGTGTCGAGAATGAAACGGTCCCGCAGGATCGAGCCGACACCAGCGCGCTTGACCTGGGGAGACGACAATTTATTCAGGTCTAAGCCGTCTGTCCGGGCACCGCTCGATGCGCGCCGGGCATCGGACCGAAATCTTGCACTTTTGAAGTCGGTCAGAAACTTGTCGAGCTTGCCTGCGTCCGCTTGCCCGCTCTGGGCCTGATCTTCGGACCCGCGCATATTCCGGAAGTCCGTATAGTCGGACACGAGCGATGACAGAATCGCATCGTCGACCTTGTCGCGCATATCCTCACCCGATGCCGCCGGAGCTTGCGTAAGAAAGGGAAGGGGGGGAAGCGTTTCCTGCAATGGTGTGGTCTGTGGTGTTGCGAACGATTCCACACCTTCGTTGTTGCCACTGATCGCGCCACCTTCTTGCCATTCCGGCGTCACCCCATGCGGCAAAGTCGGTTCATCAAACGTGTCCTCGGCATCGGCGGCAGGCAGAGTGGAGTTGCGCTCTTCCTGGAAATCCTGAGCTTCGGGGATCGTCGAGGGCGCGGTCTGGAACCCGGCCGGTGCTTCAGGCAGCTGGCTTAAGAGGATGGCTCCGAGGTCACGGGGAAGACGGCCTTCCTCAACAAGTGACCCTATCGCCTGATGCGCTTCTTGCAGGTCTTCTGCTGATCGGGTCGCCTGCGCACGCAATTGCTTGGACAGCTTTTCATAGGAAAGTCGGCCCGACACGAAATCGCTCATCAAACTGCGCAAGTTCATTGAACTGTCTGTCGACAAAAACCCGAGACCCTCTGTGATCGATGTCCCGATGGTTCAGTCGGCTCAGAGGCGTTCAAAACCATCCGGACGGGTAATGTTGTACCGGTTGAGTTTATCTATAATTGTCCGGCGGCTAACATTTAGTATGCGCGCTGCATTTGTTTTGTTCCAGTTCACTTCGCGCATTTTCGCCTCGATCACCATGGCCTCGTACTGGCCCACGATGGATTTCAGGTCGCCCTCAGGAATAAGCGCCGGGACACGATTGTCGTGACTGTGTTGGACGCCTGCAAGTTCCGGCGGCAAGTGGTCCAGTTCGATCGGATATCCGTCTTCTGCCATCAGACGGGCTCTGTCCAGGATGTTCTTCAACTCGCGCACATTGCCCGGATAGCCCCAGCACATAAGCGCTTCGAGCGCGTCGGACGAAAGAACCGGAACCTGTGTCCCTGACTTGGCGGCTGCGGAGCGAAGGAAATGGTCAATCAGCATCGGTATGTCCGAGGGCCGTTCGCGCAGCGGAGGCAAGTTGATGGGAAAGACATTCAGCCGGTAGAAGAGATCCTGCCGGAACTCGCCGGCCTCGATTTTCTCTTCCAGATTGATGTTTGTCGCCCCAACGATGCGCACGTCCACCTTCTCGGTTTTGGTGGATCCGACACGGCGGACTTCGCCCTCCTGGAGGAGGCGCAGCACCTTCGCCTGAAGCGCAAGCGGCATATCGCCGATTTCGTCCAGAAAGAGGGTGCCATTGTTGGCTTCGTGCGCCAGCCCGAGCTTGGTCGTGTTCGCGCCTGTGAAGGCGCCTTTGACATGTCCGAACAGTTCGCTTTCCAGAAGCGCTTCCGGCAGCGCGGCGCAATTCTGCACGACAAAGGGTTTGTCGGCCCGGTCGCTGGACATGTGGATGAACGCGGCCATCATTTCCTTGCCGGTTCCCGTCTCGCCGCGAACCAGGATCGGCACGGTTGAACGCGCGGCCTTCCCGACGAGCTTTATGGCATGCTCGATCGGCGGGCTCTCGCCGATCAGACCTTTTGGCCGGGTGGAATCGATGACAGGCTTGGGTTTCGCCTTGCGCACTTGCCTGGGCAACTCCGCGAGGTGCCTGTCGAATTGTCGTTTCAGACGCGTATTGTCTTCAAGCAGCCTTGCGTTCCACATGTAAAGTGCGGCAAGCCCGCAAAGGCTCTGAAGTTCCGTGAGCGTGTTCTCCGAAACAGCGCTGATTGTCTGGTGCGACGCGCCCGGGTTGATGACCTGCAGGATGCCGATCGTGCGGTTGGACTGGATTGTGAGCGGCAGGATCACCAGTGCCTGCGTTTTCAGTCCGCCGTATTTGTCGTCTTCCCGAATGCGATCGAACTCATATCCGACCACTTTGTTGATGTCGCCGAGATTGAGCGTTGTTCCGGTTGAGACGACGAACGCCGCCGGTTCCTTCATGTTGGGGAGCTTGTCCTCGCCGTAGAGGATAACCTGCTTTCCAGTCGGCATCGCCTTGATGTAGCCGCGGTGCCTGGAGCAGGCCCGATGCAGGGTCTGACCGAAGGTATCCAGAATGAAGATGGAGGCTTCTTCGGCGCTGGTCAGATTGAGTGCGGACTCAACCACTTTGTCCATAACCGCTTCGACCTTGACGCCCGATGTCATCGCGGACGAGAGTTCGATCAAGTCTCCTAGAATCATGATCTCAGGAACCGTCTTTCTTGGACAGGGTTCATGAGATGGCTGCTATCAAGTACGGCCATCCCGGAATTGTCTCAGCGAGTTTCTCAAGCGAGGGCGTAGCTGAAAGCGCCGCCGTCTCCCAAGGCAATTTCAACACGCGTGAAATTCGCGTCTTCCGCACCCATTTGCGTCAGAAGCTCTGTCGAAAGCTCGGGCAAGATGGTGCGATTTATGATGTGGTCGATGTTGCGCGCGCCGGTTTCCACCTCGGTACACCGGGCAGCAATCGATTCGACAACTTCGTCCGAATAGACCAGCTCGAGTTTCTGGTTTTCGCGCAGACGCTTGCCGATCTTGTTCAGTTTCAGCCGGACGATCTTTTCGAGCGGTGCGCCGATCAGCGGATAGAACGGCACAATCTGCATACGGGCCAGAAGCGCGGGTTTGAAATGCGCACTCAGGATAGGTCGGCACCCGGCGACGAGTTCGTCTGCTGTCGGCTTGGATGGGAGGCTCCCCATCTCTGTCAGAACATCCGTCGCAAGGTTGCTGGTCAGAACAACGATCGTGTTCTTGAAGTCGATCAGCCGGCCTTCTCCGTCAGAGAGCACGCCCTTGTCGAAGACCTGGTAAAACAGGTTCATGACCTCAAGGTCGGCCTTTTCGACCTCGTCGAGCAAGACGACGGAATAGGGGCGCTGGCGTACTGCTTCTGTCAGCACACCGCCTTCGCCGTACCCGACATAACCCGGAGGCGAACCGACGAGTTTGGAGACTGTGTGCTTCTCCTGAAACTCGGACATGTTGATCGAGATCAGGAAGCGCTCACCACCGAACAATTGATCCGCAATTGCCGTCGCAAGTTCGGTCTTACCAACGCCCGACGGTCCGACGAAGAGGAACACGCCCATGGGTGCGTCGGGGTTTTGAACCCCGGCCTTGGCAGTGCGCAATGCCTGGTCGACAGCCTCGATCGCGTGGTCCTGTCCGATTACACGGCCCTTGAGGTTGTTGCCGAGCGACAGGATGGATTCGGCGTCATCCTGCACCATGCGCCCGAGCGGGACACCGGTCCAGTCGGAGATGACCTGTCCAATGGCTTCTTCGGTGACTTCAAAGGAAATCAGGGGGTCGCCCGCCTGCACCGCTTTCAGGTCAGCAGCGATTTTCGCGTAGTCTTCCGGTGTGATGTCCGGACCGGTATCGGCGACCCCGTTGTCTGCGTCCGTTTCTTCGGCAGCGGCATCCTCCGGTTCACCGGTTTCACCGTCTTCTGCCTCCGCATCGGGGGCAACATCATCTTCCAGGCTCAATCCCAGTTCGTGCCGGATCTTGAGCAGTTGTTCCACCAGCTCCTTTTCCCGCATCCACCGGTCGGTGAGCGCATTGATCGAGGCCTCGGCATCCGCGACTTCCTGTTCGATTTCGCTCACTTCAAGATCATGGGACGCAAAGTCGGCCTGGTGATCGCGCTGCAGCGAATCGAGCTCGCGCTGCAATTCACCGAGACGTTTTTCCTTGAGCTCGATAACGAACGGCTTGGAGGACAGGGACAGCTTGACCCGGGCGCAGGCCGTGTCGAGCACGTCCACCGCCTTGTCTGGAAGCTGACGCCCTGAAATATAACGTGCCGCCAGCTTGGCCGCGGCAACAACGGCGTCATCCCGAATATAGACACCGTGATTTTTTTCGTACGCACCGCGCAGGCCGCGCATGATCGTGATTGCCTGCTCGGGGCTTGGTTCATCAAGCTTGATGAGCTGGAACCGGCGCTCAAGTGCCGGATCCTTTTCGATGTATTTCTTGTACTCGCTCCACGTTGTGGCTGCGATCGTGCGCAGCTCTCCGCGTGCAAGCGCCGGTTTGAGAAGATTGGCAGCATCTGCGCCACCCGCTGATCCTCCGGCGCCGATCAGCATATGCGCCTCGTCGATAAACAGAATGATCGGCTTTGCCGAGGATTTCACCTCGTCGATTATACCCTTCAGACGATTTTCGAATTCGCCTTTCACACCGGCACCGGCCTGCAGCATTCCGAGATCGAGACCGATCAGCTCGACGTTCTTGAGCATGTCGGGGACATCGTTTTCGGCGATTTTGCGGGCAAGGCCTTCAACGACTGCCGTTTTACCGACGCCGGGTTCACCGACACAGATCGGATTGTTTTTCCGCCTGCGGCCGAGCACGTCGATCATCTGCTGGATTTCGCGGTCCCTGCAAAAGACCTGGTCGATCTTGCCGTCGCGCGCGAGCTGCGTGAAGTTGGTGCAGAACCGGGCTAACGCACTGTCCGGGTCCATCCCAGGCGCGACGGAGCGATTGCCACCGGCATCGTCACCTGCGGTCCTGGCGGTCAGGCCGGCGGTTGTCTCTTCCGACTGATCACTTATGTCACGGAAATTTTTCTTCAGTTCCGCAAACGACATGGCATCAAGCGGGCTGAGCCAGCGGTCGTCCCCGAAACGATTGGGCTTGGCGAAGATCGTTGCCAGAAGACTACCGGAGCGGACCTGATCAAGATCCAGCTCAACGGAGCTCACCAGCCAGGCGTCTGAAATCCACTCAATCAGAAGTGGAGAAAATGCGGGACGGCCCTGGTTGCCGCGCTTCATGCTTTCAAGTGTCGACTCAAGAGCTTTTTTGAAGGGGGCCGGATCGATCTCGAAATACCGGCAGGCGCTCTGAAGATCATGTTGCGCGCTGTCCGTGAAGACATGCAACAGATGCTCGATCGTGACCTCATAGTGGCCCCGCGTTACGGCGAGACCGGCTGCTGCTTCCAGCGAGCGTCTGCAATAAGTGTTTAGACGCCCGATGAGTCGGCGGAGATCTAGATCAAGCAAGAGCTGGCCCCATCCACTGGTTGTATGATGATCATGCCTTTTAGTACAAAATCATGTCATTTGCACTATGAGGGCATAGTTCTCCGTGTCTCGTTAAAAAATCCTGTAAAACTAAAAAAAAGAACCGTTCCGGCGGACGGAACGGTTCAGTTTTATTCGACGTTTTTGATTTATTAGGTAACCGGTGCGCGGTAATCGTCGGACGCGCTTGTTCCGGCAACTTCGTGGGTCCACTCGCACTTGCGGTAGGTGAACGAGAACTGGTCGATGTCACCGCGTGAAGCGTTGGATTCGTCGTTGACGTCCGGAAGGATCGTCTTGCCTTCAACAAGAACCGCGTCAGTGAATTTGATTGTGTAGTAGTGCTCCTGAACGCCTGCCGTGGACGTGCGCCAGAACTCGACTTCGATTTCGAGCGCTTCACCGGTTGCCAATGCCTGCCAGAAGAGCGGGGTTGCCTTGTCGACCGGCTTGGTGAAAGTCGTTGGCAGGTGGCGGCGTGTTGCGATGATGGAACCGGACTGCGGGTCACGCGGCACGACTGCGTTCTGTTCCAGGGCATAAACGAGGGACTGGCCTTCATGGCCTTCCTGCCACAGGTTGCCGATGCTGTCGCCTGTGGTTGCGTCGGCGGTCATGTCGCCTTGGGTTGCGCCTGTGGCTTTCAGGTATGCGATGTTTGACATGGTGACCTCTCCAAGAAAATCTGCGTTTCCAACCTGCCGGAGCGTCGTGCTGCCGACTGCCGACAACTTCGCAATCCCCGTGCCAAATCGGCAAAAAAAAGAAAAACCAGCAAATACAAGCAGCTAAATAGTAAATTTACGCTCTGTTAATTTATGACACTGCGCAGTTTTCTTCACACTTGTGTGTAGAGTGCGCGAAAGATCCCGCTTCCAACATGTGATTTGAATCACAATTATCAACAACAACTAGGGTTTGAGGTCGTCAAACCTGTCAAAATGACCGAGTGATTGCCCGAATTCATGAATATGTTAAGGCTCAAAGCGCCAGATGTGCAGAATTCGGTGAATTGACCGGGAGCTCCGCCACACACACGTTGGGCATATTCAAGCGTTCGGATGCCCTGTTTTGTAGAAGCGTAACGAAATTCCTGCAAAACTTGGCGACACCAGATAAAGAGCCGGCCAGACCAGCCGAAGGAGGAATTCTCGATGAGTGCTGAACAGTTAAGCGGTCAGATGAGTATCAAGTTGCCTGGCGACGCCGGCGAAGAAGTCTATGTGGAAAGCCTCCGAGCGTCCGAGGCTCTTGGAAAGACCTACCGGTATGAGATTTCGCTCATCTCGAAGAAACCGATCAATCTTGAAGATCTTCTCGGTCAATCCACCAAACTCGAATTCAAGAAGGCGCACGAGACAGTTGCCTTTATAGGCGTCGTCGGCGCTGCGCGAACATGTGATCCCACGCCGAACAGAGAATTCTGTTACGAAATTGTGCTCGAGCCGGAACTCGCCATGCTCCGTCATAGCGGCCAGAACCAGGTCTATGGAACAGACAAGGACGTCACCGTCGTCGACATTATCCAGGGAGAGCTCGCGGACGCAAACAAGTCATCCTCCAGCACGTCGTCGGACCGGGTTGCGCGGCAGATTCAATCCGACTTGCTTGTCGCGGCATCGGACTATCCCAAGCTCGACTTCGTGTTTCAGTATCAGGAAACCGATCTGAACTTCCTGATGCGGATGTGTGAACGGTTCGGCATCTACTTTGCCTTCGACCAGACCGGTGATCGGGAAAAGGTCATCTTCGGTGACAAGAAAGAGCATTTCACCAAGTTGAGCGGTGAGAACATCAACGAAGAGCTCGCCTATCGAAGCAAGCACCAGGTCCTGGGGACGGACAGTTTCGGCGTCTGGTCCTTCAATGCAAACTACGAAACGCAGAGCGGAACCGTCGCGCTCCGCGAGTTCAATGAAGACACGCCGAAAGTCTCGTTGTCGGTTTCGGCGAACGCCTCGTTCCAAGGGCAGGGCGTGACGACGCTTTACGGCGAAAACTATCCGGTTGTCGCTGATGGCGACTTCATCGCGAAGCGGCGTGTCGACCAGATTGAGGGCGAGCGTCTGCAGTTTGTTGGCGAAAGCAATATTCCCAACCTGCGTCCGGGTCTGTTCTTCAGATTGAAGGATCATCCGATCAGCGAACTGGACGGGCTTTACATCGTTATTTCGGTGGATCATTCATGCACGATTTCGACACCGATCGGCTTCAGTTCTTCCAACAAGGAACCCGCGCCCTACCAGAACAGGTTCGTGTGCGTCCCCTTTGACAAGGGCTACCGGCCTCCGGTCAGAACGCCGAAACCAATGGTCAACGGTTACATGGTCGGCTTTGTTGATGGCGAGACCGACGGCAAACGCGCCGAACTGGATGACTACGGGCGGTACAAGATCCGCATCATCGACGAGGAGAGCGGTCTTCTGAATGGTCTTGCCAGCTACTTCGTCAGAAAGATGGAACCCTATGGCGGCGGTGACGGTTTTGGATCCCACTCGACACTGACGAAGGACACCGAGGTTCTTCTCGGATTTCTCCAGGGTGATCCGGATCGTCCGGTCATCCTTGGTGCGGTCTCCAACGGTGAGCAAACCAATCCGGTGACTTCGACCAACCAGAACGTCGCTCATCGCACCAAAACATCGTCCGGAATTGTCTTCCAGATCAGTGATGGCGCCGTTTAGATCTCCAAAAGAGTGCCGGCCACCATTGGTGTCGGGCGCTTAAGATGAGATACTAGCCGCAAGTCCGGCATTCGACCGGAAACGACGTGAGGTATGGAATGGCGACCTGGAAACCGGCGCAGCGAGAACCCGACGCGCTGCATTCTTGCATTTATGATTATCTGAGGACCCGTTCGCCGCAGGTTTATCAGGAAGGTGGCAACGCGCCGACCCCGCTTGGCCGGTCCCAGGAGATCATGTGCACCGGAGAACCGTTGAACGTTGATCTCACGGTGACACCGGTTGGGATGACGTCGGTAAACGCCCGCTCGGCTCTCGTTTTCGGAGTGACCGGCCATGCCGCTGACAAGCGAAAGGGGTACGAGGTCGACGGTCAGGTCGTCATCGACCGGCAGACCTTGGCCTTTTTGTCGATCGAAGCAAATCTTACGGTGATCAACCAGGGTTAGAACAATGTCAGGGCAGGATGAGCCGAAAGGCGGGATCAGCAGTTTTTCAGTCGGACTGGGCAGTGGTGCCCCGCGCGCGGTTGCCGTCGTCCCGCCGCCGCCTTTCCGTGTCCTGATAGCGGGAGACTTCGGTTTCGCAGCGGACACCGGTGTCATCGACGCCACTGGACTTGATGTTGAAGAGATCCTGGAGCGGAACCGACCGGACTTCCTGGTTCGCGCACCTAATGGCCTCGGCTCGCATCCTTCCGAAATCGAAGAGCGCATATCTTTTGAAGCGGTGCGTGACCTGCGCCCGGCGACCATCGCAGGGAAGTTTCGTTTTTTCAAGGAAGTGGACCCCGCAAAACACGATGCAGACCGTTTGTCCGAGTTCGGGCAGCTCTATGACAAGGTCATCGAGACAATAAAGGGTGGTTCGGCACGGCTGGACCAAGCGGACCAAAGCGCGACGCCTGCGAGCGCTCAAGCGAAGGCTGATGAAGCTCCTGCACCAGGCGACGGGGCGGCAGATGGTCTGGATGCCCTCTTTTCCATGATCGACACCCCCGCATCTTCCGCCAAGGCATCGGACAACTCTGATGTCGCAAAAGCGGCAGTGGACGCGTTCGTGCGAAAGACATTGCGCGAAGAAAGTCAGGATTTCGTCAAACCCGCTGCTGCAAGCAACAAGTCAACGCCTGTCGACACGCTTTTGAGCGCGCAGTGCCAGGCGTTTTTCGGCATTCCGAAACTGTGGACCGTGATTGAAAACTGGCAAAGCCTGAAGCTGCTTTTGTCCGAACTGGAAGCAACGCTGCCCTTTGAACTGCATCTGCAACAACTGGACAGTGATCAAAGCCCGGAAGCACTTGATTCGGTGGTTGGCGGATATGACGGGGTTCTCCAGGCAGAACTCTACGATGTCGTTTTGTTTGCAAACAAAACGGGCGTATCCGGGCAGGGTGCGGACGGGCTGAAGACCATCACGCGCGCATGCGCCGAATCCGACACCGTTGGGCTCGTCGCACTTGAACCCGATTTCGCCGGGGTACCGGGTGAAAACCTTGCCGGCATGGAGGCACCTCACCAGTTGCTCGACGAACCCGGCTACGAAGTTTTCCAGGGTCTGCGCGAATCCGACGCGGCTTCGCATGTTGCGCTGTTCTGGAACGAAGCGCGGCTTTACTCGGCGGACACGTCATGGCCGGCCGTGTTTGCGTCCGGCGCGTGGATTGCGCTCGCCCGCATCCTCGCACAGCTGGAGCGCGAAGTTTTTCCGTCTTTGCCGGTCGGCGTTCCGACGGACTTTGATGCGCTCGAAGTGGAAGAAAGCCTTTCCATGGGCAAATCCGTTGCAACCGCAACCCGCTATCTTGCCGGCCCGGGCGCGGCGCCTTCACTGGCGCAATTCGGCATCAACGTGCTGGAAGGTGTGGCTAATCGCACCAGTCTTGTTTTCCGCAGAGGCGTAACCCTCAAACCTGGAAAGGAGGGGCGTGGCTCGCTCGACCAGGCGCTTCTTGTCTCCAGATTGTTTTCCCTGTTTCAGGAAGCGCTTGGCGGAGCACTGTCACCCGGACAGTCCGCCGATGCGCGCCTTGAAGCCGTCACGGCAAATCTTGAGAATTTGAGTGCATCGCTTTCAGGTCAGGTTGTATTCCAGGTGCAGCGTGTCCAGGCAGAGGATCAGGATCTGATCAGTGTTGCTGCATCAGTTCAGTCCGGGTGGGCGGCCGGCCAGTCCCATTCGTTCTATTTGCCCGCGGAAGGCTGATAGGGTTGACCGGTGATCAGCCGGTGGATGAAGTCTCGCAAGACAGAAACAGGATTAGGGCGGCAAAAGCTCTGGGCGAAAAGCGCCGCAGTTTGCGTCCGGCCCGAATCGCTGAGCGACAGCCCCTGTCGCAACGCCCGCCAGCGCAGACGTGACAGATCCGCCGGCTGCGCTGCAACAAGGCCTTCTTCGCGCGCTTCCAGAGCATTTTTCTTGCCAAATGGCCGCGATCCGGTGAGCGCGAGATAGGTGATGACCGCGAGCGAGAACACATCATCCGGCTCGCAAGGCTCAGCACCCTTTAGCCGTTGAGGCGAAGCATAGGCGGGCGTCACCGCGCCAAAACGGGCAAGAATGACGATTGTATCTTCTTCGCGCGTCTTCAGAGGACGGGCAATCGGATAGGCGATGTTGAAGTCGATCAGTTTTGCCACACCGGTCTTTTGGACGAAGACATTGCCCGGTTTCAGGTCGGCGTGAATGATCCCGTTGTTGTGCGCATAGGTAAGCGCTCCTGAAAGGTCCTCGATGAGCCGATGCAGCTGAGCGGATTGCAATCTGTGATCGGGTGCATTCCGCAGGACTTTCGAAAGCGGCTGTCCCTCCAGCAACTCCATGACCATGAAATGGATATCGCCTTCCCGGTCCATGTCGAAGACACGCACGATGTTCGGGTGAACGAGATCCCTGAGGCGCCGCGCCTCCCGGTGCATCAACGCGATGACGTCCGGATCGACGTCCGGTGCCGCACGGATGATTTTAATGGCTACATTCGGGTCTGCGAGCCCGGCCTTCGCCGCGACCATGTCGCGCGCCTTGTAAACAATCGAAAGCCCGCCCTTTCCGATTTCCTTCAACAGAAGAAAACGTTCTTTCAAAACGGTGCCCGGCTGAATTTCGATCCTGCCGGCCCTGGACTTTTCGCTCGCAGGCGCTGCTTCCGTTTCCGATTCTGCCGTCGCGTTCTCTTGAGCGGTTGGCGCCTCGGGAACGGCGGCATTGGTGTCATTCCCAACCTGGTCCGGGCCAGCTTCGCTCTCTTCCGGCATTGCCTTCTCAGGATCAGACGGCAGATCGGCACATTCGTGACCGTCTATCTCGTCTGGCTCACTATGTTTCGGGTTTCGGAGCTGCTTAGCCATAGTCGTCCGCCCAGACAACGATCACCGTGATATCGTCATTCGAGCCTCCCGCAACCGATCGGGCGATCAGGCGGTCGGTCAGCCCGTAGGTGCCTTCAGCGGTCATGTTTGCAAGAAGGGTTTCGTCCATGCCCTTCAACAGGCCGTCCGTGCAAAGGATGAAGACGTCGCCGGGCATCAATTCCACCGTGCGCCGTCCGAGGATCGAGATCGTTTCGGAAATGCCCACACCGGATGTCAGCCGTCCCAACTCATCGGCATGATCTTCGGAGATCAGAAAAAGATGCTGGTCGCGCAGAAGGTAAAGCCGGGAATCTCCGGTCCAGATGCAGCTGGCATAAGAACCGCTGATGACGAGGCTCAGGCTTGTTGTCCCGGAAATGTCCAGCTCCGGTGCCGCCAGATAACTCGCAAAAAGGGTCTGGTTGACCTTTGACAGCGCTGCTTCGACCGCGATCAATTGCTTTTCATGCGCCGTGGCGGGCAAACCTGCCAATCCGGCGACGGCCTGCACGGTTGCCTGGCTTGCAAGATCGCCATCCCTGTGACCGCCCATCCCGTCCGCAATTGAAAACAAGCCGCTCTTTGCGTCGGCAAAATGCGTATCCTGGTTCATCGGATGATGGGGTCCCTGCCGTGTTGCGGCTTCAACACGCAAGTTCAAAGGGACGGGCGAAATATTCGACATTTCCAAAAAGGCGCTCCCCTATGGCCGAAGGATCCTGTCCGGGTCTATTGTTTCTTGCTGCCAGCCAAAAGTCTCCCAAAATCCGGCGAGGAATCCACCTGTCCCCGAACCTTTTGGCAGACCTTTCCAGACACAAAGCTCCGGAGGGCGGTTTTCACTCCCGTCCTGCCACCAATAGGATCGTGGAGGTGCGGTATCGAGCGCCTTGACGCGCCGGAGGCAGAGCGCGTTTTCCGCGATAATCGCTTCCTCGCTGGTACGGGCGAATCTGAGGCAGACGGCTTCATTTTCTGCACTCAGCTCAAGTTCGTCTGTTCCCGCTTCAGGAACAGCGCGGGACCGAAGCAGTTCCTCGCTTTCAACAATTGCGGTCTGGAATTCCTTTCGCGAAATCTGCCCTTCAATGAAGGCCATGGCCGTCATTTCGAGTGCATCCAAAACGCTCTCGGCATGGGAATCGAACAAGAGCCGGTAGATCCGGCCTTGCGCCGGGATCAGGACCGCAAGCGGAAAGGCGCGCCCCAATGCATCGGCCGACGCGCAAAGGAGCCCGCACCAGGCTGACGGCCCGAGAAGGCCGGGCGGAATTGCAAAGCGCCACGCCGGCGCATCGAAATAGTGATCTATCCAGTTCTGCGGAAATGCGCTTTGTGCGCTGATCAGCCAATCGGACATCATGGCTGCCCACGCATCCGTCATACCGGCCGTCAGACCTTCGAAGACAAAGTCGCGTTCCAGGGGACGTTTGCCGAAAAACCCGCACTGTTGCATTTCCGGCTCCGTTTTTCTCGTCCTTCCGGCGAAGTGCCACTGCAAGACGCCGTCGGATAGCAGCGCGGCTTTAGGGCCTATAGCGACGGCGGGCACCGGAAGGCGTAGAGGCCAAGATTGAACGGATTGGTAACACTTCCCGCGCTAAGCGCGAAACTTGCTTTGACGTCATTCTTGCTGATGGAGAACACGAACTGGTCCCGGCCACGTGCTGAAGACAGACCAGACGCAGTCAGAAGCCGGAAGATTGCCCACGTCCCCGATTTTCTGAGTGAGGTTGTCGAGTTGTCCAACAGAGTAACGGAAATCTCGGCGCTGCTGGCGTCGGCCTGGCTCGGCCAGGTGAAATCGGTCGCGCGGACTGGTCCATGTCGGTAGACAATGGATTCGTCGTCGATCTTGAGCGTGGATTTAAGAGCACCCGGATCGAGGAAGGTCGGTCTGATCGTGAACTTTGCCGTAGCGTCCGGAGCTCCACTCGGGAAAAAGGCATCCCGGATCGTTTGCGCTGTCGCGAGCTGCGCGAGCGAAGCGTTCGCGAGGCCCAGATTTGCCCCTTGGGTTTCAATCTCGACCAGCTGACGTCCGCGTATGTTGACAAAGGGCGACACATAATCGGTGAAGAAGGTGTCGACGACACCGGCGGGCCCCAGCAGGTCCTTGAAATCCTGAAGCGAGATGTCGTCTTCCGATTCCTGGAAGAACGGATATCTGCCGGCCATGATACTGGAGCAAACCGGAAGAACCTCGTTCTGCCAGGACCGGTTTATGTAGATATAGGCTGATTGGTTGAGCAGGCCCCAGGTGCGGTTGACGATGGACAGCACCAGCGAACGGATCGGCTCCGGTTTTGTCGCGGCTTCGGATCTGAGCGATGTGAAGGAGTCGTTTTGCGGGTTCTGCGCCCGGCTCTTCACAACATCGAAGGCGGCTTTGTTGGGTGCCGGCGCCGTCACCACACCGGAAACATTGCCGTAAAGGTCGCCAAAGAGCTGAAGGACACGATCAAGCGATGAGCCGCTGTCAGGGTCGACAAGATTGTTGAGGGGCCTGAACGCGTCTTCGATGGCCAGCCCAGGCCATGGGGCGTCGCCGAACGCTGTCTCGACGGCCGCTCTTTGCGACGCCTGCGATGCGGACGCCACCAATCCACCGGCGCCGGCATTGCCGGACGCATCCGCTGCCTGCCCGGCCGCGGCCTGCTCTGCATTATCTCCGGGAAGAGGAAGCTGCGTATTGTCGCGCAGCAGGTTCAGGATCGTCAGAAGGGGCGAATCCGGATTGGACAATTGCTCCAGGACAGTCTGGGCACGACCAAGGGATCCGATTTCAACGACCCTGATGTAGGCGGTGCCTTCACGCCAGGCCTTGATGTAATCATCGGTGTAGAGCTTGACGATTTCCATGGCGACCTGGTTATAGGTCGTCGCATTGACGCTGTTTCCCAGCACCCAGTCACTTCCCATCGAGCCGCGTATGTATTCCGGCAGCCTTTCCAGGAAGAAGTTATAGAAACCGTTTTTCGTGTAGATGCCGGGGATGATCGTCCGCCCGCCGGCATTCGCCGTATCGACGTAAAGCGATCCGGAGCCGAGGGTGCGCACGATATTGATCGGCGGAAGCCTGTAACGCTGCGCAGCGTCGGAGACCATGCGATTGTAGATATCCTGTGCCTGCGGTGCTTGTTGGATGCGGCTTCTGGCGGCATCCAGAACAGGGAGTTCCGCAGCCGTGGGGGCGGCGGCGGCTCCCGAAATCGGAAGAAGATTCTCCAGATTGTTCATATGGACCTGCATTTCGGCACGGTCTTCGGGGTTCAGCAGGAATGTCGCCTCGTTTTGCGCCCGCAGGGCAGCCTGAACTTTGGACGCATCGTAGTTCTGGCCGGTCGTCAGCATGAGATATGTTTCAAGCTGGTCGCGTAACAGGGCGCTGTTGCCGTCCGAAGCTGTCGACAGAAGCTGGATCTGAGCTTCGAGACGGGAATTGACGGATGGCAAAAGATATTCTTCGAGCAGATCGTTGTAGCTCTGGTTGGCAGCAGGATAGAGGACCGACTGCGCTTCGACACTGAAGGGTGTCTCGGACAGCCAGCTTTCGCTGTCTTCGATCTGGTCGCGCATATCGCGCGCCGCGTTTAGTGTCGGCAGCAGATTTATGAGGGAGCGGTTTCTGTCGGCTTCCGTCTTAAGCACACGAACCTGTTCGGCGGATTTGGCGGTTTCTTCGGAGACCGACATGGCTTCGTTCAAACCGGCAATCCAGTACAGGATAAGGCCGGCCACGATCGCCGCGAGCGAGAAGGCAGCACCGCTGTAAATTGTGGTGATGCGGCGCTCAAGCTTCCGGTTCTTGCCGACGAGGTTCTGCTCCGGGAACACGATATCGGTCAAAAGTTTCTTGATGAAGAAGGCTTTCGACTGCCCGCTCATCGCCGGTTGCTGGCTGGCCGCAAGTGAGAAGCTTCTGCCCATTACACCCAAAAGACGGTCGAACGGCGTGCCTTCCTGCGTGCCGGATGTGAAGTAAACTCCACGCAGAAGCGGCTGTGCTTCGTAACGCGTGGGTCTAAAGACATCACTCAGGAAATCGCGAAGTACGTTTCCAAGGCTGCCGAACTCATGCGGGAAGCCGTAGATCCGGCAGCGGCGGCTGTTGTTGCGCTCATCAGCGAGTTTTTCCGGAAGCTGCCGTTCAATGCGGCCGACAAGATCGACGAAACCTGTTTCAAATCCGGGTCCTACCGAGACCTGCTGCTCGTCATAGGGGAATGTGACACCCCAGACCTGCTGACGGTCGGCGTCGCGGAGCGTGTCGAAGAACTCGTCGAAGCCTGCGATCAGGTCGCATTTCGTGAACATGAGATAGACGGGCAGGCGCATGCCGAATGCACGATGCAATTCGCGCAGACGCTGACGCAGGATCTCTGCCTGCTGCTTTCGGTCTGCTTCGCCAGCAAGCGCAACGTCTTCGATGCTGACAGCAAGCAAGATGCCGTTGATCGGCCGTCGCTCGCGGTGTTTGAGCAGCAGATCCAGGAAACCGCTCCAGGCGGCACTGTCGACGCCTTTGTTGACGTCCTGCGTGGTATAGCGTCCAGCGGTGTCGATCAGCACGGCTTCGTTGGAAATCCACCAGTCGCAGTTACGCGTGCCGCCGACGCCCTGGATCGCCTCATGACCGCCATCGGCAAGGGGAAAATCCAGCCCCGAATTGCGCAGGATGGTTGTCTTGCCCGTACCGGGCGGGCCGATGATGATGTACCAGGGCAGCTCGAACAGGTAGTTGCGAGAGCTGGATCCGGCGACAGGGTTTTCCTTGAGTGTTGTAAGCGCGGATTCAAACCGCTCCCGGATCAGTTCGACTTCGTCGGCCGACAGGTCGTTGCCCATCGACACAAGCTCGTCATTCGCGAGCATCGAGTTGATGAGCTTGGCATTCGCGCGACGCGTCAATAGATGACGCACGAATGTAATCAGGAAAAACCCAAGGATGAGGATCACGGCGAAGATGAGCCGTGGCGCCGGATTTTCGAACGGTGTGATCCCGGCAACTGTGAGCAGGCCGCCCCAGATAAGAACGATGGCCGAGATGATGATCAGGAAGAGCAGAATGATCAGGCTTGCGGGGCGCAACAGGGAGGCAAGGTAAGTTCGAAGCATGTCTTACCCCTAGAGCCTGTTGAGAGAATTTATGGCGCTGAGCGCTTCCACGAGTTCGCCATCAAGGATGAAATCGCTGTAGCCGCGTACGACAATGAGCAGCAGCAACCCGATCCCCAGGAGCATCCAGAAAGGCGGCAGCGTTCGTACGTTATTTCCTTGCTGTGTTCCTTTGGCGTTTGTTGAAAGCGGTTCGTCGACCTTGTGACTGCTGTTGCGACGGATCAGCCGTGACAACTCGTTGCGCAGGTCTTCAAGCTGATTGCGCCCGCCCTCAAGCACTCTGTACCGACCTTCAAAGCCGAGCATCAGGCAGGTATGCACGAGAACGAGAAGCGGAAGTTTCGTTTTGGCGTCACCGCGGATACGGTCCAGGATACTGAACACTTTCTCGCCGCCCCAGGTTTCGTTGTGAAACTGGTTGAGCAGGCTGTTTGAACTCCATTCGCTCCGACTGCCCCAGGGCGTCATCAGAACGGTTTCATCCAGCGTCGCGCACAGAATGTAGCGCGCAGCGATGATATCTCCGGCAGCGACGCCGTTGCGCTGCGCGAATTGTTCGAAACGGTCTATTTCATCGACGACTTCCTGCCGCAGCGAGCGGACATCGGCCTGCTCGATCGAGTTCCGGATCTGCGAAATGATGAGGAGCAGCGGGGCTGCTGCGCGCACGATGATTCGTTCCGGATCAGGATCGAGTTGCCGGACGATACTGGCCGCAGATTGCAGATCTCCACCCGGCCCGCCAGCTTGTGCGCCGGGCACAGGCGCAGGTTCGTTCGTCGGTGAGACGAATGCGATCGTCGGTTCGTCTTCCTCACCAGCATAGGCCCCCTGCGACTCGGCCATTGAAGTCCGGGCTCTGGGGCTCAATTTTTGAGCGACGGTTGGTTGATCCAGGTCGTCGTCTGTCATGCTAGAGGTTACTGCCCCTTCTGAACGGCCCAGAGTTCCAGACCTAAACCAGGATAGTCACCGCTGAGATGCAACGCAAAGGCTGCGGACGACTGCATTTGCGGCCAAAGCTCGTTATCAACATCAACTGCGAAGTAAACGGCGTTCTGCACGTAGGGGATCTGCCTGGGCGCTACCGACATGGGTGTAATGGCAACGCCTGGAAGTTGAAGGTTTACAAGTTCGCGTATCTTTTCGACGGGCCCGATCTTGATTTGAATCGGCATTTGCGTGCGCAGCACTTCCAGACTGACATTCGCGTGCGCAATCAACACGAATGTGCGCGCTTCGGAGTAGATCATCTTGTTAGTGGTCTCGCCGAGCCAGACGCCGTAGTCGCGTTTCGACAATGGAATATTGACCGCATTCTTCTCGATGACAAAGCTCAGCAGGCTGTCCAGGATCGCGACAAGCTTCTGGAACGTGACGCGCAGATCCAGATGGTCGTAGGCAGGCAGCTCCGGTGGCCGCCGGTCATCAGCGCCATAGGCTGAAAATGTCCCGATCAGGCTGATAAACTCCCGAAAGATGAGCTCCGGTGAATGCCTGCCGGATGTCGAGATGTGGTCGAACAGGACCTCGTAGTTGTTGGTGATGCTGAGCGCCAGCAAATCCAGCAATCCCGACCGGGTTGTTTCGCCCTGACCGGACGTATTGGATGCCAGCATTTCACCGCGTTTGCGCAGCAGGCTGCGAACCTGGTCGACCTGGGAAATCAGGTACGGGCTCGCCGAGGCATGCAGGATGGGCGGGATAAAGCTCTCCGAAAGCTTGATTTGCCCCTGGGTCGAAACGGTTTCGATTTCCGCGACTGGAATATGTGTTGTTTCATCGAGGCTCTCGCCTTCAAGCACGATACGCGCGGTCAGTGCTCCGACGGCGATGGCGGCTTGGGGTTTGTCCGCTTCGTTCGTGTTCCGGACTTCGCTGGTTTGCCGGGAGTAGCGGCGGTGTGTTTTTTCGCCGTCACCGAGTTCAAGCTGACCTGCGGATTTGAGCGGCAGCGCCAGAAAAATACGTTTGCCCTGATCCTCAACCGTGATTTGGCGGGCAGTTGAAATCACGCCGTTTTTTTCTGTTGAAAAGGACGTTCCGTCCGGAAAAACGGCCTCGGCCAGGCTGATCTGGAACTGGCCAAGCTCAAGAGCTTCGGGGTCGATGCTGATCTGGCGCAGCCCCCAGGCGTAGGGCTGCAGGTCGTGAACCCGTTGCTCGAGCGTTGTTTCGAACCAGCGGTCATGCTGTTGCAGATGCTGCGGCCGAAGAAACATTCCCTCGAGCCAGAGTGGTTTCAGGCTTTCATTCACTGCCCATCTCCGCAGGTTTTTCTTGGTACATAGTCCAGCAACCGCCTCTGAATGCTGTCAGCAGCCGAGTAGAAAGCGCCAGATAACTTGGCCGTCACAGACGCAGTTTCGAGACGCTAGAAGACACCAAGCCGACGGTTCCGCAGCTTTTGAATACGTACGGCAAGACTTGTCAGGTAAATGACAAAATCATTTTTCTTTTCTTGCTGCAGTTCAATTGTATCGCGCCACTGTGCCGAATCTATATCCCGGAAACTTGCAATTACCCCAATATGCGTCGCTTCGGAAGAGACGTCACGGTTGAAATCTTTTGTTTCCCCGGGTGTTAACTCGAATTCCTGGACACCAATCAGATCCCCGCCGAGAACTTTCTTGTCGTCATCGGCCAAATCGAAATATTCGGCGCCTTCAAATGCCGTGACTTCTTTGAGCTGATAGACGCGAACAACCACTGGTGCCGGGTCGCCGTTCTCGTTCGGATTGATGAACTCGTCTGCCTGCAGGTCAATCTTGATGGGGGTGGGAGGAGGCGTTCTGGAACAGGCGGCTTGCGACAGCAACAAGGCCGCTCCCGATAGTCCAAGGAAATCCCGCCGGGAAATTCTCATTATTTTCTGGTCCCCCAAAAATCCTTCGACTGTTGTCTGGCCTGTTCTTCTTCAATCTGGACAAAAGCTTCAGCGATCGTCTGGCGCACGATCGCGTCGAAATCGGCGCGCAGCCTGTCGTGGCGCTCCTTCGCCGCTTCCCATTTGCCTCTTCGCGAACCCAGTCCTTTCAGGCGTAGTCCGCTTTCGTCTTCTTCACCGGCAAGGGTCTCGGGCGACAGGCTCTCAAAAAGCAGTCTCATTGCCCGTTGCGTTGCCGCGATGGTGACCATGTTCTGGCTCTGCAGATCCTTGAAGGCTTCTTTTGCTGCCTCTGCTGGAGGCAAAAATCCGCCCTTGCGGGAAAACAGCATCTCATCGATTGCGAGCTCCCCGACGTTGAAGTGTTTGAACGGATTGTTCTCTTCAGGCTGAATGCGGGTTTCGTACATTCGGAATTCGCTTTTCAGCGATTTACGGGCACTCAAAAGGGCGATCAGTCCGTTGGCAAGTTCGCGGACCATTTCGCCGGCTTCGCGTGCAACAACACTTTGATCGTCGTCTGCAACGGAAACATCGTTGAACCCGAGCCCGGACAGCAGAGCCTGAAAGATGGCAGTATCCTGCGCCGATTGTGCCGGTTGTTTCGGTGCCGAGCGCATCGAAGCAGGTTGCGCAGTCGGTGCCACGGACTGGCCGCTAATTTCTTTCGAGGCACCTGATGGCTCACCGGTGGCTGTTTCGGCTGCGCCTGCAACAAGACTGGCTTCAGGCAATTGTGCCTGTGGTGCCGTCCGGGCCTTGGCCTTCTGGGCCAATTCCGCCTCGCGTTGCGCCCGCCGCTTTTTCAATGCTTCCAGCGGGTTGAGCGTTGCCGATGAGACCGGCGCGGCTGCGTTGGAAGGTTCTGGTTTCGCTGCAACAACTGCTGCAGCCAAAGGCGTATCGGGAACGGGCGCGGAGGTTGACGGCGATCCGAATCCGAAATCGGCGCCGTCCGGGATGACGCTCTCCGAAGGCGGTTGCGGCGACGATTGACCGGCCTCTGGTGCCATATCGGCAGGTAACGCATTCGCAGGAATCTGAGGGCTGGGAGCCGCCACAGGTGGGGTTGACGGCACGGCTGCCGGAGAGGTCGCCGGTGCCCCCCCGATCCCGGACAGAAAATCCTCAGGAATGATGTTCCCTGTGGACGCGGCTGAGGGCGTTGCCTGGCTCTCAGCGGTTTCTCCCGGCAATCCAACCAGTGGAAGTGAAGGCGGTTCGGCTGGCGGCGCGGTTTGTGGTGGCGCCGAAGCTGCGGGTGCCTGTGCCGGAATCGGCGTGGAGGCAGGTGTTGCCGGCAACAGCGAACTGAGGTCTGGCTGCGCCTGTGCCGGTGAAAAACGGGTCTGGTCAGCTTCCGTTCTTTGCGCACCCTGCTGCAGTGGTTGAACGGGGTGAATACGGGTTGCGTCTGCAGGGGAAACCGTTTGAGGTGGCCGGGTTGGCACAGAATAGGCAACAGGCTCGGGTATCGTGTCGGCGTCTGTCTGGACTGAGGCAACGGGGGCAAGCGGCTCCGAGGAGCCGCCGCCCAAATGATCAAGCGGGTCCAAGGATGGTGTTTGTTGACGGCTGGCGCCCAGGGTATCGAGACGCAGCGGTGTGGCGTCGGGCTGCGATTGGTGCCGTCCCGCACCGGGTGCCGCGCCAAATGTGTTCGACTGCCCCGAAGGATCGGTCCGGATGCTTTCCACGCGCAGTTGGTAGGGTCCTGCCTGCAGCTTCATGCCGGGTGACAGGCTGACGGCTTTGCCGCGTCCGATCGCAGTGGATTGACCCTCCAGGAAGGTCCCGTTGGTGCTTTCGTCGACAAGAACGAACGTATCGTTTTGAAAGATTATGCGCGCGTGAACGGAAGAAAGATGCCTGTCCTGATCTGGAAGAACCCAGTCGCATTTCCGGGATCGGCCGAAGGCCCCGCCATTCGGGCCGAACTCATGCCGGGATCCGATTTTGTCGCAAACAAGAGTAAGAGAGTGACTCATACCTGAACTTGCATCCTGCCCGTGGACGATTCATCTCTCTAGAATGATTCGCCCAGTTATGCATTCCCACCAACTTGTTCTAGCACGGGCTGATTTCCTCTGGAAACGGTAGTGTCGGATGTCACTGGGGACATTTGAACATTATTTTCCAAAGGACCGTCTGCGGAATCAGACAACCACATGTTGTTGCCAAGCCGGGACAACCCAAGCTGTCCCGGCTCAATGCTGTCAGGCTCATATTCAAACTCCAGATCCCAGTCGATAGGATCCCGGACGATCATCGACAGGAGGTCGACAAGTACGGCATGCTGATCCCCGTGCGGGAGAAACTCCTCCAGTTGGTCAAAGGGTGCCGGACCAAGTCTGAGACGAAACTTGCCAAGGTCGTCTTCAACCTCCTCGCCTAGAACCATATCGCTGCCGAGTAACGAGTTTTCGACACCAAGTTCCATTCTGGCTTCGGCTGGAATGTCCACGGTCCTCGTCACAAATTCGACAATCTCGAAGGGAAGCTCGAAGAAACTCGTCAACAGGGAAGAGATTGTTTCAGGAGAGTTAGCATAGTGGGACATCAACCCCACATGCGGCAGGATCGCGCTGCGATCGACATTGCCGAGGGTATCCCGTTCGTCCACGGGGAAGCCGCACAGCGCAAGCATGCACTGAGACGTCGGGTCCAGACCGTGTCCCTTGTAGCGCACAAAATGCCGGGACTTGCGCCAGATATCGTAGAGCAGCGTGATCAGCCGGTGATTGAAAAGATCGAGCAGATCCTCCAGTGCTGACGGATACTCGTCGCGCTCGATAATCCGCTCGGTCACATATGGCGGGAGCGGAGAGGCGGGTCCGTAGAGACCGAAAAAATTCACTCTGACGTCGAAACGATCCGCAGCGTCCTCGTAATCGATGCTGGATATGTCGCTGGCACCGAAACTGAGCGATCGGCTTGCCCGAAACCTCACCACTTCTTTCTCCGGATCGTGACCCGGGCCGATCTCGCGAAGCTCGGGATGAAGCAGGCCAATCAGGTAAAGCGCCTGGAAGAACTGCGTGCGCTTGAGCCGTTCGGCCAGCGCTGCGTCCAGCGGCGTTTCCTCGGTTTTGGGGGTGGTTTCCAGGCTCATAGGAGGTCCGCGTCCCCAAAGGACGGGCTCCATCGATGAATGACGTTTGCATCGGTACCGATGACGCAGAGCTGGTGCAGGCTGTTGATGCTTGCGTACGACTTCAAGAACCGATTGAGGACGGTGCCGAACAGGTAAAGTTCCGCCTCGCCCCCCATAGCGGTCTCCGACATCGACAAGACGATTTCGTAAGCGCGCGTCGGTCGCCCCTGTCGGAAAATATCAACTGTCTTGCGCTCGAATTTCTGAAAATTTTGAAGCAGGAGTTCACGCTGCAGCGCTGCCTGTTTGTCAACATAGGCCCTGAAATCATAAGCGCCGACAACGGTTTTGAGGGCTTCGACGTCGATCAGCGATGCGTAGTTGCGGGAGAGGTTGGCAATCAGTGTCCAAAGGACCTGATTGTCGAGGGGCGGCGGCACCTCCGACTGAATTGGCGTGATATTTTGAAATTGCAGCTTTGCTGGCGTCGTGGACGTTGGCTGATTGACTGTACCCAATCCAAACCTGGAAGCGTGTTCACCGTTTGAGCATAGCAGCCGAAGTGAAATCGTTTCCGTCGGCGGAACGCCGTTTTCATCCAGGCGCGTCACGAAAGAAATGTAATGGTCGACACCGTTTCCGAGCACCGACGGCCGGATGCCGGTCCTATAGAAGAGCGAGTCTTCGGGATTGCTCGCCCGGTCGTGGGAGAAGGATTCGAACGGCTGATAGTTCACCCGTTTGTTGCTGCCTTGTATCCAGCCGGTGACGCCCACCACATGGTGAACGCTAAAGGCGGAACGGTCTCCTGAAGCGCGCACCGGGTATTCCGTCCGGTCATGCGCGACCTGCAGGGCCTGACCTTCAGTCTCGAATAGATTAATCGCCGGTACGGTGTTGAGCGAGATAGCGTCCCTGCTGATACGGTCCTGATTGTTGAACCTTTGGGAAAAATGCAGCACGAGCTGAAACTCATCAACAGGTTCGTTTGCGAACACGTTGAGACCATGGAGGCGCACATACATGAATTTCTCGGGACAGGAAAAATATTCCTGCATAATCCGGAAACCGTCGAAGGCGCCTTCCGGGTAGGGAAGCGTTGCCTCCTCCTGTTCCATTCCGACCGGAACGACCTTGACTTCCGTTGGCCTCGACGGCCCGCCGTCTGCACTGAACTCGACGGTCGTAAGGCGCTTGCACATCTGAAGAAACAGTTCGCGTGACAAGGCCGCATCATTGCTGGCACCCAGGAACAACTGCAGAGGCGCTTCGGCGAGAGCCTGCAGGTTGTTGCCGCCGGTTTTGCGGAAACTGAGTGTGAGCCTTGAACTGTCGCGCTGATTTTCAAGCTCCGCGGACATCAACCTGATCGGCAGAACTTGCAGGTCACAGCGCGTCTGAAACCTCACCGCGTTCCCGTCCAAAGGTTTGGTCTGAACGAAGGTGCCCCGGGGAACTTTCGTCGAAGGATCGGACGAGTCTTCCGCCGGCGAGAACTCGACGTGGGTAATTGGCGGAACCGGCCTGAGATAGTGCGGCCAGACCAATTTGAGCAGGTTGAGCGCAACCTCGGGCATTTCCGCATCGAGGCGCTGGCGCAGGCGCCCGACCAGAAACGCAAAGCCTTCCAGCAGGCGTTCCACGTCGGGATCAAGCGGGTCGTCCGCAAGATATTTCGAGAGGCGCGGATTGGCCTTGGCGAACACCCGGCCCATTTCCTTCAGGTAGTTCAGCTCGTCGCGGTAATATGAGTTGATTGCCATTCCCGAAAATTGCCCCTTTGTCGCCAGGTGCCTTATGCGCTGACCCTGATTTGCCCGCTATTGTCGAGAATGGAATTGAACCGGATTCGCTTGGAACTGTCTCCCAGATTCAGTTCCGCTTCCACGTTGAAAATGAAATCGAGAGGCTTGTCGGGGTCGTTGACGGCACGAACAATGGGGTTTCGCAACCTCGGCTCGAATTCCCGGATCTGCCGTTCGATGTCCCGGCAGATCTCCGTCGCCGTATCCTGATGCGATTTGGTGATCGAATTGAAGTCCGCCAGACCGAAATGCGGACTGATTTCGCAGCATCCCGCCGAACTGTTCAGCAAAACGCGCAAGTCCTCAAGAACACTTTCCAGCACTGCTGCTTCAAACTCGTCCGCGTTGCGATAGTTGGACCCGGAAATGTCGTTTTCCAGCCGTTGGAACAGACTTACAACCATGCGGAAAAGTTCCCCCTCCAAGCAGCAAAGGCGCCGGCCAGTGGCCGGCACCCGTCGTTGGCGCAAACCCGGTCAAATGACCGGATATCAGGACTTGTCGAGCTTGCCCTTGAGTGACAGTGTGAAGTCGGCGCCCATATATTTGAAGTGCGGCTGCACGGCCATTGACACGCTGTACCAGCCGGGTTCGCCCTCAACATCCGATACGGAGATTTCAGCTTTCCGCAGTGGTCGGCGTGACCGGACATCAGCCGAGGGATTGTCCTGGTCCGAAACATACTGGCGGATCCAGTTGTTGAGCTCGGACTGAAGCTCGCCGCGGTCTTTCCAGCTGCCGATATTCTCGCGCTGCAACACTTTGATGTAGTGCGCCAGACGGTTGATGATCATCATGTATGGCAGCTGCGTGCCGAGCTTGTAGTTCAGCTCGGCATCCTTGCCTTCAGGCGTGTTGCCGAAGAATTTCGGCTTTTGAACGGAATTTGCCGAGAAGAAGGCCGCGTTGTCGCTGCCTTTGCGCATGGTCAGGGAAATGAAGCCCTGTTCTGCCAGTTCGTATTCCTTCCGGTCCGAAACCAGGACCTCCGTCGGGATCTTGCTTTGCAGCTGTCCCATGGCCTCGAACGTATGGACAGGAAGATCCTCGACGGCGCCGCCGGACTGCGGGCCGATAATGTTCGGGCACCAACGGTACTTTGCAAAGCTGTCAGTCAGTTTTGTTGCCAGAGCAAAGGAAGCATTGCCCCAGAGGTAATTGTCACTCTTGCCCTCTGCTTCTTCTTCATAGTTGAAGGCCTTAACCGGGGCCGTTTCGGGCCCGTAAGGCGTGCGCAGCATGAAGCGCGGCATTGCGAGAGCGAAGTACCTGGCGTCTTCCGACTCGCGGAAGGAATTCCATTTGGCGTATTTCGGCCCTTCGAAAATGGATTCCATATCCTTGAGGTTCGGAATTTCTTCGAAGCTGTCGACACCGAACATGGACGGACCGGCGGCCGCAATGAACGGGGCATGCGACATGGAACCGACGCTTGCGCAGTATTGCGCCAGCTTGATGTCCGGCGCATTCGGCCCGAAATCGTAGTTTGCGACGATCGCACCCACCGGCTGTCCGCCGAACTGACCGTATTCCGCGGTATAGATGTGCTTGTAGAGGCCGGACTTGACGACTTCCGGGCTGTCTTCAAAGTCTTCCAGAAGCTCGTCCTTGGAGACGCTCATCATCTCGACTTTGATGTTCTGGCGGAAATCGGTCCGGTCAATGACGAACTTCAGGCTGCGCCAAGCGGATTCGAGCGTCTTGAACTCTTCATGATGCAGAATTTGATCAACCTGCTTCGACAGTTTCTGATCGATTTCCGCGATCATCATGTCAACAGCCGCGCCATTCACCTGGCTGTCGCCGGCGGTCGGCTTCAAGAGTTCTGAAATGAATGCAGCGACGCCCTTGCGTGCTACGTCATATCCCTCGTCGGCCGGCGTGAGCTTGGTTTCCTGGAGGATCTGGTCCAGCAAGGAGGCATCGAGTTCTTCTGTCTGGGCCGCTGCACCCTGTGCGTCAGTATCGGTCATGCGTAAATCTCGTCGTTTGGAACGTCGGATCCGGCCGGTATCTTATCCGACCGTATTGGACAGTGCTCAGTTATTCAGATGATTCGTCGGAAGAACCGGTTGCGGACGTCAGCTCAGACAAAAGCTTGTCGCGCGCTGCCTCGTCGCCGAGCACGCCTTGAATGGCCTTGCGGAATGCAGGCACGTTGCCAAGGGGACCTTTCAGGGCCACAAGTGCTTCGCGAAGTTCCAGCAGGCTGTTGAGTTCCGGCGTCTGGCGTACGATCGACTCCGGCGTAAAATCATTCAGGTTGTCGAATTTCAACGACACGGAGAGGTTGTCCGGCTCCTCGCCTTCCGGCGTGTCGACCAGCTTGTTTTCCGTCGCAAGATCAAGAGAGAGCTCGTGGCTCTTCATGACCTCGTTGAAATTGTCCTTGTTGATGTTGATGAGGGTGCGGTCTTCGATCGGTGTATCGTCCGGGCGCTGCGTGTAATCGCCGAGCATGACCATTTTCAGCGGCAGTTCGACTTCTTCCTTGGCATCACCCGTTGCCGGCTTGTATTTGATATTCACACGTTCTTTAGGTGCGACTGAAGCTTCCTTAGACATTACGTCCCCCGTAGTCAGACAGGCCAATTCATGCAGGCAAAAGTCGCCGAACACCGCTAGCCATCGAATAACACATCATTACTGCGCGGATGTGTCACTTCCATTTAGATGGCTGAGAGATTTAGTCTTTCGGCTTTAAGCCATTCTTAATTCACTTTCTCCCGGCCACCTCCACGGCAGCGCCGACATCAAGCAGTGCAAGGGTTTCCATTGTACTGGCACGCAACTGAACGGCATCAGCGTCTGGAAGAAATTGCCTCGCGTTTTTGTGCGCTAAACTTTGCCACGACAGGCGTGCAAGAGCGATTGCAAGTTCTGGTTCCCAGTGTGCCAGATCACGTTCTACCGCGATAGTGCGAAGCGAATTTAGCAGTGCAAAAAGCTGTTGGATAAGTTCAAAGCGAAGGCAGTATTCGCCGATTTTCAACTGTGTTTCGAACCAGTCGCGTCCGGCTTCGCACGATGCCATGTGACTTTTGAGAACATTCAGACCGTCAAGCGTCTTTCCAGCGGTCCCTAGCTGAACGGCTTCGGAATAGGCCCTGTCGAGATCCGAGCCGGAAACGCCCGCTTCACCGCTTCCGGCTTGAACCTCCTGAGCGATCCAGTCGCGTGTTTCCATGCTGGCAAAGTCGGTTCCGTCACTGAACGACAGGCTCAACAGGCCCGGGAAGCGCATCAGAAAGCCCGCCAGTTCGCCGACAACGAGCTTGTGGGCAGCCGCGTATGGCTCGCCGAGGCTGGCCATTGCCGATGCCAGGTGAAACTGCGCGTCCAGCCAGAAGGGAGATGCGACAAAGGCGGACTCGGCGGCCTTGACAAGCGCTTCATTGTTGCCGGCGCCCTTCAAGGCGGCTATTTCGGCAACTTTCGGTTTTTGAGGGGGCGGCAGGGCGGTCTTCCCGTCAGTATCCGGCGGGAGATTTTCTAGTCTGCCCCACAGCGCAAACCGCGCCGCGTAGTAGCCTCTTGCATCGGTCGGAGACTGCTGACGTACGGTAGTCGCTGCTTTCGTCGCCGCGTTGAATACCGCCTGCAGGGCGGCCGTGGCATTTGAGGTATCGACACTGATCTCAGCGACCGGCGCAGCGGGAGCTGCCGCGGCCGGTGGGGCCGGTGTCGGCGTTGGCGCGGGAGGCGCTTCTTGGACCTGAGGTTGCGGCGTCGGCTCAGGGGCTGAGGCCGGGGCCTGCGCCGCCGGTGCGCTCTCAACGGGCGCTGTTTCTGCCGAAGATGCCGGCGCATTGTCCTCCGTCGGCTGTTCAGGCCCGGCTTCCGCGGCCTCTTGGGCCTTTTTCTGTTCTTCGAGAACGGCCTTGGCGTCTTTTGCAAGCGGCCGGAGGGCCCGGATTAGCGGTCCAAGGGCGGCCTGCGACTTGGTGAGTTTCTGCTCAAGCGTTGTGTCGAGTTCAAGCAGGGCCTCATGAGCAATGTAAATCTCTGCATTATGCGCCCCCTCCGGAGGCTTTGCCTCTACCATTGGCGCGAGCTTTTCGGCCAGCCAATCATAGGCGCCGGCCCGTCCCCTCTCACGGCGCACCGGCGGGATCATTGTTTCCCAGTGTGTGGAAGTCATGTCGCGCAGAATGACGAGGCCGACCGCGAGCCCGGGATAACCCTCTTCGACGAAGAGACCGAACGCCAGGCGGGTCGCCAGAACCAGATCTTTCGAATTTGTCTTCAGAACCTTGAGCGTATCATCGTTTAGCTGGGACCATTTGACGGCAGTGGGGCCATCGGTTTCCATTTTACGGAACTCGGCCTCGAGCTCCTCAAACTCCATTGAGTCACGGAATTCATCCTGCCCTTCCGGCGCTTCCAGGTCGGCACCGCCCACCTCGGCTCTTGGATCTTCGAGTGTCGCCAAGGCTTCTTCGTCGGCCATCAAGGTACTCCGGAGCAATTGGAAGCAGGATTCACCGCCCATATGTAAACTGATTCTCGGATTCGGAGCGATCAGCCTTCCGGCACGTTTATGAAATCTACAATTTTTCAGAAGAAATTGTTGCGCGCATCTTGGAGATACGAGCACTCTGGCAATCCCCGGTGGCGTGCATCCAGAGCAAAAACGCATGATGAGGATACGGGAATGACCGCAGAGGCTCCAGAAATCACAATCGAGCACGAAACGTCCGAGGGCTTTGCCATCGTGCGTCCAAGCGGAAAGCTTGACACGCTGAGTGCCAAGACCTTCGAGACCTATTTGAAGGAACTCGTTGCGGCCCGGACCGGCACGCTTCTTATCGATATGTCGAACGTCGACTACGTCACCAGTTTCGGTCTGCGCTCACTGCTCATCGTCGCCAAACTTCTGGCGCCATCAGGTGAGCAGCTGGTTCTGTTTGAGGTGAACCCGTCAGTGGTGGAAGTCCTGAAAATCTCGGGCTTCTTGAAAATTCTGAAAGTCGTGGGCAGCGAAGCCGACGCCAAGGCCGAAGCGGGCAAATAGGGGTGAACGGCGACAACGCTGGAACTGCACGCTCTGACCAGCAGGACATTCTCATGGCGGCAAAGGCAGAAAAGGTGACAGTGCGAAACGATCTGTCGGAGTTGCAGGCCGTTTATTCAGCGCTGGAGTCATTCTCCAGAACCGCAGGCCTATCTGACGAGGTGAGACGGTCGATGTTGCTCGTGGTGGAGGAGCTCTTCAGCAACACGGTTTCATACGGCTATCCCAAGGGCGAGGCTGACGAGATCGTGGTCACGATGGCGTTGCGTTCCAGGCACGTCGAACTCACATTGACAGACAGCGGAAAACCTTTCGACAACAGCATCTCGCCTGATGGTCCGGTGCAGGGCGAAGACGCGGAATCCATGCCGGTCGGCGGGCTCGGTCTGTTCCTTGTGCACCAGCTTGCCGAGCAGGTGACGACAAAGCGGAGCGGTGATCGCAACCACACGATCGTGCGTCTGCCCCGTTAGACCGGCTCAAGGGCCTGAATGCCTCAGAAAGTGAATTCCATCATTGAAAAATCGTCCGGCAGCGGAGCCGTGCCGTTAAAGGCAGCCAGCCAGTCGTAAACCGCCTGTGGGATCGGACCTGTAGCCGACTTTGCCTTTTCGGCCAACTGGTTCCACGTGAGCGTCGCACCTTTGTCGTCTTCTATTTCGTATGTGCCGTCGCTGATGACCAGAAGCCTGTCGCCAGAGCGCAATTGAAAGCTGTCGCCGTCGTAGGGCATGTCCGGCAGAGCCCCGATAACCATTCCGTCCGGCGTACCCAGACTGACAATTTCAGGCCCGTCGGCCGATGGCCTCAGGAGAACGGCAGCCGGATGACCGCCGGATGCGAAGGAAAGTTGTCCGGTTGAGCGCTGGTAGACGCCATACCAGATCGTGAAAAACATGTTGTTCTGCCGTTCCATCGGAAAGGCGTTGTTGAGTTTTTCAAGCACATCGGACGGCGTGCGGAAGTCTGCATCGGCAAGCGCGTTGGCTCTGAGAACATTTATGATCGCAACCGACAGCAACGCGGCTCCCACGCCATGACCGCAAACGTCGATGAGATAAATGGCGAAATGATCCTCGTCGAGATCGTGATAGCCAAACGAATCACCCCCCAATTCGGTGGACGGTATGAGAAGCCAGTCCGCCTGTGGAAAGGAAACGCGCTTTTCGGGCAAAATTGAGTGGACATAGTTGCCGGCATCGCGCAGTTCGGCTTCAAGTCTTTCCTGCGTCTTGGTCAGCAGAATGTTGTATTCCGCAAGCTGATCCTCGACAGCTTCGCCATGTTCGATCGTCGCCTCGTAGAGCAATTTCAGATCGGCATGCTCAGCCTTAAGGTCCTCTAACTCCCTACGTAATTTGCTCGCGTCGTCATCGGAAGCTTGAGGCATCGGGGCTGTTTTGCTGTCGCTGTTCATTGTCCAACCATGGTACTCAGATCGGCACGGGAAAGTTGCCGGATCGCGCATAGTCTAACGTCTACATTCGCGAATAAAAACAAACATTAACCGAAGTTGTTATATCCTTGGCAACTAGCGACACCGTATTGTTAAATACATGAATTATCGATGACACGCGTCACGCTGGCGGTAATTTCCATGTGCATTGTGAAACTGAGACGCACTAACATAGTGCGCGATAGCCTACGCCAACGGGGGAATAAGCATGCCGTCACCTTCTGAGGGGGTCTTTTCGCAAAGCGATTTGCCGCAAATGCTTCAGATGGACTTGAACATCGAGGATTTCTGCTCGGATTGGTCGCATTGCGACCTGATGTCGGCGTATCTTGCAAGGATGGTCAGCCACAATCGGCTCGATTCGCTTCTTTTTTCGAATCTTTACTCCTCCGCCGTGAACGAGCTCATGGAGACGGTCTTCCGGATGCACGACAAGGAGGGCACGCTTCAGTTCTCGGTCCACAGAAAAGATAACGTTGACCGGATAGAACTGGTCTTTCCCGTCGAAGACGATACCTATCACGCCTACCAGGATGCTATAGGCAAAGTTGCTGACGAGAATGCGGAAAAGCTCTATCTGGAGGCGTTGTTTGCCGAAGCGGAACCTGATGCCAGTCTTGGCCTCCTGGAGCTTGGTGTCGACTATGGCGCACGCTTGACCGTGGACCGTTTTGAAGACGGCCGAATGCAGTTGACGGCGGAAATGACGCTCGAGGAAGACAAAAAATGAATTCCGTAACCACGCCTCACGCGTTTGCTTGGACTTATAACGAGAACGACCAGGAATTCTCGTTGCAGGGCAGCTTGCGTCCGCAGCGCCCCGACGAGCTGAACGGCTGTATTTCCGAGCTCGAGCAGTCGGTCAGAAATGTCAGTGGAAAATTCTATGTGAATGTCCGCAGACTGGTCAGGATGAACAATGTCGCTTTCCAGACTTTTGCCTGCAAGATCCTGGATCTTGTCCGCGGGCGGAGCGACCTGAACGTACATGTGACGACATCAAGCGTCGTCGGCTGGGCAACCCGCAAGTTTGCGGTGCTGGAAGCCATGTCCGAACGCATCACTGTCAGCGAGTATGACAGCGAGTTCTATCCCGGGCAGACGTTTCTGGAAGAAGGCGGCTTCATTCCGATCCTGCGCACCCAGACCAAGCTGACCTGGCGGCACGAAAAATCCATTCTCGCAAGGCATGGTCTGGAGCCTGACATGCAGGTGGCTGACATCTGCTGCGGTATCGGCGATTTCGCCGTCCTGTTGCAGAAGGAATATCAGCCGTCGCGCCTAGTTGCCCTCGACCACAGCCGGTCCAGCCTGGAATACGCGCGCAAAGTGGCTTCCGACTTCGGCGTAAGGGGCATCGACTATGTCTTCGGCGACGCATCCGACATGTTGCTCGAAAGCGACCAGTTCGATTTCGTGACCTGCCGCCATTCCCTTCAGGTCTTTGACCGCCCGGAACTCATTCTCCAGGAGCTCTTCAGGATCTGCAAACCTGGTGGCCGCGTCTATATCACCAACGAGAAAAACTCGCATTGCCTCGGTGAACCGCGCTCTGAAACCATTCAGAAGACCTATACGGAAGTCGCTCGGCTTTGGGCGCATTTCAACATGGACATCGAATTCGGTCCGAAGAGCCGCCGCCATCTGGTCGACACGGGTCTGGAAGACATTCGCATGGAATCCTTCATGGTCACCAACCTGGACGGCAACCCCCAGGATTTCGCCGATATCATCCAGTCTTGGGAAGACGTTTACGCGGGCCAGATGGCCGTTGAACGCGGCGACAGCGAAGACGAGATCCGTGAATTCCGGAGAGGCTTTCAGGACCACATTTTTGCGGCTCTGCATCCGAAAGGATATGCCGGCTGGCCAATCTGGGTTGCCTCGGGACGAAAACCAAAATGAGCTTGGCAAACGTGAACGCTGATACACCGGAAAAACACGAGCCGGAGCGCATCGGACGGCTTTCCCGTCACAGTTTCCGCGCAAAATTTATTCTTGTGGTGAGTGCGGCGGTTCTGTTCGACCTGATGCTGGCCGGCGGTGTTGCCATCTGGAACGTGCAGCGGCTTTCCAAGGATGCAACTGAAAAAGTTGCCCTGGGTCTGACCACGGCGACCGAAGAATATCTGCGCACCTATATCGATACGACTGCGCTGCGAACCGAGTTGCTGCTCGATCAGGTGTTTTCTGAAGTGGAAGCTCTTGGCGCTTCCATGCAGACCCTGATCGACAATCCGCGAACCGGTGCTGAAATTGGCCAGACGGTCGAGACCGATCCGGTTTTGGGCGACAAGCTGGTGTTCAATCAGGCTGCCGACTGGTCCCAGAACGAACCGGGAGAGTCGGTTGTCAGCGTGTGGGGATATCTGCTCGACGACCAGGGGAACCCGCTTCCGGCCGTTGAAAAACAGATCGCGGACAGTTCTGCCTTTAACCTCGTCGCGCCCGGCATGATGAAGACCGGTTCGCCGAAGCTGCAGATGTATTATGTCGGCCCGAAAGACATGCCGATCATGCGGACGACGCCTTACACCGACCAGGCGCAAACGTTCGACCGGCTCTATCCGGGCCACAATGAGGAAAACTTCTGGGATTTCTTCTTTCCAGGCGTATACGAGAGCTGGCAGAGCTGGATCGGTAACCCGGCGAACCGGCCGGTGCCGCGGGATATCGTCGGAACGGCGCCTTACATCGATGCAATCACGGGCGCCAAGATCGTGAGCTTCTTCTTCCCGCTCTGGACGGAAGACCGCACCGACGTCGCGGGCATGACCGCGGTTGATATCACGCTCGACCAGCTGTCCAGCCTGGTCGAAAACGTCAAGATTGCCGATACGGGTTTCGGCTTTCTCGCGTCCTCGTCCGGCAATGTGCTGGCGGTAAGCGATGCGGGTGCGCAGGTTCTTGGCCTTGTGTCCGTCGGCGGCGAAGGCCAGGGCGTGACCGGCATCAACAGATTCCTTGCCCAGAGCGAGTTCCCTGCAGTGGCGAAACTCGAGCTGCCGCATAACGAGGGAACCGTAATCGACACCCTCAACCTGGCGACCAGGGCAGATGGCGGCGATGAGGACTACACCGTCATCCTGAAGGAGCTCGCACCGATCAACCTTTGGGACGGTGAAAAGATCGTTTCGGAAAATCTGACGCTCGGCTTCATGGTCTCCAACGACGAGATCTATGCGTCTTTGACCGCCGTTCAGCAGGAGCTGACCGAGGCGACCCAGCGTATCATCAACTGGCAGATCGTGGTGCTTCTGGTCAGCCTCATGATCGTCACGCTCGCGGTCTACGCGATTTCCGGACGGATCACAAAGGGCCTGTCGCAGCTTGCAGATGCGGCACGGGCGCTGCAGAACAAAGACTATTCCGTGCGTGTCGCGATGACGACGCGGGACGAGGTGGCGGCTGTCGGGCGTGCATTCAACCGCATGGCTGAAGAAATCAGCTACCACACGGAAAATCTGGAAAATCTCGTTGAAGAGCGCACGAAAAGGCTGGAAACGGCAAACCGCGAGATTGTCGATCTGAACAAGCGCCTCAAATCGGAGAATGTGCGCCTTGGCGCGGAGCTCGACGTTGCAAAGCGCATCCAGGAAATGGTTCTGCCGCGCCTCAGCGAGCTTGAGAACATCCCGCAGATCGAAATCGCCGCGTTTATGGAGCCTGCCGACGAGGTCGGCGGCGACTATTATGACGTGCTCTTTGACGGCGATCATATCAAGGTCGGCATCGGCGACGTGACCGGCCACGGTCTGGAAAGCGGCGTGTTGATGCTTATGGTGCAGTCGGTCGCCCGCGCTCTGCAGGAAAAGGGCGACAGGGACCCGGTTGCCTTCCTCGATGTGCTGAACCGCGCGGTCTATAAAAACATCACCCGCACGAAGTCCGACAAGCATCTGACCCTGGCCTTTGTCGACTATGAAAACGGCAAGGTAACCCTGTCCGGCCAGCATGAGGAAGTTCTGATCATCCGGGCAAATGGCGAAACCGAACGCATCGATACGATGGATCTCGGTTTCCCGGTCGGTCTGGAAGCCGACATTTCACCCTTTGTCGCCACGCTTGATCTGGACTTCGGGCCCGAAGATGTCCTGATCCTTCACACCGACGGGATAACGGAGGCTGAAAACGACACCGGCGAAATGTTCGGTCTCGATCGTCTGAGCGACAGCGCCCATGAAAATCGCTCGAAATCCGCCAAGGGTATTGCCGAAGCGGTCATTAATGATGTGAAGTCGCATATCGGTGACTACAAAGTATTTGATGACATCACGCTCGTCGTCTTGAAGCATAGGTAGGGTATGGTCCAGGATTTTGGTAACACGACAGCTTCGAACGGCAGTGATGCGACCAGCTTCTCACTCAAGCTGCGCGCCGAGCCGCTTGAACTCAGCTGGCATCATTGTGGTGTCACCTCCGATTTCATAGGCGAATATTTCAGCCGGGCTTGCCGGCAGGGCATCGATCCGGTCGATGCACGCCACAGCATCAGCTACATGATCAACGAAATCCTGGAAAACGCGGTGAAGTTCCGCCATGGCGGCGATGTCGAGCTTGTCAGCAGTCTGGAAGACGACAGGTTTGAAATCCGGATCATGAACCAGATCGATGACGAGACGGCTGAAAAATTCCAGGGGCACCTGACGCTGCTGATGGAGCGCGAACCGGGGGAGCTGTTGCTGGAACGGATCGAGGAAAACGCGCTCAATCCGGATTCATCCGGCTCGGGTCTCGGACTTCTGACACTTATGAGCGACTACGGAGCGAAATTAGGCTGGTCTTTCGCGTCGGAGCGTGTAAGTGAAGGCGTTGAACTGACGACCTTTGCATCATTGCGACTGTCCTGATCGCCGATTAATTCCAAAGGAAGAAACCAAAATGGAAATCAGCACGAACGATTATCGCGTTTGGACTGAAGGTTCGACAATCCACTACGAAGGAACGATGCGGCTTTCGGGTACGGACGCTTACGCGCCCATTCTTGAAATCATGAATTCCATACTGTCGTCCAAACCGGAAATCATCACGCTGGACCTCACCGGACTGGAGTTTCTCAACAGTTCCGGGATCAACCTGCTTGCCAAGTTCACGATCGAAATCAGGAAACAGCCCGAGGTTGGCGTTCGCGTACTGGGGTCGAAATCCATTCCGTGGCAGTCAAAATCCCTGCGCAACCTGCAGCGGTTGCATCCGGCTCTGGAACTGACGATCTCCTGACCGGCTGGCCGTTATCCGGCCTGGCCGCCGGAAGTTCGATATGGAAGGAGCTGATGCGCTACCTATGCTCAAGACGGGCGCTTCCGGCTTCGCGATTGACCTTCGCGATATCGGCCACCCTGCTTGCAGCCGCCTGTCAGTCCGGCGATCAGAACCCGCGACTGCAAAGTGAATATGTCGGCCGAACCACGGCCGAGTTTTTCGAAGCCTACGGCCCTCCGGACCAGGTGATCGCAATGGAGCAGGAGTTGAAGCGGGACTCCACCGGCCGCGTTCTCACAAGTGCCGATCCGAAAGAACTGGTTTATTACTGGTCGTCAATCAACCGCAAAACCTATTCCAAGGTGGCAACCGGGTCTTCCGACGGCTGCAATCTTGCAATCCTCTCGACCGCCGAAGGCAAGATCCTCCTGATCGAAGCCCAGGACGACGGCGGTGATGCCGCCGCCGCCAAGGCCCGCTGCGAAGGCGTCATCGACTGACGCGGCACGCGTCGCTTTATCGTGAATCTCAAAGCTGTTCCAGCACGTCGAAGAGGCATCGCGCAAGCTCGAAGACCAAGGCGGGAGCACGACGCGTGCCTGTTTCAGACATTCGTCTGCGTGGCTTACTGAGAGCGAGGACAGCAGCTCAATCTGAAAACGAATTTGCGTTCGACTGGCTCACAGTCGATGAACACGGCGGGTGTCTGCGTCAATTGACGAAACGAATTGGGAGGATTTTGCGTGAGTTTGCAGATGATTTTTCGCTCGCAGCCGCACGCAGCTGGCGGCATCGATCAGCGTCTCTCTTGGGGCAGGATTGGCTACCTTGATCTACAGCCGATTGATTTGTTGGCCATGCTCGACTTGGGGGAGGACTACCGACATTTGCGGCGGGCCCCAGCGACGCTCAGCTTAACAAGGCAGCAAAGAGTATTTCTGTTTCGGAGCAGTCTTAAAGTAAAAAAGAAGAATTTGACTAGTTAATTTTGTTATATTATTCGTATAAAAAAATAATGTAAATAGATGAATCTATTAGATAGTAAATATAAAAATATCTCTAAGGACTTTTATTTTTATCTTCGCTGATATACTGACAGACCCGTTCTTTTGCAAAAGTATTTCCGCTTAGAGCAAGCCAGCCAAGCGCCGTAAAAGCGGCTTCACGACAACTCAGTGCATTTGTTTTCGAGGTGAGGGCTTCATGGGCAAGAAACGCAAAGAGTTCTGACTGGTTTTCCGAGAAATGGACACGCCGTTTTCCGACGAGGTTTCGAAAGAAAAGTTCCGGTGTCATAACGGCTGCGCACTCGTCACGCTTTTCTATGTTGAGACGATAAAGACGCCGCAAGACACTTGGTGCGGGTGGTACAAAGCCTGCCTTAATCGCCGACAGAGTCATGTCGAGCAGCGGGTACGTGCGAAAAAGGCCCGGTGGATACAACTCATAAACAAGTCTCGAGTAGTACCGCCAATCAGTCCGTTCGCGGTTCATCAGTGTCTCGTTTACTGCGATCTGTGGACCTTGCTTAAGCATCCCCAGCATCAGATACCAGTCGTAAGCGTTCATTGTCTTCGTGGGAAATGCGCGTTGCAATGCGCGCGTGCGATGAAGCCCATACATACGACTGCCATTTGTATCCGCGAGAAACGATGCGGCCCGCTGTCGCCAAGTTCCGAGGATCGCGTGATTGGTAGGCTTCTTTTTGGCTTTCGTTGGTCCCACAAACGCGCAGTTGGGCAAAGCGGAGACCGCGCTTGGATGTTCCTCCAATGCGTCTATCGTATATTCAAGAAACTCGGCCTCCCACCAATCGTCTCCCGCAAGCCAGACAAAATACGGTGTGTCGACGGTTTTTAGAAGCTCACCAAAGTTCAAAAAACCCAATCGTTGTTTCTGTTGAACAACATGAAAACGTTGATCTTTTTCTGCTTCGGTACGACAGATCTCGTGTGTTTCGTCTTCAGAGTGGTCGTCAGATATGACCACGCGAAAATCGGAGAAACTCTGTGATTTGATTGAAGCAATTGTGCGCGCAATCGTCTTTGCGTTGCAAAAGCACGGAACTCCGATCGTGACGCGTGGCATGGTCATCTCAAGGCACAGTTTTGTACAAACAACCGCTGGTTCATCACACGAAGTTTGTCAAGTCAGGCGATAACACAGGTGTTGTGATTGCTTTGGTACAATTCTGCCCCAAGGCTGATTGGCCGCTCGTGCCGACAATGCCCTATACACTGGTGTTGTAGTCAGCCCCGTTCTTTCCCGAATGCCCCGACAACCTCTCCGGTCTTCCAGTCAAGGTAGATCTGCAAGGCTCTCGCCATGATCTCGATCTTGCTGATCGGTAACATTGCAGGACGCTTAGCTGCTGTTGCCTGATCTTTCAGCTCTTCAAGTTGCTCCACAGCATGAGTCAGGCTGTTGGGTGAGCTCCGGGTGATGTTTTTTCGTTGGGCAGGGTGATGGGTACAGGGGGAAGGTCGTAGTTCGGTGAGATGAAACCAGGCGGTCAGATTTTTTCCAGAAAAATTCTGACCAGCTCATCAGTGGCGGGCTCTTTTGGGATCGCCGTCAGGTATTGCATCTCTACGAAGCGCACAGCCACATTCGTCGTTTTCAACAAGTAGATCCAGGAGGGGACGAGCGCCCCGAGTGAGTTTAAGAAAAATTGTTTGAAAACAGGAACACGGGAAACCAAGCCGTGATTGGCGCACCCGAGAGGATTCGAACCTCTGGCCTCTGCCTTCGGAGGGCAGCGCTCTATCCAGCTGAGCTACGGGTGCCAGGCCGCGCGCGGGTTGTCCGCGGGGCGGATAGAGCGTCCTGATACTAGATCCGGCTGCGTCGGGCAATGGATTTCTGCGAGTTTGGACAAGTTATCTGTCCTCTACGTGGCGTCTCGGGAGCTTCCGTTTTCTCTCATGCAAAAAAATCCGCTCCCAATTGCCGCAGACAGTGATAGGCGCTGGGGCCTGCTGCGTATCAAAGGCAAATCTCAATTTGGGACCGTCACAAAAATGCGCAAAGACACCGGTTGCCGTAACCTTATTCTTATTCTGGGTGACCAGCTGACGCCGGCCATTTCCAGCCTGCGGCGGGCCGATAAGGCGTTGGATCGGGTTCTTCTCGTCGAAGTGCACGACGAGACGACTTACGTCCGCCACCACAAGAAGAAAATCGCGTTTATCCTGTCAGCGATGCGCCATTTCGCCGATGAGCTGCGCCAGGGCGGCTGGCAGGTCGATTATGTGAAACTGGAGGACACCGCAAACACAGGCAGCTTTGGCGGGGAGGTCATCCGTGCCTGCGAGCGGCTGTCTCCGCAGAAGGTTCTCTTGACCGAGCCCGGCGAGTGGCGGGTCTTGGAAGACGCCCAGTCCTGGCAGGCGTCGCTTGAGTGCCCGGTCGAGATCCTGGAGGACACACGGTTCATTGCGACGCGGGCGGCATTTCAGGCCTGGGCAACCGGACGCAAACAATTGCGCATGGAGCATTTCTACCGGGATATGCGTCAAAAGACCGGTCTTCTGATGTCGGATGGAAAGCCGGAGGGAGGCAAATGGAACTTTGATGCCGACAACCGCAAACCTGCGCGCTCAGATTTCTTCATGCCTCAGCCCGCGCAGTTTGAACCTGATGAACTGACAAAGGATGTGCTCGGGCTGGTCGAACGAAGGTTTGGCGAACACATTGGCGATCTCCATCCATTCTGGTTTGCGGTCACGCGCCAAGACGCGGAAACCGCTTTCGACGCGTTCCTGGAAACTGCGCTCGCCGATTTCGGTACCTACCAGGATGCCATGCTTGCCGGCGAAAAGTATCTCTATCACTCCGTCGTGTCCGCTTACCTGAATGCCGGTCTCCTCGACCCGATGGATCTCTGCCGGAAGGTCGAGAGCGCCTACCGGGCAGGCAAAGCGCCGCTCAACGCAACGGAAGGTTTCATCCGCCAGATCCTCGGCTGGCGCGAATATGTACGCGGCATTTACTGGCTTAAGATGCCGGACTATGTGCACGCCAACGCGCTTGAGGCGTCTCGTTCGCTGCCGGACTTTTACTGGACCGGTGACACCAAAATGCGCTGCATGGCTGAAGCGATCGGGCAGACGATCGAGGAAGCCTACGCACATCACATCCAGCGGCTTATGGTGACGGGAAACTTTGCCTTGCTTGCGGGCATCGATCCGCGTGAAGTCCATGAGTGGTATCTGGCCGTTTATGCGGATGCCTACGAGTGGGTCGAGCTACCCAATACGATCGGCATGAGCCAGTTTGCAGACGGTGGGTTGCTTGCCTCCAAGCCTTACATGTCCAGCGGTAACTACATCAACAGGATGTCGGACTATTGTCAGGGCTGTGCCTATGATGTGCGTCAGAAGACCGGTCCACATGCGTGTCCGTTCAACGCTCTTTACTGGGACTTTCTGGATCGGAACCAAGGTCTGCTCGGAAACAACCCCAGGTTAGGTCAACCTTTCGCGACGTGGAAGCGCATGGATGATCACAAAAAACAGGATCTGCGCGACAGCGCTTCGTCTTTCTTGAGCCTGCTCGACCGTGGTGCCGGCGTTTGATAGATGGTCCCGACAACAAGCTGTTACCTGGACCGAGCCGAGAGAAACGAGCGCGCACCAAGTGCCTAGTTTATTGGCAGGATTAAAAAAAACGCGCAGCCATGAGACTGCGCGAAAAAAGTTACTGTGCACGTGGCCCCATCGACCACGGCGGCAACTGTAACGGCATCTCAATTGAATGTCATTACCGTAAAATATTTTATTTTTTGATTCACCGTAATGCGACTGATCGTTATTCATACTGAGTCGTTTGCGAAACAATTGAAATACGAAAATTATCACATTGAATCAGATAGTTGAGGCGATCGAGCTTGTCACTCGACTCTCGTTATCCGAACGTGAATCTACGGTTGCCTTCGGCAGTTACTGGCATTTCTGCTTAGACTTGGCGCGGTTTTTGGCTCCCGCGTTGGCGACATGCACCCTGGTAATACCTTTTCCAACAAAGCCAAGCTCTCTCGCTGCCGCCAAGGTGACATCGATGACCCGCCCCTTGGCGAAAGGCCCCCGATCATTAATTCGAACTGTCACCGTTCTGCCGTTTGACAGGTTGGTAACATCCACGAGCGTGCCAAACGGAAGGGTCCGATGTGCAGCCGTCATGCCTTGTGGGTTGGCACGTTCACCGCTTGCTGTCGTCCCTCCCAGTTTGTACCACGACGCCTTTCCGCATTGTTGAAAAGCATCCTTTGAAGCTGCCTGGGCTACACCTAATGCGAGAAATGGGATGACGCAAAGCGCGGACATTCGGCACGCCCGCCAGACCAAAATACTCTTCATGACACAACTCTTCAGACTCAAGTGGAAAGAAAAACCGCAAGCGGAATTTCAGATTTCCCGAGCGATCGCTTGGTGCCCTTACGTCAGTGTCGTGCTCAAAATAAGGCAAATCCGGGATTTTATGTGAAGTTGAGTAGAGAAGAGTATAAATTTGAAATAAATTTGAATCTTATTAGTAAATTTAATATTAACTATAAACTTTGTAAGAGTTGTGAGTTGTTTTGCTTGGACGAAAATTACAGTTAAACTGTGGTAATAATTTTTTGGGGGCGGCGCTGATGTATTTGAGCTGGCGCCAAGCGAACAGACTTATTTGAAAGGGTTGTCTGGTGCAAATCAGCCATCGGTTGGAGCATGGCCGGCGGGATCACCTCGGTCGTTTGAGAAGCAATACGCTATCGGCATTTCACGTTTCCCTCTTGGAAGTGCTGCCGTATGCGGCCGCTTACGTTGCGCGCGATGGTTTTATTGTGAAGCACAACGGGTTGTTCGAGGCAGCCTGCGCAAACCTTGGAGCATGCCCGGCGCCAAAACGCCTTGATGAGCTATTGTCAGCTGAAAGCTGGAAAAGATGCGAACTGGTCCTGTCCGCAGCCTTTGGCGGGTTTCCCGCAGAAGTGAGCGGCGAAGTCAGGCTGAATTCAGGGCAGGTTTTTTGCGGTCATGTGATCTGTACATCGCATGTTTTCCTGGAGGAGAACAAACAAGCGGTGCTGGTTCAGTTCGAGGTTGAACCGAAACCCGTTTCTGCCGAAGGCAATCATGTGACCAAAAGTGAAGCCGTCTCTCTCGACGCTCTCAAGTCACGATCGCTGCCGTTGGACAGAAGGGTGCTGGAGCACTTTCCCGATGATGTCCTGTTCTTCGAGGGGTCGGAAGACCTGAAGGATATCGTTGCAACGCTGGTCGAGCGCACGGGAACCGATGCCGACCCGCAAGTTTTCTTTGACACACTGGAACAGGCACGAGAGGCGCTACCGCATACGTTCCACATTCCGCAAGACGCCGGAAGTGGCAACTCCAGAGGCGCTGCCGGTACGAAAATGTGCGAGATCCGGCTGGTCGGCTGCCCGCCGGATCAGGACACACAAACAAGCTGTAGTCCTTTCATGGCGGTAATCCGCCGCAATGTCGACAATCCGCTCGAGGTTGCCGAAAACAGGCGACTGGCTTACCAGGATCCCTTGACCGGGCTGGAAAACCGCCGTGCATTTACGCGGGCCTTGCGGCGCGAGGTGGAGCGTATGTCCTGCACAGCAGAAGCGGGGCTGGCTGTTTATTACATCGATCTGGATGAGTTCAAGAAAGTCAACGACCTTGGCGGGCACGATGCGGGCGACGACATGTTGTTGCGTGTTGCCTCATGTCTCTCGCTGACGTTGGGCGAGTTCGGTACGGTCGCACGTATTGGCGGCGACGAATTTGCGGCAATGCTGCCCGTCACAAGCGAAGAAACAGCTCTCGAATTCGCCGAGCAGATCCTCGAAGGATTCGGTCGGATCCGGCTGGAAGTAAAGGATCGCGTCTTCACGATCAGCGGGTCGGTCGGGGTTGCCTTCATCGACGGAACGGCAGCACTCGAAATGAAGGATGCCGCGTCTCTGCTTGGTCTGGCCGACCGGGCATGTCTGCGTGGCAAACGGATCGGTGGGCAGTCCGTCCAGGTGCATCAGGTCCGGCCTGATGAGTGTTCCTGCGGTAGCTGCGAACAGGCACATGTTCCCGAACCGGAAAGTTTTTGTGGCAAGGAATTGACGCTTTATGCCATGCCGCTCGTGTCTTTGGCGGACGACCGGGTCTGCGGAGCGGAAGTGTTGCTGCGCCTCCAAGGGGACAGGGCGAAAGGGATGTCATCGCGTGCCTGGATTTCAGCGGCGGAGCGCTCCGGTTTCATCGCACAGGTTGATACCTGGACGCTGGACCGGGTTCTGGATGCTGCTGAAAGACAGGCGACACGCACGCTTCTGACGATGAATGTGTCCGCTGAGTCCGCGCGTGACCCCGACTTCCGGGATGCCTTGCATAACCGACTGTCGGTCAATCCTCTGCTAGCGTCCCGCTTGTGCCTCGAAATCGCGGAAAAAGATCTTCTGCGCGAACCATCGACCGTCGAATCCTTCTTCGGCTTTGTCTCCGAATTCGGTTGCCAGACGGCTATCGATGATTTTGCGGGGCACTGGCCGGTCCTGTCGCGACTGACGGGGATGCGGGTCGAATGGCTTAAGCTGGAGGCGGGCCTGATCCGTCAGGTGATGCTGGAGCCGTCAAAAACGAAAATCCTCAGCGGGCTGATTGCAACTGTCCGTGACCTTGGCATGAAGGTGATTGCGAAACACATCGAAACGCCGGGCGAGGCGGAGCTTTTGAAATCACTCGACATCGACGCTGCGCAAGGCTTCCACTTCGGCAGGCCGGCTCCCTGGCCTGAAATCTAAAAACAGACAAACTAGGGTCGCCAGGCAAGGGGCAAAGGCAATGAGCGATATTATTGCCGCTCATTGCCGGACTTCCGCGAGGTGATCCGAAAAGGACCCTCAAGATTGGGCAGGACTTTCGCCGCGCCGGCAGTTCACTTCGCTCGGGCAGCAAACCTTTGTCCAACTTTTCGAAAGGGACGATATGCCCGGCATTCAGCCTTCATCCAGCGTCAGCGCACCGTTCCCTGGTAGTGCCTGACCAGTTCCGTATTCCAACTGCAACTAGGAAAAATATCACCTTTGGACGAGCTGGATCAGCGGTAAACGTTACTGAGACCACGCAGCGCCGCAACCGGCACCCGGGTAGAAGTGATTTTCGGTGATCTCCTGAAAGTGCAGAAAGCGCCGGTCAGTAGCGTTCGCGAAATTAAACAGTGCCGGACTTGTGTAGGTATTGTCGCTCATGACAACACAGTCTTTCGAAAGTTTGTGTTCAACCGCTCGAAACTCGCTCTTTTCGTGCTCGTGCGAATGATCGCTGTCATGAAGGAACATGTCGATCGGCCCCTCAACACCTGCAACAAGATCAAGGGACTTGCCATAGCGGATCTCGCCAAACTCGGCGTAGGGCCCGGAGAGGAGCCATCCAAAATGCGGCATTAACTCCAGGCCGATATAACGCCCTTGATGGTTTTCGGATGCGTTGCGCTTTAACGCAGCTGTAAAGACCAGCGCACCGAGACCGTTATGTACGCCGGTCTCTACAATGAGCTTTGGCTTGAGTGCACGCGTCAGGGCATACCAGCCCAACCGTCTGCCCCACAAGGGAACAGGATCGGCCGTTACATCGCTCTTAGCCAGGGCCTGGGCATAGTGCGCCATAATGTCTTTGTCGTCCTGGAGTTCTGCCATAAAATCCATGGCGGCTTTGAGCGGAATATTTGCGACCGTCGCGACAAACGCAGCCAGATGCTGCCGATTTACTTCCCTCAATTCATAGGTGAAATTGTCAATTTCGACGGAGTTATCGAGCCACTCCGCAACACGCCTTGTGTATTGCGCAACACGGCCTTGCGCATAGTTGGTGCGTTTCTTGGACCAATCACCCCTCAGAGATAGCTTCGAGATACCGTCAAGAGCGCCGGCAGTCGCAATTTTGACAAAAGCATTATTCGGCTTATTTCGAAACAATGAATTATTCTCCTACGAAAGCGTGGCTGTTTCTAGCGACAGCGAATGTTACCTTGTCCACGCGCCAATTAGGTCAACGGCACCGTTCAGCGCAACCGTTTTTTGCCTCGAGACAGCAAACCGGCCCAATATCGGGACGCATATAACCCTTCATTCGGTCTGCACTTCCAATGGCGTTGGCGCGTTGTCACGTTGCGGCGATGAGTGAAGTGTTTGAAGAACCGGACTACGCACCGACGCCAACCGGTGCGGTTTCGCCTCATCGCGCAGGTATTCGGTCCCGGCAAAACGCAATGCGCTTCCCTACGCCCGTGTACGGCGGCGCGTAATGTTTCGCGCGTCCTCTGGGAATATCAGCTAACGAGGTTCAGGATTTTGTGCTGTTTCCGAGGTCTGGTCCGATCCCAATGCGGAACGGTTCAATGCTCGCGGCGCGCGTCCACGGCGCAAAACTGCTCAGAATGGCGGATTTCAATGGACCTTTGCGTCCTCATTGATTTTTCCTGACTGAATTGATGGACTTACTAGGTATCTCGCCAAACTCCTGCCGGTAATGCTTGGCGAAGTTGCTGACGCTTGAGAAGCCGGATGCACGGGCAATCTCTGCAACGGTGTTGTATTGATCCAGAAGGATTAGATTGCGGGCGAAGTTCAAGCGCGCCGACCTGATGAACGAGGCGGGTGCCCGTCCGCTGGCCTCTTTCAGTCGGCGTCCCAATGTCTTTTGGCTGATCGCAAGGGAGGATGCGAGTTTCTCAACGCTGAAGTCCTGATCCTTCACGTTGTCGAGAACGCATTCCGTGACACGGTCTAGGAACTGTTGCTTGGCGGAAAGGTGCTGCCGGTTCTCCGGATCATCCGCCAGCGCACTCTCCAACGCCTCAAGCCGCGCGGTTGTCGTCTTCTCCGCCGCCCGGTGTTTTTGTTGGATTTGTTGCATCTGCTGCCCCAATGAGGCGAGCTCAACGGCAGCGACATGCCGTTCGCTCTGCATGGAGCGCACCATTGTTGAGATAGCCAACATCATGAACAGCGTTTCGCCGGCGATCGCGAGATAATATCCCCAGGACAGGGGTTGCAACAGCACCAGTTCATAAGCATAGGTCGCACCGGTGATGTTCAGCGGGAACATGAACGCGAAGACCGCGATCGAGAGCCCTAAACTCAGCGACAGCAGCGCGCAGGCAATGGGCCTTGCCTGTGGCAGCCCTGCTATGATCTTGCGGATAGCAACCGTGAGCAGGATCAGTGGGCTGATGAAGTAGATCAGATGCAGCGGTCCGGACAAGCGCCACGGGTCAACCACCGCCAGCCCGATCACGAAGACCACCACAGCCGACAGCAGTGTGAACAGGTGGCGCCAGACCCATGGATCGTCGTGGGCATTCAACAGAATCCGGCAGTATTGCACGATGGCGAGGGTACTCAGCCCGGCGAACAACTCGGTGATCGGGGCGAGTGTGGTAATCGGCAGCGTGACGCCGAAGAATTTGTTCAGCCAGCCATCATAGATGAACGAATAGACAAACAGGCACAGGATGTAGAGCGTGTAGTACTGATAAAAGCGCACGTCGATCTGCCGGAACAGGATCAGGCTGAACAGCGCGATTGTCGCGGCATATCCCAGAAACAGGGCGGTCATGATCAGTCTCAGCGTGCTCCAGCCGAAGAACAGGTCCGCCGACATGATCACGGCGGTCATGGTGGGCGCGAAGGTGCCCGCGAGACGCAGGTAAAACACCCGCTCCTCTCCTGGCTGCATGGTAACTTCAATACCTGTCCGGATAGCGGTGTTGTTCTTGTCCATCCAGGGCACCACGCGGCCCGTGCGTCCGACTTCGACCAGCATGGCATCGCTCTCTTCGAACAGGATTACTTCGTCGAAGATCGTCTCCATCAGGCCAATCACCCAGCGGCGGGTTTCGTCATGCGGGTTGGCGAGCGCAAACCGCAGCCAAGCGGACTGGCCCGGCAAAGGCGCTTTGAAAATTCCGTTGCAGGCCGCGGGGGCAAAGGCCTCGGTGACAATGCGGTCGGGCCCGGCGTCTCCGGCAGGATCAAGGTAGTATTCGGCTCCAAGAGGGCGCAGTTGGTCAGTCGGCTCGTCCGAGAGCGAAAAGGCCATTGGAGCAGTCTGCCCCGGCTGCAGGCATGTCAGATTCCGCGCATCGTCAGCCCAGACCGCACCGCTGCCGCAGGACAGCAAGAACAGCACACAGGTGATCACACAATTTCTGATCATCGTCCCCAACCAAGCCTGTGTGTTTCGAAGGTTCCATGCGAATTTGCGGCATCCGATTGCGCTCGTTTGGGACAAAATTGGCCACGTTTCGGTCAAAAGTCAGTCGCGCGGTTTTCTTCACCCTGCAAAATTGACATTGATGATGCCCGCAATCGCCATCCACTTCAACTGTGACGAGAACTTCCGATAGGCGGGTGCAACCCATGTCTCGGACGTCGTCGCGCGCCCTCTTACCGAGTGGCCAAGAGGTCGACGTCCTGCTGCGCCCGAACGTCCCAGAGGTCTGCCGAACAGGACCATTCACAAGGAGACATAGAAATGACTATTCGGCTACTTGCCATCGCCGCCGCTCTGGTTGCGCTGACAAACTCATCGAGCCTTGCGGCCACCGTGCAGTTGAACGTCGCCGGCGGCCAGCTGCTGGGCGCCAGAAACGTCGATGTCAACGGCACGCTCTACGATGTGGAATTTGTCGATGGCACCTGCGTGGCGCTTTTTAACGGGTGCACCAGCGCATCCGACTTTGATTTCTCGACGCGCACTCTGGCCGTTGCAGCGGCCACAAGTCTCATGAACACGGTTTTCCTCGATGGACCCCTGGGAGATTTCGACAGTGATCCTGCACTGACCGCGGGCATTGAACCAAACTCTTTGGACTTTGGCTTTATCAGTGTTCCGTATGAGTTCCGACCGGGATTTATGAGTGCAGGAACAATCAACTTTTGGAATGAGCCTGACGACACCGACCGTCTTTCAACGCTCTCTTCCATAAAACTCACGACTGATACGTCCAATTTCGACGAAATTGTCTTTGCCCGTTTCACCCAGTCGCAGATCACCGCTGTTCCCCTTCCTGCGGGTGGGCTTTTGTTGCTTGCCGGGCTTGCCGGGCTCGGATTGGTTCAAGCGCAGCGCAAGACAGACGAAGCTCACTGACACCCGACTGAAACTCAAAGGACGGCTTCTTTGAGGCCGCATCGCGCGCCATGGATGACTGCGCCCACGCGGAGGCTTTCGCGGATGAGACCAACGGCCCCGTCGCCGCTGGCGCAGGACGCGCGCCCGTGGCAGAGGGTGGCTTCGGCCCTGCGACCGGCACGCAGTGGCTGACCGACCTGTTGGCCATCCTCTCCGCCGGGCTGATCTGCGGGGTGCTCACCGCGATGTTTGCCATTTCTGCGGCAGCGCTGCTGTTTGCTACGGTGCTGAGCACGCACATCACACTGGCCATCGGCATTTGCCTCCTTGGCACCATCGTGCTGAGCATGGTGATCGCACTCTTCAGTTCGTGCCCGGGAATGCTGTCGGTGACGCAAGAAGTGACTGTCGTCACGCTGGCCGTCATCGCGGCTTCAATCCACGGCACCATGTCCGCGGAACACAGCGAAGCCGAAATCCTGGCCACCATCATCGTGATGATCGGACTGGCAACAACGGTCACCGGTGCAGCGCTCCTTGCGATGGGAATGTTCCGCCTGGGCAGGCTGATCCGCTTCATTCCCTATCCGGTGCTGGCCGGGTTTCTGGCTGGTATGGGCTGGCTGATCGTCTCCGGAGCCATGGCGGTCATCCTTGGCACCCCTCTCTCGGCACCGACCCTGCCCGCGCTGTTTGAGACCGCAAACCTGATCAAATGGCTCCCCGCTGTCGCCTTCGCGTTTGTCGTGGATCTTGCCGCCCGGCGCAGCGGATGCCCGATGGTCCTGCCGCTTGCCATTGCAGCCTTCCTGGTCGTGTTCCATGTGGCGGTCTGGGTGCTCGGCCTGCCGATGACTGAACTGCAAGGCCAAGGCTGGTTCTTTGCGCCTGCGCAGGGCGGCAGCATCACCCTGCCATTTCAGGGTAACCCGCTGGCGCAAGCCGATTGGACGGCGATCTGGTCGGAGCTTCCGAAAATCAGCGCCCTGCTGGCGATAAGCGGCGCGGCGCTGCTCTTTGCATCCAGCGGCATTGAATTGTCTGTGCGCCGCGACATTGATCTGGACCGCGAGCTGCGCGCCGCTGGCCTTGCGAATGTGCTCGCAGGTGCGGGGGGCGGGGCCGCAGGGTTTCAGGGGTTGGGCCTGACGATATTGGCGCATCACCTCGGTGCGTCCTATCGCATCACGGGTCTGCTTGTGGCGGCCGTTTGTATAGCCATTCTGCTCTATGGAGCGACCCTGCTCAGCTTCATTCCAATCCCGCTCTTTGGCGGCCTTCTGCTCTGGATCGGCGGCGGCTTGCTCTATGAATGGCTGATCGGCATCTACGCAAAAGTATCGCGCCGTGAGTACCTCATCGTCTTGCTTATCCTCGCGCTGATTATCAATGTCGGACTTTTGGAGGGTGTGTTGGTGGGCGTTTTCGCGGCGGCGGCACTCTTTGTGCTGGAATATGCACGCGTTGAGGTTGTGAAATACGCCATCAGCGGCGAAACCTTTCAAAGTCGCGTGGAGCATCATCCCGATGACCAAGCCTATCTGCGGAAAAACGGCTCGAAAATACACGTGTTGAGGCTTCAGGGATTCATCTTTTTTGGAAGTGTGCAGCAGGTGTATCATCGTGCGCGACGGTGCTTCGAGACCTCGGACGTTCGGTTCCTGGTTCTGGATTGCCGGGATGTTACGGGCTTTGACTCCTCTGCCATTCAGAGTTTGACCAAGATGTGCGGGATGGTTCGGGAAAAGGACTGCAGGCTGATCGTCAGTGGGCTCAAACCGGCGCTGTCCCAAAGGCTGAACAGGCTGATTTTGGGAGACATGCATGGCTCGGCCGTTTTGCATTTCAGTGAGACAGACCAAGCCGTTGCATGGTGCGAAGACTGTCTGCTGCATGAATGGGAGAACCGCCCCTGCACGCAGCACACCCAGCGGTTTGCTGATCGACTCGCGCGCGATCTGGACGATCCGCACGCGTTTGAAGCCATGCGGCAATACCTGGAAAAAATCACGTACAAAGCGCAAAACCGCATTATCAGGCAAGGCGAAGGGGGGACAGATATCTATTTTATCGAAAGTGGTTTTGTCAGAGTTCAGCTCGAGACCCGGGATGAACAGCCAGTGCATTTGCGCACACTGGGTCCAGGCACGACTGTTGGTGAGATGTCATTCTTCTTGCAGCGCGCCCGAACCGCTTCTGCAATTGCAGAAACCGAAGTAGTTCTCTGGCGGCTCAGTCACAACGATTTATTCCAGATTGCGCGTTTGCAGCCGGAACTGGCCCACGCACTCAGCAGTCACTTCATTCGCACGATCGCCGAACGTCTCGATCAATCGAACGCACTTGTCCGATCCCTGATCGATTAAGCCGTCTTTCTCAAAAGAGAACCAACCATTGTTTCCCGGAAGCGTCATGTTGGATGAGGGGGCTCTCAGATCACTACGACAAACAAATTTCAAAGCCCGCCCGATATCTTTTTGGGAAGCAAACGGATTCAGGCGGGAACCTGACCGCGCAATTATTCGCGCCCGTTTCTCTTAGCTTCAACAAACCGATCGCTTTTCTACATCAAACAGAATTTTCGACCCTGTCGCACTAAATGGCTGGCGCAAAGCGAATAAAGAGGGTGTTGGGTTCAGGAACACGTCGTTAGCAGTTGAACGCCAGGGCAGCGAACTCATCGACCATCGGCAAGTAATGATAAATACCAGACCTTCCGTATTCTGGTTTTCCGCTTGCTCATTGGCCTCCCGCGATGGCGCATTTGAACAGGTCCGTTCGTGTGCACGAAAGCTGGCGGTCAAATGGAGGCCGCTTGTCACATGAAGATCGAATTGTGCAATACCCGAAGATGGAAAGCATGCACCGGAGCAAGTGGAGAGACTACCTCAGTTTCACCCGAGTGATTGCATGAGCTTTGATACACTGGGCGTAGGAGTTTGAGACTTGAGGTCGGTATCTTTTCGGAGCGGCAAATACTAGCAAGGAGGCGAGCGAAGATTTGATATTCAAAGCCGTTTTATCCGCAGAGAAATGCACTCCTTTACAGCGAAGTATTGAGCACGATGAAAAACACAACACGAAAGAGACCGCTCAGCTTGCTTTGCGGGTTCCTGGCATTGCTGATGTTCTCGCCCGCTGCCCAGGCCGCACCTGTTCGATTTGATTTCTCAACCACGTGCACGTCAGCATGCAGTCGCGCCGGCCTCGACGTTGGAGACGCGCTGACAGGCTACTTTTTGTTTGACAGCGCTGGATTTAACGTCGGACCGCGGATCGGTTACCAGAGCGAGGACGTGATCGATTTTTCGATCACGGCGGGGAACCTGACGATCGATCGTGCTTCCTCTGCCGGGTTCAATTTTTCCACTTTTGACACGGGGGATGACAGTGGAACGCGGATAGATCGCTGGTCTTTCGTCACCTCCACGGCACTGTCAGGTTTTGGTGGAACCGGGTTTTCCGTGTCCAGTGAAGGGTTAACCCGCGCCACCGCAGCCAGCAGGCTCGTTCAACTGTCAAACAGCACCTTTCTCTCCTTCCGGAACGGCAGCACGGCTAATTTCCAGGCCGTGGGGCCCATAACCAGTGTTGCAGCTGTACCGCTGCCACCTTCCGTGCTGATGCTGGGGGCGGGTTTGTTTGTACTCGGGCTGTCGCGTCGAAAAGGTCGTCTGGACAAAGCCGATAGCAATGGCCGCCGTTTGTAAAAAAAGGCCGCGACGATCTGTTGAGAGAGCATTCTCCATTCTTAAAAATGTTGCGCTGCTTCCGAACGTGAGCTTTGGCCGAGTGCCATCCAAAGGCCTCCTCCGATCGGTGCAGACTTCCCGATTGAGTCATGAAATGACGGAGGGCGTGCGTCGCACATAGTGCCGATTTCTGGAGGCGAAACGCCCCGTGACTGATCAAGACGGCAACAGTCTTTGCCCTGAATTCCCCAGTCAAAATCAGCCTCCGCATTACCGGAGAAGCGGTATCAGCCGGAAAGAATTACGGTCAGAACGCCAGGATGAAAATAGACGGTTTTGGAGATCGCAGCTGCTCCGACTGTGGCCGCTGCCGCATCTGCGGGGAAATCTGGTAGACGCAGCCCGCTGCGGCAGCGCTGCTAGCCTCAGGCTCTCACGTCCGGCCGACACCAATGGCGCAAATCACTCCTGTGCGCCGGGCAATCAAGACGATGATCGACGTTGTCAAAAACTCAGTCCACGGGAGCGCGACCACCGGCATTCACTGAATCATAGACGGCATCCGGCGACAGCAGCAGCTCGGTCTGGCCTGTAACCTTGAACGTGCCGGCGATCATCCTGAAAAGCTCTTCGGTAAGTTTCGCCACGTCCTCGGCGCCTCCGTCATGCAGCGCTTCGGTAACGATCAGCGCGCGTGCCGTCTCGGCGGACACAGCCGATTTCCGGCTCTGACGGTTGGCCCATCGGCGCGCGTGAGCGTAGCTGTCCTCATCTGCGAATATAATCTCACCGGCGTCTGGCGTTTCGGTCTCGCCAGAAAAGGCGATGTAGGCTTCGTCGCCTTTCGCCTCTCTGACCTCAAGATCGCCAGCCACATGATCGAGATCGAACACAGCCACAGGCAAGGCATAGGCCACGGAGGTGGCGTTGCACAGGTCTATCAGGGGATGCAGCTTGGGCAGCGAACCGTCCTTGCGCAACCGCCTCAGCAGGGCCTCTGACGCGCAACGATACTGCGTCGGTTTCAAACCCATCGTAGAATATGCGCGTCGCCAGGCCTGTATCTCCGGAAAGCCGCTCTCTGTCTCCGCCTCCAGCCTCTTGAGGGCCCGTGCGGTCAGCTCCGCGACCTCAGCCTCGACCGTGAAATCCGACTGGATGCCGTCCACTTCGATGATCCCCGTTACTCTTTCGGGAAAGACGTGTTGCATGTGTCGTGAATAGAGAAAGCGCATGGTGACCCCTTTCCTGGCGGAGATACTGCGCGCCTTATGGTGCCTCGGTATTGAATAATATTGCAGGTCAGCGGATGGCTGATCTGGCAAAACACCCCGGTGTCAAGCCGAACTGGCGAGCGAAGGTTCGTGTTAGATGGCTTTGATCCGAGAACCCGCAGGCAATGGCGGTATCTGCAAGTGACGATCCGTCCATGATCATGTCCTTCGCCCGTTTCACGCGGTGTTGGGTGAGATAGGCATGAGGGGTTGCGCCCAACTCGCGCGAAAATCTGCGAAGAAGCTGGAACTTGCTGATGTGCGCTGCCCTGGCAAAATCAGCGAGCGACAAAGGCGCTCCCCAGTCCTGACCTATCATGTCGAGGACGGTCTGGACTTCCTTCGAGCGGAGGGACGTTTGCACGGTATCGCCGTCGCGATGCGGTTCAATCTGAGCAGCAAGCGCCAGCATCACCGACTGCTCGGCATGATTACGGTCGAGCATGTCAAACGTCACGGCATTGATGGCGTTAATGGCCAGCTTCAAAGCGCGTCTGGACTTGTTGACCGGACGCGAGAACTCCGCGTTTCGGACCGGGACTTCGGTGAAGTCTGCTAGCGTGGCGGGAGACAGATACAACATGCGCCAGTGACGCGGGTATCCGTGGCGACCGATCCCGTCATGCAATTCGGCTGGATTGACGGTAATCGTGTCGCCCGCTTCTGCTTCGACCAATCCCCGCCCGCTCCAACTGTCCTGCCCGCCCGACACGATGTAGCCAAAACCGAACTCATCGTGGGTATGCCGTGGAAACGTGCGATCCGACTTGATAGAGATCGCGTCGATTCCAGGCAGAATGGTTTGAAGGCGGCTCGATTTGTGCATGTGTTGTCAATAGCATGTTGGCCGACTTGAGGTCCATTGGCCACTCGTAGGGACGATCGAAAACGGCCACTATCAGAGCCTCATTGGATAGCAAGAAAGTCCGCATCTCTGCCGTATGTTCTGATCGCAACGAACGTCCGCAATGGCGGCGCAAAGAAAAACAGTCACGAATTGAATCTATCGCGAATGACGGTTCGCTATCCGAAAACACGTTTCATGTCGCGGTTAGCTCAGGTGCCGAGAACTCGGACAATAGTTGGCTTCCATTCGGGGTGTTGTTTCTTTGTGAACGCAGACTGATGCGGCTCCGCCGTTTCGCAAAGCTCCATTCGCTCCGCGAAACGTTATGTTCTTGCCGACACACCGATGTAGGGAAGCGCGTAATGTTTCGTTTGCCCTCTTGGAAAGTCAGATAGTTAGGAGAGTTTTGTACGCATAAATCTTCGCGGACTTAGCGCAAATAATTTCGGCTACGCAGCGCTAAACACCAATCCTGGGAATTGGTTCTTGGCTCTCTAAACGTCGAGCACTGAGTAATTGGCAAAAAGTCACTTACAAAGGGGCTAATTGTGTAATGCACCGAATTCGTAAAATGGGCGGATTCCCGACCTTCTCGACACTAGAAACTAGTGCCAACTCTGCGGACAAACCGGACATGACGTTGTTGGATTGATTGCAATTTAAATATACTACTTCAGGTTATAATTTGTTTGTCTGGAGACGCATGCATGATCGAACAACCGGTTACATTTGCTTTGCCAGTTCCGTGGGAAACACAGCAATTCACGATCGAGCGCTTTGGCGACGTCTCCTTTTTCGTTGGACCAAATGGTAGTGGAAAATCGCGTTTTTCCGAGACCTTAAATGCGGTTCTTCCAAACGCACGAATGCTAGGTACAGATCGGCTCGAACGTATGTCGGTGACTGGTCTTTCTAACTTCTTCGGAGACAACTTAAAAACTGGACTCCAAAAAAATCACTTCCAACATTTTCGCACAGCTGGTCGTCAAGGCTCAGGTATTGATACGTTTATCATACTCGAAGAACGACCCGACATTAGAGTTATTGTCGAAGCAACACTGAGTTCGCTTTTTGGTCGTGAAATCGTACTTGAATGGGACTCTGGAAATCTCGTTCCAAAAGCGCGGCTTGCTCGAACCGGTGCATATTATCGAATGGACCGAGATGAATGCCACGGCATTCGGGAACTCTTGGTCCTTCTCACTCATTTGCATAATGACGAACACCAGTTTCTGATTGTTGATGAGCCTGAACTAAACTTGCACCCGCAGTTCCAGTCTTTTTTTGTCCAAGAAGTTCGAAAGGTTGCAGGTACTCATGAACCCGGTACGAGCCGCAAGGGTATAATCCTAATAACACATTCGCCATTTATATTGGATCTCCGAAGCGTAGACGATATGCAGACCATTGTCTGCTTTTCTACGGACCACAGTCCTCCAAAATATATTGGCGCATTAGCGGAAGCGGAACGTGCCCGTTTCGCATCGCTTGTCCCGCGACTCAACGTTCATCACAAACAACTATTCTTTTCTGACAATCCAATTTTCGTGGAAGGAGTATTTGACGCCCAAATAATCGAAGCGATACAGGAACGCCGAAATACCTCCATCACCGCAGCGGGAAGCTGCCTTATTGACGTTGGAGGTTGTGAAGAAGTGACTAAATATGTCGAACTATGTCGCCACTACGGGAAAAACGCCTACTTTCTGTTCGACCTTGATAGTCTATTTTTAGGAAGTCTTCGACGGTGTATTCGCGAAGATGGAAGCATAGCGGAATTTCTTGCAAGCCTCGGTCTTGGGGCTGATTTTGCTGCCTATTGTGGCGCACTTGACCGCGAATTAACGGACGCAGTCAGAACTATCGAAGGTTCTGATAATGCTGTCGGTGTTATAGAGACGCTTCAAAATTACTTTCGGTCTATCACAGAAGATAACAAGAAACTGAAGCGTCAACGCGTAGCTGTTCTTATCGAAATGGCCGCTGATCGCGACGCAATTGTAGCACTTTTGACAGAGCCAGTTGTCGCCAGTATCGAAGGTCGGCTGAGTCAAATAAGGGCTGCGCTAAGGACAAAAAACATCTTTCTTCTAGGGGGTGGTGCGCTTGAGCATTATCTGCCCTCATACTCCGGAGAAAGATACGATCTCACCGACAGCGCAAAGAAAGTAGCTGTTATGGACGAGGTCGCGTTGCTTGCAAGTGGAGCTATAGATGACAACTTGGAAGATAGATATGGTGAACTATTCCAGTGCATAGCTGCATTGCCTGCCAAACCAGCAGTAGACACAGAAAGAGTGCTTCGTGCTTATGTCGGCGACTATATTCATGAACTCCAAGGGATTGTGGTCGGAAAAGCTAACTGGGATAAAGCTCAGATCGAAGCTCATTTCACTATGGCCCAATCTGGAATCGCCAAGCTGATAACTCTCGAAGAATTTGAGAGAAGAGGAGAGAGAGAGTTCAACGCTATCCTAAAAATCTCCGGCCCAAAAGAATTAAGAGTAGACATCTCACACGAAACAAATGCTGGCATGCATAGTTTTACATTCAGGAGCGAACCCGCAGCTGAGCCTGATGCTGCTCCAGGACCCGTAGCGGTGCGATGATGATCAGATAGGAGGCCACCTACAGTCTATTTCTGCTGGTCGTGGAAACGTAACGAACGTCAGTTTGGGGGGGCGTAAAACGGTCATCTGATTATTGGCGAACGAACTTCCACTTTGGGCCGTCAGTGAATGCATCCAAGGTAATTCTCACCAAACCGCTGCATTGCTGCTTCCGAGACCTGTTCGCTTGCGCTTTCGTCTACAAATAAGCCCCACGGGCAAACGTCGACCATAGCTGGATCGATGTCATCGCTCAGAAGCTGTTTGTTCCTAGCCAGGAAGGCATAGCGAATGCCCGCCCACATTTCGAAGCCGAGTTTGACTTCTTGGCTATCATAAATGCTGTCTCCCGGCGTATCGAGGACAACTTTTTTGGTTACATGGCCCAGTGTTTCCAGCAGAATCGTACTACACGTGTGGGCTACAAGGTCAGCGAGCTGAATGCCCAAGTGCTTTTTCGAGTCTTGCTCAAAATGAAAATTGCAGCGAGCGAGCTTGGCTTCTTTTGCGGCCAAATCAGCCGCTGATTTAGGCGATTTAAACAACCCTTCGTCAAAAAATACTTCGTGATCTTGCCCTTCAAGACTGGGGTGGGTCAGGGCGAGACTTAGCAATCTGAGTGCTGCAGGTCCCAGCCTATTGTCGCCATTTACAACGCATACGGCGACCTTGCAATGTCTGCCTACATAGTACTTCATGGCATCTCGTAGATCTCGAAGCCGGTTGTCTCCCGCCATCTTGGCCGAAGACTTGTATTCAAATTCTTTGGGATTGAATCGCCGCTCTCGGAAGACCGAACTAAGATAGCCCGACGGATCAGCTTCGCAGATCACAAAAGCAGCCAGCGAAAACCCAAAACGATGATGTTTGCTGTCGTCAAGGTAAAGGTATGCCATGTGGCTGTGATACGCGCGCTCGGCTTGCCGCAAAAGATTTTTCTCGCAGCAGATTGAATTCAGCATGCCAACGTCTGCTTTGCGGCAGCGTATCAGTAAGTCCATGACCTCTCAGGGCCGATTGTAACGTTACTTCATACCCATAGCTGTCAGGCGCGCCGCGGCACTGAAATCTGCGTTTAAAGATTCTGGCCCCGAACGTTCTGTAAGCTTACCGTGGTAGGCCAGTCGCAAATCGTAAAGCACAGCAAGTTCATCAATACCGTTGGGTACCATCTTTAGGAATGCATCGCCAATTTCAGGTGTATTGGTCCCGCTTGTACTTTCTTCCGCACTAGTTAATTGACCTGATAGATTGTTTGCTGGCCACGGAAGAGCAGAGACATCTGAAAGAATTAGGATTTCCATTTCGGTTGGCAGTTGAGCCAGAACGGCAAGGTCTTTGCTGACCCGATCAATTGCGTCGCCCAAAGCTTCAAGCTCAAGTTCCACAACAAACGTGAATTTGCTGCCTTCTAAGGTCGAAGTCGATTGTAGTTGAGGCCAGCGAGTCCTTTGCTCAAAGAATTCATGATCAATTGAAGCCGGATCAGCGTAAATGTACTGCTCAAAATCAATTCCAGCACCGACGTCAGCAAGCAAATTTGTTTCGAGGTTCCATCCCGCGAGGTAGTTTGCCTTCGACTTATGGGCATCTGTCTCAAACACAGATTGCTCTAGGGGAAGGATGCCGATTGGGAGTACCGCAGCTTCGGTTCCATAAATGGGTACACGAATTACAATCCCATCTCCATAGTCCCATCGATTTGATGCAATATAGGAAAAGAATGGATATGCTACTTGGTTCCGTTCTAAAGAATTTATCCAGGTTAAATGATCTTTGTGACTTATATACTTATGATCATCGTCAAGGCTTACGGCGTCCGATACTTCATCGAAGCGCTTTTTGATCTCGTTCGTCACATGGTCTGGTAGATTCGTAAACTCCCAATGCAGTTTAAGCGTTTGTAGTGGTTGCGATCCGACGGCAAGCCGCAAAGCCTGAAGTCGGTTTTGAGAAATACGTTGTTCCGCTGCAAACGCATCATTTGCGCTCTTAATCGCCCGAGAGCTGATATTGATCGCTAAACCAATTACGATCAATATCATAGCAACTTGCCCTGACTTTGTTAAAGCACGCTTGCCGGCTCCACGGTCCTCAGTTGTTTCATGGAGCATGCCCCAAGCTGACGAAAAAGCTGTCAGCGCCAAGCCAGCGTATGCTAAAATCTCTAGACTTAACAACATTGTAAAACGATACGCACATTTTCAATTTGATTGTGTTTTCTGACTTTACACTAAAATCAGGTTCGGGTGCGTAACTAATGGGAGGTATGGGGTACCTCGCAGCAATGAGATGTTCTGATCAACAGTGGGGCACGATTTTCCGGATCGACTCGAAATCCGAAAACCTGATTCAGGACGAGGTGAGGCTCATGTCCCTACAACTCAGACAGAATGTTGGGTTCCGTCTAAGCTATTGAGAATTATGAAGACAGGTTGATGCCAGCCCACCGTCTCGCAAAATCATATGCGCTGGTGAAACGTTATGTGCTTCCCGACAAGGGATCAGATGTCGAGATTGGCGACAGTCAAGGCATTGTCCTGAATGAACTCGCGGCGCGGATCGACTTCGTCGCCCATCAGTTTGGTGAAGATGTCGTCGGCGTCGTCCGCTTCCTTCACCTTGACCTGAAGAAGCGAGCGGACATTGGGATCCAGCGTCGTTTCCCAGAGCTGTTCCGGGTTCATCTCGCCAAGCCCCTTGTAGCGCTGCAGCGAAATGCCCTTTTGGCCAAAGGTGTAGACATGGTCCAGGAGCGCACGGGGGCCACGAATTTCGGTCGGGACATCCTTCCGCCGCAGGACGGCTGCCTTTCCATAGACCTCGTTGAGGTGCTCGGCGTGCGCCGCAAGACGGCGGGCATCGGCTGAATCGAGAAGCGCGGCGTCTATCGTGGCAGCTTCCTCGACGCCCCGGACCGTGCGCCTGAAAACGAGGCTGCCATCGTCCTGCGCCTCTCCGGTCCAGCCCCGCTCGAATTCGTCTGCAAGGATATCCATGCGCCGGGCAATATAGGCGGCAGCTTCCGCCGCCTTTTCGCGATCGTCCAGGATCTCCGCGGTCAGCGCACCGGCAATCGCAGCCTGTTCGACAACGTCGCGGTTGTATCGCGAATGAAGTCCGTCGAATATTTCGGCAATCTTGCGGGCGGTCTGGACGACATTCTGCAGGTCCTGCCCCATCCGGACCTCACCATTGGCGAGCGTCAGCGTTGTTTCGTCGAGCCCCTGCGCAATGAGGTAGTCCTCCAGCGCCTGCTGGTCTTTCAGATACTGCTCCGAATGACCCCGCTTCACTTTGTAAAGCGGTGGCTGCGCAATATAGACATAGCCGTTTTCGATCAGGTCAGGCATCTGCCGGAAGAAGAATGTCAAAAGAAGTGTTCGGATATGAGCACCGTCCACGTCCGCATCCGTCATGATGATGATTTTGTGGTAGCGCAGTTTCTCGATGTTGAACTCTTCTTTGCCGATACCGGTACCGAGCGCCGTGATAAGCGTTCCGATCTCGTTCGAAGACAGCATCTTGTCAAAGCGCGCGCGCTCCACATTGAGGATTTTGCCGCGCAGCGGCAGCACCGCCTGGTTTTCTCTGTGCCGGCCCTGTTTGGCCGAGCCGCCCGCGGAATCACCCTCCACCAGGAAGAGTTCGGCTTTGGATGCGTCCCGCTCCTGGCAATCGGCAAGCTTGCCCGGCAGGGAGGCGATATCGAGAGCGCCCTTGCGCCGTGTCAGTTCCCGTGCCTTGCGGGCGGCTTCACGGGCGGACGCGGCTTCGACAACCTTTGAAACGATGGCTTTTGCAGGCGCCGGATTTTCTTCCAGCCAGTCATTGAGGTTCTGCGAAATCAGGTTCTCCACGACGGGCCGGACTTCCGAGGAAACCAGCTTGTCCTTGGTCTGTGAGGAGAACTTCGGATCGGGCACTTTCACGGACAGAACACAGGTCAATCCCTCGCGGCAATCGTCACCGGAAAGCGAGACCTTTTCCTTTTTCATCAAACCCGTGGATTCCGCATAGCCGGTGACCTGCCGGGTCAGTGCGGCGCGGAAGCCCGCAAGGTGCGTTCCGCCGTCACGTTGCGGGATGTTGTTGGTAAAGCACAGGACGTGTTCATGATAGCTGTCGTTCCACCACATCGCCGCTTCAACGGTGATGCCGTCCTTTTCTGCCTTCATGGTGATCGGCTCTTCGATCAGCGGGTGCTTGGCGCGATCAAGGTAGCGCACAAAGGCTTCCAGCCCGCCCTCATAGAAGAGTTCCTCAACAACATCTTCAACACCGCGCTTGTCGGTCAGAATGATGCGTACGCCGGAATTGAGGAAGGCAAGTTCCCGCAAGCGGTGTTCCAGCGTGTTGAAATCGAACTCGGTCTTGCTGAAGGTCTCGGCAGACGGTTGGAACGTCACCTCCGTTCCCTTCTTGCCGTTTGCCGGGCCGACTACTTCCAGTGCACCTTGCGCTTCGCCATGCGCGAAGGTCATGAAGTGCTCTTTGTCGTCGCGCCAGATCCGCAGGTCGAGCCTGTTGGAGAGCGCGTTGACAACCGAGACACCCACACCGTGCAGACCGCCTGAAACCTTGTAGGAGTTCTGGTCGAACTTCCCGCCTGCATGAAGCTGCGTCATGATGACCTCGGCAGCCGAGACGCCTTCTTCAGGGTGCATGTCGGTCGGGATCCCGCGGCCATTGTCCGAAACCGTGACCGAACCGTCCGGGTTGAGCGTAACGGTCACGTGATCAGCATGTCCTGCAAGTGCCTCGTCGATCGCGTTGTCGACCACCTCGTAGACCATGTGATGCAGACCCGAGCCGTCATCGGTGTCTCCGATATACATGCCTGGCCGCTTGCGCACGGCATCGAGCCCCTTGAGCACCTTGATGGAGTCGGCTCCGTATTCGGTGCCGTTTTCAGTTTCCGGGGTCGGATTAGGCTCTGACGTGGACGTGTCGCTCATGCGAATCAATCACCAATCGTTTTGTCTTTTCTCATCCCGTTATACGGGGTTCACCGGTGCGTTCAACCGCAGGCGGGCTGTCGCGAAGCCAGCGAAGCGATTATGGTGGAAAACCATAAGATTCAGGCGGATTTAAGGGGTCTGAGGACCCCTGATCTGCCGGCTGGTGCCTGCTGAAATTTCAATGATCTCTGACGCCGGCGGCAAGGCCTCGAAAAGGGCCTCATCCGTTCCTGTCATGAACACCTGCCCGCCAAGTGAACTGAGCTTTGAAAAGAGGGCGGCCCGGCGGTTTGGATCGAGATGCGCGGCGACTTCGTCGAGCAGCAGGACAGGTGTCATGCCGCTCACTTTTGCCGTCAGCTCAGCGTGGGCAAGGATAAGCCCGATCAACAGCGCCTTTTGCTCGCCGGTCGATGATTGGGACGCCGGCATGTCTTTCGCAGCATGGCGCACCTTCAGGTCGCTCAGATGCGGCCCATTCAGCGTGCGTCCGGCAGCCCGGTCCCTGGCGCGCCCGTCAGACAGGAGTTGCCGATAGCGTTCTTCCCGATCTGCAGCGCTCAGGCCTGAGGTTTCGGTCTCGAAGGCACCTTCGAGCGTAAGCGCGGCGTGAGGGAACGGCAGCGACTGTGCTGCCTGGTCCTCTATTGTGCGCGACAAAAGCCCGACCGTTTCCTGGCGCGCGATCGAAACGGCCGTCCCGACGTCGGCAACCTGCTGTTCGAGCGCGCTTAGATAAGCATCCGCACCACCCTGATCCAGAAGCCGGTTGCGTTGCCTGAGGGCATTTTCGAAATCGGCGACCCGGCGGCCATGCGCAGGGTCAATCGCAAGGGTCAGGCGGTCCAGAAACCGGCGCCGGTCCGATCCGGAACCTGTGAACAGACCATCCATGGCCGGAACAAGCCAGAGGACGCGCATGTAGTCGAGAAGCGCATCGGAGCCGCGAACCTCCTGGCCGTCGATCCTCACCTTGCGGCCTGAGACGCCGGCAACGAGCCCCGTTCCGATTTTCGTCTCCAGCCCATCCAGGAGCACGGTAGCCGCAACGCTCCAGTTGCCGCTTCCGCCAGAACGGGCGGCATCTGCCAGAGCGGCGCGGCGAAGCCCGCGCCCTGCGGTCAGGAACGAGATGGCTTCGAGGATATTGGTCTTGCCGGCGCCGTTTGCACCGACAAAGGCAACCATGTTTGCCGCGATGGGCATGGTCAGTTGCGTGTAGTTGCGAAAATCGGTCAGAGACAGGCGCGTGAGTTGCGCTGTCCGGAATTCACTCATCGCGCAACGCCTGCCTTACTTGCCCCTCGCCATGGGATCAGACACGCATCGGCATCAGAACAAACAGGCAATCGTCGACCGTGTTGTCCTGGATGAGCGTTGGCGAGCCGGAATCTGCAAGCCGGAACAAAGCCGTATCACTGCTGAGCTGGTTTGCGATGTCGAGCAGATAGCGCGAGTTGAAGCCGATTTCGAGCGGGTCGGCGTCAAATTCAACGGCGAGTTCCTCGGTAGCGCTGCCCGAATCGGGATTGTTGACCGTGAGCACCATCCGTCCCTCATTAAGGGCTAGTTTGACGGCACGCCCACGCTCCGACGAAATCGTCGAGACGCGATCAACAGCTTCCTTGAACTCGTCGCGGTCAACACGCATTTCCTTGTCATTGCCCTGGGGGATAACCCGGCCATAGTCCGGAAACGTGCCATCGATCAGTTTGGAGGTAAGCACCACAGACCCGGTCGTGATCCGGATCTTCGTATCTGAGAGTTCAATCTGAACATTTGCTTCCGGGTCTTCCAGGAGTTTCTGGATTTCGCCGACCGTCTTTCTCGGTACGATGATGCCGGGCATTCCGGAGGCGCCTTGAGGCGCGGGGACCTCGGCCTGCGCAAGACGGTGCCCGTCGGTCGCGACCGCACGGAATTGCTGGCCGGACCCGGCATCGACCGTGTGAAGATAAATGCCGTTCAGATAATAGCGGGTCTCTTCTGTCGAGATGGCAAACTGCGTTGTATCGATGAGTTTGCGGATGTCGGCGGCAGACAGGCTGAAGCCGTGGCTGAAATCGCCTGCCGTAAGATCCGGAAAATCGGTTTCCGGCAGCATCTGGAGCGTGAATTTCGAGCGGCCCGCGCGGATCTCCAGGGTCGAATTGTCTCCGGTCGTCTCGAGCACAACCTGGGAGCCTTCCGGCAGTTTGCGCACAATGTCGTAAAACATGTGTGCCGGCACCGTGGTCGCGCCCGGCATTTCGATCATCGCCGGGACGGTTTCAACGATTTCCAGGTCGAGGTCGGTTGCCTTCAGGTTGATTGCGCTGCCATCGGCGCGCAGCAAAACGTTTGACAGGATGGGAATTGTATTCCGCCGCTCGACCACCCGGTGAACGTGGGTCAAGGACTTGAGTAGGTCGGTCCGCTCGAGGGTCGCTTTCATACGCTTCTTCCATACTCGTGGGGGGCCAGGTCGCGATTCCTGACCGGCTTGGACATTTGGGCTCCCATCGGGAGCGGGGGAAGACACTGCCCTTAACCGGCGTCAAAAGCAAGGGGGCGTCCGGTGTGAACGCCCCCAATCTTGATTGAAAATCGTGCAATTCTGGCGTTATGCGTCCAGCATGCGTTTGAGCAGTTCAAGCTCCTGCGCAAGGGCGTAATCAGCGCGTGCCATTTCTTCAATTTTCCGCACCGCGTGAAGCACGGTTGTGTGATCTCTGTTGCCGAAACGGCGGCCGATTTCAGGCAGCGAGCGCGGTGTCATGACCTTCGCAAGATACATGGCGATCTGACGCGGGCGCACGATCGTCCGTGTGCGGCGGGCCGAAAGAAGATCAGCCTTCGTCACGTTGTAATGTTTGGAGACGACGCGTTGAATATCTTCAATCTTGACGCGACGCGGTTCGCTGGAGCGCACCAGGTCACGCAGCGTCATTTCAGCCATTTCCTGGGTAATTGGCTGGTTGGTCAGCTGGTTGTGCGCGATCAGTCGGTTCAGTGCTCCTTCCAGGTCGCGGCCGGAGGAGGCCACGTGGCGCGCGACATAGTCCAGAACGCTGTCCGGAACATCGAACTGAGGATAGGTCTTTTTGGCTGTCTCGACGCGCGATACAAGGATATTGCGGCGCAAAGTGAAATCCGGTTCCTGAATGCCGACAACAAGTCCCCCGGAAAGCCGCGAACGAACCCTGTCGTCAAGCGTGTCAAGATCCGAAGGTGCGCGGTCGGCTGCGACAATAACCTGACGGGCACCGTCGATAAGTGCGTTCAGTGTATGGCAGAATTCCTGCTGAACCTGCTTGCCGTGCAGAAACTGCATGTCATCGATCAGGAGGAGGTCGATCGTGCGCAGAGTGTCCTTGAAGGCAAGCGCGGACTGCGATTTCAACGCCGCCACGAACTTGTACATGAAATGCTCGGCCGTCAGGTACAGCACCTTGTGGCCGTTGGCGCGTGCTTTTGCCGCCACTGCCTGCATCAGGTGGGTTTTGCCAAGTCCGACGGCGGCGTGCAGATAAAGCGGATTGAATGTAACTGATCCACCTGCTGCCACCTGGCGGGCCGCAGCCAGTGCGAGATTGTTGGATTCGCCCTCGACAAACGTTTCAAACGTATATTTCGGATCGAGAGAAGCGCCCTGCAGGACATCACGTGTGCTGTCTGCATTGGAGTCGCCTCGTCCAAGCGCCGCTGTCGCCGCCTGTGCACGGGTCACCTGCGTCGCGTCGGCAAGCGCATCCGAACGTGCATCGGTCGAAAGAGATTTAACACCACCGGGCGCAGCAAGGCTTGGCTGGCTGACCGGGGTCTGACGCGGGCGAATGGCGCCGCGAACGGTCAACTCAATGCGGTGGACATTGTCGCACTCGCGCTGCCAAAGACCCATAAGCTGGTCATTGTAGTTGTTTTGAATCCACTGTTTAAGGAAACGGGTCGGAACGGACAGCCGCACAGTGCCGTCTTGATGTTCCTCAAGGTCAACGCGCGCGAACCAGCTGGTAAACACATCATCGCCCAATTCCGCGCGAAGCTGCTTTTTTACCCGCTTCCAATGTTCAGAGCCGCCTGCCTCCTGAACCTGCATGTCATTTGCCTCCTGTACTATGAAGACCGTCCGCCACAGTCGATCTTCGACGCCTTGCTGCTTGTGCAGCTTTATTTTGTCCCTTTTGGGACGGTTATTATGTGGGCGGCAAGAGCTCTCCTGCCACCTGACCCTTTCGTAGGGCTGTTATACTAACTTTGGATCCAGGGCAGTCCGGAAGCCTTCCAACCGGACTGGGTTCCGCGATGACTGTCCGCATCAAGCGGACCTTCGAAACCATCAGAGATATTAAAGCAGTGTGTATGTCCGGCCTGCGTGAGCGCCATGGCCGCAGCCTGGCTTCGGACGCCGGAGCGGCACAGAAAATATATCGGAGCGCTCTGGTCAAGTCCTTTTTTGATCAGATGGTCGGAAACAGTGCCGGTGAATTCTTGATTGGGTCCGGAAGGTGGAAAACCCTGCCATTCTACAAGGACGGGTTCCTTGCCGATCGGGCGCAGATCCGGAATGCCCACAAACGCCCATTCGGCCTGTGTGCGAACGTCGACCAGCGTTGCATCTTGCTGGTTGGCCAGCATGTCGAATGCTTCCTGCGACGTGACGTTTCCAGCGTAACCACCCTCGTTGCGCACAATTTCCCCCTTCAGTAGCAAATAGCTACCGAGTAAAAGTATTATCAAGAATTTCGGGATAGAGAATTAGTCCAAGTTGGAGCTAAATACCCGTGTGATCGAATACGTATATGTATCCAATCCATGATATTGCCGCCACGTGCTCAGTTATAGATATTTTAAACTTATTCATTTTTGATCCAAGCACCATTTTCAAGTTATTTGCTGGTCTTCGTCGCCAGCCGTGAACTTAATATACAGAGGAAGTTGAAGGGGGCAACCGCGTCTTTGTCGATTTTCCGATATGCCCCGTTTTTGCCGCTTCGGTGGAGATATTTTGCGATCTGTGGGTGAGGCAGCAAATGCTTTTTGCAGCAATGACTTTTTGCATTTTTGCTGATTGTCACAATTCGAAAACGACAAATTTAAAAAAATTTTCAGCACGAATAGCTTGACTCGTTCCGAATCCGGTTTGATCTAGAATGCTGACTCCTACATGTGTATAAGTAATTGAAAATAAAGAATTTTTTGTGACACCATCTTGGCTGTAAAAATTAACGATATTGGCCGTGCCTGTTGACAAATCTGGTCATCCACAAAATTGCATGGCTAAAAAAAAACCCGGCAGTCTTGCCGGGTCTTCTTAACGGTCCTGTGACGCTGGAATCATGCGCCAAGCGACTTGATGCGGGCATTGAGGCGGGAAACCTTCCTCGAGGCCGTATTGGCGTGCATGACGCCCTTGGAAGCAGCGCGCATGATTTCGGGCTGCGCCGCCTTGAAGGCTTCGCTGGCAGCGCTCTGGTCGCCGGAAGCGATTGCTTCTTCAACCTGGCGCAGGAAGGTCCGTACGCGGCTACGGCGCGCTTTGTTCGTGGCCGTCCGGCGGGCAATCTTGCGGGCCGCCTTCTTGGCCGATGGTGTGTTGGCCATGGGCTCAATCCTGATCGGTAATTGGGACTAGTGTCCGGTGGCGATCGGGACCAATGCGCAGAGGCGGCAAGACCCGATCAAAAAACAACGGCGGCGGAATTCCGCCACCGATTGGGCGCTGCTTATAATCTCGCTTGGGGCCGCCGTCAACGGCTTTATCGTTGATACCAGTAAGTTTATTTGTTGCGAAACTGCGGTGTGCGCTTTTCCGAAAAGGCGGTCATCCCTTCTTTTTGGTCCTCAAGCGCAAACATGGCCTGAAAAACCCGCCGTTCAAAGCGCACGCCCTCGGAAAGCGTCGTTTCATAGGCCCGGTCAACGCTCTCTTTGGCCATCATCACCACAGGCAACGAGAATTCGGCAATTTTCTCCGCAGCCTTCAGAGTTTCCTCGAGCAGATCGTCCGCTGGAACGATGCGGCTGACGAGGCCGCTGCGTTCCGCTTCGTCTGCGTCCATCATGCGGCCGGTGAGCACCATCTCCATGGCTTTCGACTTGCCCACAAACCGCGTCAGGCGTTGCGTCCCGCCTGCGCCGGGGATGACGCCGAGCGTGATTTCGGGTTGGCCGAACTTGGCGGTGTCGGCAGCGATGATGAAATCGCACAGCATCGCCAGCTCGCACCCGCCGCCAAGAGCATAGCCTGCAACGGCGGCGATTATCGGCTTGCGGTTGCGCGAAACCCGGTCGAAGGGTGTGATCAGGTCCGTCTGGTAGGCAGAGGAAAAGTCGTGCGGCAGCATCTCCTTGATATCTGCGCCCGCAGCAAACGCTTTTTCCGACCCCGTGATCACCACGCAGCCGATACGCTCGTCCTCGTCGAAACTGTCCAGGGCGGTTCCGAGCTCGGCGATCAGTTCCGAATTCAGTGCATTCAGCGCCTTCGGCCGATCAAGAGTGACAAGTCCGACCTTGCCGCGTTTTTCAACACGGATGTTTTTATATCCCATTTCGCCTGCTCCCAATTCAAGGACATGCCAAATTTACCGGACATGCCTAACCGACCCGGTGCCTGTCTGGCAAGGCTGGCAAAAGGGGGAGGGCGCTATTTGCAGGAGAACTAGGACTGACACTTCGGACAATGAAAAGTGGAACGGTTGGACTGCACGGTGCGCGCAATCGTTCCACCGCATCCGTCTTTCCGGCAGGCGTCCCCTTCGCGCCCGTAAACGGCGAAGGAATGCTGAAAATAACCCAGTGTGCCATCGGTTTGAGCGTGATCTCTCAACGAGGAACCGCCGGCATCTATCGCGTCGTGCAGGGTTTGCCGGATATGGGATGCGAGCTCGTTGGCCTTTTTTGTCGGCCGGCCTGACTTCGTCACCAGGGTCCCGGCCGCGCGCATCGGGCTTAGGCCGCTGCGCCAGAGTGCTTCACACACATATATATTGCCGAGCCCTGCGATGAGCTTCTGATTGAGAAGCGCGGCTTTAAGAGGTGTTTTTCGGTCTCGAAACAATCGTGCCAGACTATCGCCGCTCAAGTCATTTCCCAATGGCTCAAGGCCCAGCTCTTTAAAGTACGGGTGGTCTCCCAGCTGCGCACGCGGGATGAGATCCATGAAGCCGAAGCGGCGCGGATCATTATATATAATGCGTGCGCTTTTTTGGTTCTTCGACATGAGGTGAAAGACAACGTGGTCGTGTTTGGGGTCCTTTCCCCTCTCATGGGTGAACTGTCCGGGCATCGCGGCCGAATGCTCGTTTTCCACCCGAAACGAACCGGACATTCCAAGATGCATCACCAAGACGTCGCCGCTGCTGATATCTGCCAAGAGGTATTTGGACCGCCGCGACAGAGACGTGACGTTTGTGCCCGTAAGCCGGCTTGCGAAACGTTGAGGGAAAGGGAACCGGAGATCTGCGCGGTTTTGGTCGACGGAGATGATATCGGCACCCTCCAGTGTTGGGGCGAGGCCCCGTTTGACCGTTTCAACTTCCGGCAATTCAGGCATTTACAATGTGCTCCGCACTGGTTTCCGCATTGCTTGCGCGCTATAGGCCTGCGTCATATGGCTTTTCGCATCCGGAAAGATAGCGCTTGTGCAGTGCTTGTACTATTGTCCGGCGCGATTTGCTGTGAATTTAAGACACGTATCCGCCAGGAGGCGCATTCATGACGCAACAGGCTCAGGGCCATTCGGGCAGCTCAAGCCGCGCACCGGAAGATATGCCGACAAGTTTCGGATATTCGAAAGTGGCAGAGGGGCAGAAACAGTCTCTGGTGGACGATGTCTTTCATAAGGTCGCCGAGCGCTACGACCTGATGAACGATCTCATGTCGGGTGGTTTCCACAGGGTGTGGAAAGACGCGATGGTGTCGTATCTGGCGCCGCCGAAATCGTCGGGGTCCGGCTGGCGCCTGCTGGATGTGGCCGGCGGGACCGGTGACATTGCGACGCGCACTGTTCGCCGCTCCGGTGACACCGTCGAGGCAATTGTCTGTGATATCAACGACTCCATGCTTGCGGTCGGGCGGGACCGGGCCGCGAAGGCCGGTCTGTCGGACCTGATCACGTTTTCTCAGGGCAACGCAGAAGAGCTGCCCTTTCCGGACAAGAGTTTCGACGCCTACACGATCGCCTTCGGCATCCGCAACGTACCTGACATACCCAAGGCACTGGCGGAAGCCCGTCGTGTCCTGAAGCGCGGCGGACGTTTCCTTTGCCTAGAATTTTCCGAAGTCGACGTTCCGGTTCTCGACAAGATCTATGATGCATTTTCCTTCCGGGCGATTCCGCCGATGGGTAAATGGGTGACCGGAGAAGCGGATCCCTACCAATATCTGGTGGAATCCATCCGCAAGTTTCCAAGCCAGGAACGATTTGCCGAAATGATCCGGGAGGCCGGCTTTGAACGGGTCGGCTACCGCAACTATTCCGGCGGCATTGCCGCCCTGCATTATGGTTGGAAATTCTGATTTATGTCAGTTCCGGTAATGCCATTCTTCCGCTTGGTGCGGGCAGGCTTCGTGATGGCGCGCGAAGGCGTTTTCGGGCTTGTCTCCTTGCCGGACCTGCCACCTGGGCCGCGCATCGGGATCGCAATGGCCCGCCTCTTGGAGCGCCGCGCCGTCAGGGAAAAGAGCGCGGAACTGCGCCTGTCGGATGCGCTCAACAAACTGGGTCCTTCCTACGTCAAACTCGGCCAGTTTCTCGCCACAAGGGCGGATGTCGTCGGCAAGGATGCGGCACGCGAATTGTCGGCGCTGCAGGATCGTCTCCCGGCATTTGAACATGAAGCAGCCAGAGATGCTGTGTCCGAGCAACTCGGGCGTCCGGTGGATGAGATCTTTTCTGAATTCGGCGAGGCAGTTGCCGCAGCATCTATCGCGCAGGTTCATCCCGCTATCATCCGTCATAAAGACGGAACAGAGACAAAAGTCGCCGTAAAAGTCCTGCGCCCCGGCGTCGCGCGCCGGTTTCAGCGCGATCTGGAAAGCTATTATCTGGTCGCCAGGCTGGCGGAACGGTTCCATGCGCCTTCCCGCAGGCTGCGGCCCGTTGCCATCGTGGACACGCTGGCGCAATCGGTCGCCATCGAGATGGATTTTCGCCTCGAGGCAGCAGCGCTTTCTGAAATGGCGGAAAACACCGCCGATGATCCCGGTTTCCGTGTTCCGGTGGTCGAGTGGCTGCACACGGCAAAAGGTGTCCTGACCATGGAGTGGGTCGACGGCCGCAAGATGTCGGACGTCGAGGGCCTGATCGAGGATGGCCTGGATCTTGAGGAACTGGGTGCAGCCGTCATTCAAAGTTTTCTGCGACACACGCTGCGGGACGGTTTCTTTCATGCCGACATGCATCAGGGCAATCTCTTTGTTCAACAGGATGGAACACTTGTTGCAGTCGACTTCGGCATCACGGGCCGCCTGAACAAGCGTGAGCGCAGGTTCCTTGCGGAGATCCTGTTCGGGTTCATCACACGTGATTACAGGCGCGTCGCCGAAGTGCATTTCGAGGCCGGCTACGTACCGCCGGATCAGGATGTCGACATGTTTGCCCAGGCCATCCGCGCGATCGGCGAGCCGATCCACGGTCATGATGCCAGCGAGATTTCAATGGCGCGGTTGCTCACGCAACTGTTTGAAGTGACCGAACTCTTTGAGATGCGGACGCAGACCCAGCTGATCATGCTGCAGAAGACGATGGTCGTTGTGGAAGGTGTCGCGCGCTCTCTCAATCCTAATCTGGACATGTGGCGCACTGCCGAGCCGGTCGTCGGCAGCTGGATCAAGGAGCATCTCGGACCGGTCGGAAAACTGCGCGATGCCGGGGACGTTGTCTCGGCCCTGACCAAAGCCGCAAACGATCTGCCGATCTTCGCCGACAGGATTGGTCATATGTCAGCGGCCATGGAAAAGATGACACGCGACGGACTGCGCTTTGACAAGGAAACCGCCGACGCCATCGGTAAGGCGGAGGCCCGGCACACGCGCTCGGGGCGTATCGCACTGTGGGTAATTGCCGCCTGCGCGCTGGTCTTGACCTATCTGGCAATTTGAGTGCCGTTCGGCCGAGTGAGTGTTACGGGCCGTCCAGCTGACTGAACGCAATCTGTTTCGAAACCGTACGGATTTCATCGGCAAGCGCGCTGTTGTCGATCGTGCGGGAGAGGACCATCCCGCCAATGCACGTGACGGCCAGCCCGATGGCCTTTTCTCTCGTGTGCGGCTGTTCCGGAAGATTATGTTCGAAAAGCCATATCATTGCTCGCAGTAACGACTCGTAGGCAAGACGCGCCTCCGGTGATGCGCGCGCGACATCTGACGGCAAAGCGATCATCGGACATTGGCCCTCAAGATCGCCAAGATGCTGGTCAGAGAGATAGCTAGAAATCATGTCGTGAACCGTTTGCAATCCTCCGTTCTGAGGATCGACACCGGCCTCGTCCCGCCATGTCTTGCCGCGCCCGTTCAAAAAGGAGGCGACAGCTTCGGCGTATAGCTCCTCCTTGTTCTTGAAATGATTATAGAAGCCGCCGCGTGTCAGGCCGGCCTCCGCCATGATCGTGTCGATTGAAACGTCCGAGAACCCATGCCGGTTGAACAGGATCCGTGCGCATTCCACGATGCGGTGCCGGGTTTTGGATTTATGCTCGGGACTGTAGGGCAACGCTCTCTCCAATCGGTGACAGCCACAGACTACTCCGTTTCAAAAAATGTTCTTTAACATAAATTGATAAGTGGCATGAAAGGTCATCCTTTCAAAACGAGCCGGATCGAAAAAATGGAAAACCTGTTTGAAGCCATCCCGTATATCAACGCCTATAAACCTGCATTTCTTGTGCTGGGCCTTCTGTCGCTGGTTGTCCTGGTACAAAGCTTTTTGACGGCACCGCTTGCGTTCGCAAAAGAGGAACAGACACCCGGTATGCCGCTCAAATTCGATCATTCCAGACTGAGTTTTCGGGCCGTCAGGACGTACCAGAACTCTGCCGAAAGTTTTCCGGCCTTCGTTGCCGCCTGCCTCGTCGCGATCGTCGCCGGTGCGTCACCGTTTGCCATCAACGCTGCAGCGGGTGTTTATCTTCTCGCCAGGCTTCTTTTCTGGGGCTTTTATTATAGCGGCTTTGGCAGAGTTGCCGGGGGACCGCGCACGATGGCTTTTGTCGTCTGCCTTTTGGCAAACATCGTCATTGCCGTTGCCGCTCTGATGAAACTGCTTTGGGTTTGACGATCGCCGGGACATGCGTCAGCGAATGCCTTTTCGAAAATGCTAGTCCGGAGGTGTCACCCGTCTGAGCGTGAGATTGATCCGCCCGCCATTCTTCAAAAGCGTTGAGGTTCCGGCAAGGACCCGGTCGATACCATGATAGGCAAGACGGGCGCCTCCGCCTAATACGACGACGTCTCCCGATTGAAGCCGGAAGGACCTGGTGGGGTCCTTCCGCGTGAGGCCGCCGACCCGGAATGTGGCGGTTTCCCCCAGCGAGACGGAAATGACGGGGGCTTCGAAGGTCTCTTCGTCCCTGTCCTGATGAAGGCCCATTCTTGCGCCGGCCTCATAATAGTTGATCAGGCAGGCCTCGGGCGGAGGCGCCTCTGGCGCAAGATCGCGCCAAAGTGACAGCAGCGCCGGTGGCATGTCCGGCCATGGTTCCCGGGTGTCCGGATGTTCGGATTGATAGCGGTAGCCGTTAATGTCCGAGACCCAGCCAAGCGGTCCGCAATTGCTCATCTTCACGGAAAACGGTTTGCCGGTCTTCGGCATGACGGGTTGATAAAGCGGCGCGGTTTCAACAACGCCTCGAATGTCTTCAAGGAGCGAGGCTTGTCTCTCGCGGTCGAAATACTCGGGCAGATAGGCAAGGCCGGTCAGGCCGTTGATCGAAGTGTCCTGCATGCCAGCTTAATACTGGAACAGCTTAGTCTCCGCCACCACCACAACCGCTGCATCCCGATCCGCCACCACTGTCTCCGCTGCTATCGTGGCCGCCTACGCCGCCGCTACATCCAGAATCTCCACGGGAACGTCTGCCGCGTTGAGTTGGATTCCCGGTCACAAAGTTGAATACAGCTAACAATAAAACGCCGAGCAAGAAGCACGCGACAATAACCTCCACAGTATGTTGTGTCGCCCAGTGCCAGATCATATTGCGCAATCGTTCGAAAAAATTAGCGCCTTGCGCCGTTCCGTGAGCGAACGCAAGTCCAGTACCTAACGCAAGCGTTGGCAGTGTGAGTATCGAAGCTTTAGCCCACCTTGGTAGTCGTCCAATCGCGCTGATGCTCTCGCCGATCATATTGGGCCATGCAGGTTTCGGAACGACCCAGACATCTCTTGTATTGATCCGCTGAAAATGCGGGGCCTTGCCAAAGCGCACATCCGGTGACGGCCAGATGTCCTCCGGCGGCCGGGTGCTGAATTCGGTTTCGTAAAGATCGAGCGTCTTCTGATAGGCCTCCCGGAAGAGGGTGGCCTGTCCGGCGCCACCCTTGGTCGGCATGTGGTGCAGAGCTCCGCCCAGCGCGTCTTTAAACACGCCCCAGTAGTGCCGCGTATATGTCAGGTGCAGGTGCCAGGCCTGATCAACCTCGTCGCTCGGGGTCACCATGCCGGACTTCATCCGGCAGAGATAAGCAAAGCGCTGATATTCCGTGATCACGCTCAAAGCATAGTCGTGGGTCCAGCCGTTATCCCGTGCAAGACGCCTTGAGAACGGAAAATCGGCTTCCACATCGTCGGGGTGGCATTCGCTTATGCGTTTCCAAAGCTCAGGGTCTTGCACCGGGGGCCTCCTCGGGAGCGGTAACGGATCTTCACCGCGACCTTAGGGCGAAAGGCTGAACCAATTGCAAACCGGGACGGAACTCGCGGATGTAGGTGCGTGATCGCGATCTGAGCCCGGGAAGTAACCATCCGGAGAAATTATCCACCAGCAGGGGCCATTGTCGCGGAACAGATGTCTTGCAGGCAAAGTTTCATCCACCTATATAGCGATCAAGCTTCGCGCCAAATCCCGGGCCTATGCCCTGGTGCGATGTCCGGGACTTCCCGGAACCCAAGTGAGAGGAGCCGGACTGACGCCTTCATGGGTCTATCCGGTTTGCTAGAAAGAGAGGCACATATGGCAAAGGTCATTGGTATCGACCTCGGCACGACGAACTCGTGCGTTGCCGTCATGGACGGCAAAGATTCCAAAGTTATTGAAAACGCCGAAGGCGCACGCACCACCCCTTCAATGGTGGCATTTTCCGACGATGGCGAACGTCTTGTCGGCCAGCCCGCGAAGCGACAGGCGGTCACCAATCCCACGAACACGCTCTTTGCTGTCAAGCGGCTCATCGGACGTCGCTACGACGATCCGACCGTAGACAAGGACAAGAAGCTCGTCCCGTTCGAAATCGTCAAGGCGGACAACGGTGATGCGTGGGTTGAAGCCAACGGCGACAAATACTCCCCGTCTCAGGTGTCAGCTTTCATCCTTCAGAAAATGAAGGAAACCGCCGAGAGCTACCTCGGCGAAACAGTGACCCAGGCGGTCATCACCGTTCCGGCTTACTTCAACGACGCGCAGCGCCAGGCAACCAAGGATGCCGGCAAGATCGCAGGTCTTGAAGTGCTGCGCATCATCAACGAGCCGACTGCGGCCGCGCTCGCTTACGGCCTTGAAAAGAACGACGGCAAAACCATCGCGGTCTATGACCTTGGTGGCGGTACGTTCGACGTATCTATCCTGGAAATCGGCGATGGTGTCTTCGAAGTGAAGTCCACCAACGGCGATACGTTCCTGGGTGGTGAAGACTTTGACATGGTCTTGGTCGATTACCTCGCTGCCGAGTTCAAGAAGGACCAGGGCATCGATCTGAAGAACGACAAGCTGGCCCTGCAGCGTCTGAAGGAAGCTGCCGAAAAAGCGAAGATCGAGCTGTCATCTTCGTCTCAGACCGAAATCAACCTGCCGTTCATCACGGCCGATGCATCCGGTCCGAAGCACCTGACGCTCAAGCTGACGCGTGCGAAATTCGAATCGCTGGTCGAGGATCTGGTCAAGCGGACCAGTAATCCGATGAAAGCGGCGCTGAAAGACGCAGGTCTTGCCGCCGGCGAAATCGACGAAGTCGTTCTGGTCGGCGGCATGACCCGCATGCCGAAGATCCAGGAAACCGTGAAGACCTTCTTCGGCAAGGAGCCGCACAAGGGTGTGAACCCGGACGAAGTCGTGGCCATGGGCGCTGCGATCCAGGCTGGCGTTTTGCAGGGCGACGTCAAGGACGTTCTCCTGCTTGACGTGACGCCTCTGTCCCTCGGCATCGAAACGCTTGGCGGCGTCTTCACCCGTCTGATTGATCGCAACACGACGATCCCGACAAAGAAGAGCCAGGTGTTCTCCACCGCCGAAGACAATCAGACGGCAGTGACCATCAGGGTCTTCCAGGGCGAGCGCGAAATGGCCGCGGATAACAAGGTCCTGGGTCAGTTCGACCTTGTCGGTCTCCCGCCGGCACCGCGCGGCGTACCGCAGATCGAGGTCACCTTCGACATCGACGCCAACGGCATCGTCAACGTGTCCGCGAAGGACAAGGGTACTGGCAAGGAACAGCAGATCCGGATCCAGGCCTCCGGTGGTCTCAGCGATAGCGACATTGATCAGATGATCAAGGACGCTGAGTCCCACGCGGATGAGGACAAGAAGCGCAAGGAGCTTGTGGAAGCAAAGAACCAGGGTGAATCGCTGGTCCACTCCACGGAGAAGTCTCTCAAGGACTATGGCGACAAGGTCTCCGAAGACGACAAGTCTGCGATCGAGGAAGCACTTGCAGCGTTGAAAACCGCGCTGGAAGGCGAAGATCTGGAAGACATCAAGGCGAAGACGCAGGCTCTTGCGGAAGCGTCCATGAAGCTTGGCGAAGCCATGTATCAGGCGGCCCAGGCCGATGCTGAGGCTGAAGGCGGCGAGGAAGCCGCATCTGAAGCTGAAGACGATGTCGTCGATGCGGATTTCGAAGAAGTCAAAGACGAAGACGACAAGAAATCCGCATAACCCACGAAACTGCAGCCAGCCGGTTTTCCGGCTGGCTGTTTAAGTCTGGCGCCGGTTACTTGATTGCCCGTTGAGCGGGGAACCAATGTCCGGCGCTTTCGCCGTCCTTGGCGCCGGAGAAATCCTGGCTGCCGGCGGCGCAACAACAAGACCGAGAGATCTTGATGTCCAAACGTGATTTCTACGAGGTGCTGGGCGTATCACGCGACGCGGACGAAAAAGTGCTGAAGAGTGCTTACCGCAAGATGGCGATGCAGTTTCATCCAGACAGAAACCCGGGTGATTCCGAAGCCGAAGCCAGATTTAAGGAAGTCAACGAAGCGTATGACACGCTGAAGGACGGGCAGAAACGGGCGGCCTATGACCGGTTCGGCCATGCCGCCTTTGAAAACGGCGGATTTGGTGGCGGCGGAGGGGCCGGTGCTCATGATTTCTCGTCAACCATGTCGGATATCTTCGAAGAATTCTTCGGCATGGGCGGCGGGCGGCGGTCCGGCGGGCGCGAGCGCGGCGCCGACCTGCGCTACAATCTCGATATCACGCTGGAAGATGCCTTTACCGGAAAGACGGTTGAGATCGAAGTCCCGACCAGCATCACATGTGACACCTGCGCAGGCTCTGGAGCCAAGCCGGGCACGAGCCCGACGACCTGCCGAACCTGTGGTGGCTCAGGACGCGTACGCGCGGCGCAGGGCTTCTTTACGCTCGAGCGGACATGCCCGACATGTCAGGGGCGTGGCCAGGTCATTGCTGACCCTTGCGAAAGCTGCGGCGGTACCGGTCGCAAGACACAGGATCGTACGCTTTCGGTCAATATCCCGGCGGGGATCGAGGATGGCACGCGCATTCGGCTGGCCGGTGAAGGTGAAGCCGGTGTTCGCGGCGGCCCCGCGGGTGACCTCTATATTTTCCTGACCATCAAGCCGCACGATCTGTTCCAGCGCGACGGCGCTGATCTTTACTGCCGTGTTCCGATATCGATGTCGACGGCAACGCTGGGCGGACAGTTTGACGTCCCGACCGTCCAGGGCAATACCAGCCGCGTGAAAGTGCCTGAGGGAACACAGACCGGTAAACAGTTCCGCTTGCGCGGCAAGGGCATGCCGGTCATGCGTTCCAGTCAGCATGGCGACATGTACATACAGGTCACCGTTGAAACGCCGACCAACCTGACCCGCCGGCAAAGAGAACTGCTGGCAGAGTTCGAAAAGGAATCCTCAGGGGAAAATCACCCTGAATCGGCCGGTTTCTTTTCCAAGGTGAAAGACTTCATCGACAATCTCGGTGCGTGATCGTGCAATTTGTGCGCCTTGATATGGCAATACCTGACGATCCCCCCTATATTCAATCCACTTGGGGGAGAGTGAGGTAACATGCTGAAACGCAACAGTATTCATGTCGAACGTTTTCGAGAGAAAATTGACAAGGCAGCTGCTGTGCGCACCAAGGTCCTGGACGAAATGAAATTCATCCGCTCCTGGGCTCAAAATCCGCTCCGTACCGGCGCCGTCGCCCCATCGGGACCGGACCTTGCGGCAAAAATGGCCTCTTATGTTACGCCCCGCCCTCACTCACGCGTTGTTGAACTCGGTCCTGGTACAGGCGTTGTCACAAAGGCGCTGATTGACCGGGGGTTCGCCCACAAACAACTCAATCTCATTGAATATAGCGCTGACTTCTGTGAACTCCTGAGTCTGAGATACCCGGGATTGTCGGTCTTGCGGGGAGATGCATATGCTCTCCGGCGCACGCTCCACAAACAAGGCGGTTTTCTGAGCGAGGCGCAAGAAGGGGAGCGCCTTCTGGACGGCGTCGTATCATCGCTTCCGCTGTTGACGCGGCCCGAGCCTGCGCGAAAGGCATTGCTGAACGAGGCTTTGGCCTTGTTGAAACCCGGTGCCCCGTTCATCCAGTTTTCCTACGGTCTGGTCATGCCGGTCAAACCTGAGAGCCATGCGGTTTCGGTCTACAGTTCCGATTGGGTCTGGAAAAACCTGCCGCCGGCGCGTGTTTGGGTATATCGCAAGGGCCATTAGACCAAAGCGCTCTGCGCGCAGCGTCGCCAGTCGCACTGTAACTTAGAATTTTGAGCATCATTGGCGAAACATCAGTCCTTGGCGAAGGAAGGTACTGCGCCCTGATTGCACGCATTGCGGCCCGTGGCGTCCACTTTCCGAGACCCCTGTGAGGCAAAATCCCGCACTTTCGCATTCCCGGTGATGCACATCACAGGTGATGACAGATGAATTGAGACATAACCCTGACCGTGCATTTTGATATTGTTAGACACGACCAGGTTTTCTTAAAAATGATCAATTCAAGTATCGGAATAACCGGCTCAGTCGGCCGGTTTGGAAACAATGAATTTTTGGATGTTAAGACGGTTCAGACCCGCCTGAATGCGCTCATGGGAACTTCGCGCAAGGAGCTGGTTCCCGACGGGAAAGTTGGATCAAAGACGATCGGCGCAATCAAGGACTTTCAGGCCAGCGTTGTTCGACTGCGCCGTCCGGATGGACGCGTTGATCCGGCCAACCGGACCATTAACGCGCTTAATGATCCGAACTCGGCATCGGTCTGGCAGAGAATGTGTATTCCGCCGGAAGCCCATCCATCAACCGTTGCCAGCGAGACGACCCGCGATGATCGTCTGACACCGGCAGAAAAACTGCTGGCAAAAGAGGCGGCCGATATCGGTGACAGCGGTGCCTTTGACGAATTCAGGCGCGAACTGATCGACAAAAGCATTCCGGATATGAAGAAATTTCTCGGCACGATTGGACGTGCCGAAGATGCGCGCAAGGTCATTGCCGCCTGGTCTCAGCTGCGCAAGTGGGGCTTTTCCGTCTCCGAGGCGCGGGACGTGATGAAGGCGATTTCCGGAATGAACGGACGGCAGTTCGGCGCCCTTGATGCCATTGGTGCACCGGCGTCCAAATTCGGCCGTTTCCTGGGAACTCTTGGAAGTAAGGCGGGTGCCGCCGGTCACGTGATCACGCTTATTGAAGTAGCCGACAAGTTCGAGCAGGGCGACTATCTGTATGGGACGTCCGAACTCTACAAACACTTCATGGGCAAGGCCATTCCCTGGGCCGGCATGGTCGAGGGCCTGCAAAGCCTTGTCGAGGCGATCGCTCCCGGTTCCGTAAAGAACAGCAAGGTGTTTCAAGTGATCCGTGCCTGCGATCCGATCGGTCTTGGAGCGTCCGGCGTTGACAGCGTGACAACGCTCGCTCTTGGGGCCATCCATCTTATTAAGACCGGCGACCTCGACATGGCGCGATTTAGCAGGCTTGTCGATCGCATGAAGCAGGGCCCGACGCGGATTTTTGCCGAAATGGGTGAAGACCTTGGCGACGCCGCGTACGAAATATCCAAGTGGCGCAAGGATGACTGGTCTTACGCTGTCAAATGTATCCCCGGTTTCATTGCAAGCATCTTCTGAGCTCGTCTGAGCGGGCGCGGCCAGGCCGCGTTCGCTTTGCTCCAATGGCATGCGAGAACTGGATAAACATCGTCTGTTTGCCGTAACAATGAGACCATCGCCTCAATACTTGTCGAAAAGGGTCTTTTGATGCGCACTCCGAAAATTATCGTATGCTCAGGCTCGGTGCGAAGCGGATCTCATAACGGAAAACTCGCCGCTTTGATCGCCAAGCGATTGTCGATACTCGACGCCAACGTAACCCGCCTTTCGCTCCGCGACTATCCTCTTCCGGTTTATGACGGCGATCTGGAGGAAAGCGACGGAGTTCCGGAAAACGCCAAGCGACTTCAGCGGCTCTTTGTTGGCCACGACGGAATTTTCCTCGCCTGCCCGGAATACAATGCAGGCATAACACCTTTGCTCAAAAACACTCTCGACTGGATTAGCCGCGTGAAAGAACCGGGCGAACCTTTCAGACACAGGGTCTTTGCACTGGGCGCGGCGTCTCCCGGTGGCTTCGGCGGGATGCGTGGTCTCATCGGCATGCGGACCATTCTGGAAGTGGGTCTTGGGGCAACGGTCATTCCGCAGATGGTGTCCATTCCCAAGGTTTCGAGTGCGTTCGATGACAAGGACGAGCTCGCCGAAGAGCGCTTGAGCGGCCAGCTCGACAAGCTGGTGGAAGCGTTCCTGCGGGCGGCAAAACTCGAGATGTCGCGCTGAGAATCCGCGACCCTCAAACAGGGCGCTGATCCCGCACGGAAGATCAACGGCTTGGAAAAGACGGAAATGCCGCCTACATAGGGCGGCAGCATTGTTGAAATAACCCAAGAGGAATGAATGAGCGATACGCGCGAACCGGCCCAATGGCACGGGACGACGATCATGATGGTGCGCAAGGACGGCAAAGTTGTCATTGCCGGCGATGGCCAGGTCTCTCTGGGCCAAACCGTGATCAAACATTCGGCCCGCAAAGTGCGGCTGCTTGCCAAAGGCGAGGTCATCGCAGGTTTCGCAGGAGCGACGGCGGATGCGTTTACACTGTTTGAGCGGCTGGAAGCGAAACTGGAGCAGTATCCGGGTCAGCTGATGCGCGCTTGTGTGGAACTGGCCAAGGACTGGCGAACCGATCGTTATCTGCGCCGTCTCGAGGCGATGATGCTTGTTGCGGACAAGAACGTCTCTCTCGTGCTTACCGGCACAGGCGATGTCCTGGAACCTGAAGGCGGTGTGATGGGCATTGGATCAGGCGGGAACTACGCGCTTGCTGCCGGCCGGGCGTTGGCGGACACCGACTTTGACGCGGAAACGATCGCCCGCAAGGCGATGGCAGTTGCTGCTGAAATCTGCGTCTATACGAACGAGAGCGTCACAGTCGAAACGCTGGATACGGTCGAATAGGCGGCCATGATAACGTTTCGCCCCGTTACACACGAGGATGTGCTGATGCTTGCCGATTGGATGGCAAGGCCCCATTGGCGCGAATGGTGGGGCGAACCGGACGAGGAAGTGCAATATGTCGTCGACATGATCGAGGGACGCGACACCACGCTTCCCTTCATCTTTCAAGTCGACGGGTCAGACAAGGGCTACATTCAGGTCTGGTTCGTCAAGGACCAGCTGGGGACCGAGTTCGCCAAGGATTACCCTTGGCTCGACCTCCTTCCCGCAAATGCCGTTGGCGTGGACCTGTCGATTGCCGACGCGAAAGACTTGTCAAAGGGTACCGGAACCAGAGTTTTGCAGACATTTGTCCGCAAGTTGCGGCAGGAAGGCCACGACCGGATCGTCATTGATCCGGACCCGGCTAACACGAGGGCGGTCAGGGCCTATCGCAATGCGGGGTTTCGGGAGATGCCGGACCTCATTGGAAAGACGGATGACAGTCTGCTGATGGAACACATGAATACAGAAGGTGTGTCTTAAGAAATGACCGATTTTTCACCGCGCGAGATCGTCTCCGAACTCGATCGCTATATCGTTGGCCAGAAGGATGCCAAGCGGGCGGTTGCGATTGCCTTGCGCAATCGCTGGCGCCGTCAGCAGCTCCAGGGCCAGATGCGGGAAGAAGTTCTGCCGAAGAATATTCTCATGATTGGACCGACCGGCGTCGGTAAGACGGAGATCTCGCGCCGCCTTGCCAAGCTCGCGAACGCCCCCTTTTCAAAGGTTGAAGCGACGAAATTCACGGAAGTCGGCTATGTTGGCCGCGACGTGGAACAGATTGTCCGCGATCTCGTTGAGGCCGGGATTACCCTGGTCAGGGACAAAAAGCGGGACGAGGTGAAGGCGAAAGCGCATGTTCTGGCGGAAGAGCGTGTCCTGGATGCCCTCGTCGGTGCAAATGCAAGCCCCGCGACCCGCGAGAGCTTCCGCACGAAACTGCGCGACGGCGAGATGGACGACAAGGAAATTGAGGTCGAGGTGCGCGCACAGGCGCAAATGCCGAGTTTCGACCTGCCGGGAATGCCGGGCGCCAGTGTCGGCGTGATGAATGTGTCGGACCTTCTCGGAAAAGCCTTCGGTGGCCAGACCAAGACCAAGCGCACGACCGTAAGCGAAAGCTACGATCTTCTGATCAACGAAGAATCCGACAAGCTGCTCGATGAGGACAAGGTGGTCGAAGAGGCAATCGCGCTGGTGGAGAATTCCGGCATCGTGTTCCTGGATGAAATCGACAAGATCTGCGCACGTGAGGGCCGGACAGGTGGCGACGTTTCCCGCGAAGGGGTGCAACGAGACCTTCTGCCGCTGATCGAGGGAACCGTCGTTTCCACCAAACACGGCCCGGTCAAGACCGACCATATCCTGTTCATTGCTTCCGGCGCGTTTCACGTCGCCAAGCCGTCGGACCTCCTTCCTGAGCTGCAGGGCCGCCTGCCGATCAGGGTTGAACTCCGGGCACTGAACAAGGACGATTTCCGGGCTATCCTGACAGAACCGGAGGCGAGCCTGATCAAGCAGTATGTGGCGCTCATGCAAACCGAAGAGGTCGACTTGACCTTCACCGAAGACGCGATTGAGGAAATTGCCTCTGTGGCGGTTGATCTCAACGCATCTGTTGAAAACATCGGTGCGCGGCGACTTCAGACGGTCATGGAACGCATTCTCGACGAGATTTCGTTCACTGCTCCAGACCGTTCGGGCGAAACCGTTGAGATAACAGCGGATTTTGTGAGGGAAAATATTGGCGATCTCGCCAAGAACGTCGATCTCTCGAAGTTCATCCTGTAAGCTGAGAGCTGTTGCGGGCGGCGATTTCGCCGCTTGCGATGCGCGCGCGGCGATGGCAGCATGCGCTTATGGTAGCTATTCGGAAAAGCAACGAAGAAGGCCACCGCCGGAAGTTTCTGGTCGTGGTCGATGAAACGCCCGAGTGTGATAGGGCAATCGTCTATGCGGCGAAGCGGGCGGCGCGCACAGGTGGCGTTGTTACGCTTGTCTTCGTGATTGCACCGGGAGACTTTCAGCACTGGCTGGGCGTTGAGGACATCATGCGCGCTGAAGCCCTTGAAGGGGCCGAGGCAACGCTCGCCAAGGCGGGCGAGCGCGTACGCTCGGTCGCCAGAACCGAGCCGGAGACCGTTGTCCGTGAAGGCTCCAAGTCCGAAGAAATACTGGAACTGATCGAGGCCGATGCGGACATCGCGATTCTCGTTCTGGCCGCGAGCACCGGTTCAGAAGGACCCGGACCTCTTGTCTCCTCCATTGCGGGAAAGTCTGCCGGCACGTTTCCGATCCCGGTCACGATCGTTCCTGGGAATTTGGATGACGATTCGATCGCTGCATTGGCCTGAACATTGGAAAACAGGTTCAAATGTGCCAGCCACGCTTGATCTTCCTTCGGCGAAGACTATCTAGTTTTTAACTATTCCAAACTGCTTCAAGATGGGTTACAAAAACCCATCGGTGTTTTGCGATGGTAGAGAGGCGCGAAACGCTGGACCACAGGACGCGTTGTCAAACGCAAGGACGAAACACATGTTCATTCAGACCGAAGCAACACCCAATCCGGCCACGCTCAAGTTCCTGCCAGGCCGCGTTGTATTGCCGGAAGGCACTTACGATTTCCGCACGCGCGCAGATGCCGGAGCGTCGCCGCTCGCCGAGAAACTTTTCGATGTACCGGGCGTCGCAGCAGTGTTCTTCGGCCACGACTTTGTCACCGTCACCAAGGACGAGACGGATTGGCAACACATGAAGCCGGCAATTCTCGGTGTCATCATGGAACAGTTCATGTCCGGGCAGCCGGTCATGGCGGCTGGTCAGGTCGAAGACATTGAGGAAGGTGAATTCTTCGACGAAGGCACAGAAGAAACGGTCAGCACCATCAAGGAACTCCTCGAAACCCGTGTCCGTCCCGCTGTTGCACAGGATGGCGGCGACATCACATTCAAGGGATTCAAGGAAGGAATCGTTTATCTGTCCATGCGCGGTGCTTGCGCCGGTTGCCCGTCGTCAACGGCAACTTTACAGCACGGCATTCAGAATCTGCTGCGCCACTTCGTACCGGAAGTTGAGGAAGTTCGGCCGATCTGATCGAATTTTCCGAGTGTTTTCAACGGCCCGGCCATCGCGTCGGGCCGTTTTTATTTCGCTACACCATTCTTTGTGGAACGCAAGCCCTCAATTGGACTTAGGCCCAAAGCTCGGCTCGACTCAGCGCCGTGTCCAAGGTAGTGGCATTGGGTATGCGTGTACTTGCCATAGACACAGCCCTTTCCAATTGCGCTGCCGCCGTCCTCGACGACGGGGAAGATACGGCCTGTTTTGACGCAATCGGCGAGGAAATTGGCCGTGGCCATGCGGAAAGGCTGATGGACATGATCGGCGAAGTCATGGCCGAGACGTCCACAGCATTCTCAGATCTCGACCGGGTTGCAGTGACCGTTGGGCCAGGCAGTTTCACCGGCTTGCGGGTCGGTCTTGCAGTTGCACGCGGCTTCGGACTTGTCCTCAGCAAGCCTGTTGTGGGCATTACGACACTCGCGGCAATCGCCCGCTCGTCTGCGCCCAGGGACGCCGGCGGCCCTTTGCTTGTCGCGCTGACGGGCAAGGGAGAGGAAGTTTATTGTCAGGAGTTCACAGCTTTTGGCGATGCGATCGGGAACGCCTCTGTCCGAACGCTGACGGATCTTGCGGCAACGTCGTCGAAGAGCATAAGGTTGGCCGGGTCGGGTGCGGATTCGGTGGCAGCCTCGCTGGGCCTGCCGCAAGAGCAGATACTGTCCCGGTTGGGGTATCCGGGCATTCGCGAGGTCGCTGAACTCGGCATCCTTGCTGATCCGGTTGTGAGTGCACCTTCGCCGCTCTATCTGCGGCCGCCTGACGCAACGCCGCAAACCAGAGGAAGGATTGAACGGCAATGAGTTTCTGGTGGTTCTGGACCCAGCCGCCGGTCGTGGAAGAGGCGCTGGACGAGGATCTGCCAAAGATTGCCGATATCCACGCAGCCTCGTTCGCAAACAAATGGAACACGGAAGACCTTGCGCGAATGAAAGCGCAGGAGGGAACGTCGATCCTTGTCGCCCGTCGCGCCAGTCCGTACGGAACGCGCGCACCGCTCGGGTTCTTGATCCTGCGAACTGTCGCGGACGAAGCGGAAGTCATCACAGTGGCTGTGCATCCCAGGCAGCGCGGCCGCGGGATCGGCAAGAAGCTTATGGAAGATGGTCTCTTCCGGCTCTACAGTCAGAGATGCAGCCACCTGTTTCTGGAAGTTGACGCTACCAACGAAGCCGCATTGCTTCTTTACCGGGGCCTGGGTTTCAAGGAAGTTGGCCAGCGGAAAGGGTATTACGGCAACAGCGAAGGCGACGGCACGGCGCTTGTCATGCGCATCGATCTTCGCTAAGCGCTGTAAGACGACAACTCCGGTCAATCAGCAGGTGGCGATGAAATGACGGACGAGCGGCAAATAACGCTGGCGGAAATGTGTGTTGCCAAGGGCATGCGCATGACCGAACAGCGCCGCATCATTGCAACTGTCATAGAAGAAGCGTCTGACGATCACCCGGACGTCGAAGAACTGTATCGCCGCTCGGTTGCAATCGACCCCGGTATTTCCATTTCCACTGTTTATCGCACGGTCAAGCTTTTCGAAGACGCCGGGATGATCGAACGACACGACTTCAGGGATGGTCGCTCGCGTTATGAAACGATGCCGGATGAACATCACGATCATCTGATTGACCTGCGCAGTGGCCGCGTGATCGAGTTCCGCAGCGAAGAAATCGAGGCGTTGCAGGAGTTCATCGCCAAGAAGCTTGGTTATAAACTTGTCGATCACCGGTTGGAGCTTTACGGCGTTCCGCTCTCCGCCTCGAAGGGTGAAAAGGGCGATGGCTGAGGTCAAGGCCAGTATCATTATCTTTGTTCTGACGCTCGTCTCGCTGGTTCTTATTCCCCTTCAATGGGTTTCCATCAGGCTGCATCTCCCGGTTCAAAAACATCTCCCGCTGATCTGGCACAGGATCGCGTCGCGTCTTGTTGGCATCAAGGTGAAACAGGTTGGCAAACCGGCCGGCGACCGCCCCCTGCTGATCACCGCCAATCACGCATCCTGGGTCGACATAACCGTTCTCGGCTCTTTGATCCCGCTCTCCTTCATTGCGAAGTCCGAAGTCTCCGGCTGGCCGATCTTCGGTTTGCTTGCAAAACTGCAACGAACGGTTTTTGTGAACAGGACAAGGCGAACGGAGACCGGACAGGTCGCCGACGAGATTGCCGAACGCATGGCGGCGGGCGACCCGATGGTGCTGTTCGCGGAAGGGACATCGAATGACGGCAATTGCGTTTTGCCGTTCCGCTCTGCTCTTCTGGGTGCCGCCACGAGGGCGCTTGGTGAAAACGGAGACACAAAGGTTTGGGTTCAGCCGCTTTCGGTCGCCTATCAGGGCTTCTACGGACTGCCCATGGGCAGGGCGCATCGCCCGCATGTCGCCTGGTATGGAGACATGGAGCTTCCCGGTCACCTGTGGGGCATTTTCACCCGTGGTGCCCTAGACGTCATCGTGACCTGGGGCGAGCCTGTCCTCGTCGACAAAACCACAGACCGAAAAGCGCTTACGCGGCAGCTTGAGAGCGAGGTCAGATCCTTAACTGTTGCCTCATTGCTTCAAAAGCCGGTCGAGCGGCTGGAAATAAGCGAAATCGAGGCGTCTGAGTTCTTCTCAAACGAGGAAAAACCCGTTAAAGCTGGCGCCTGAATTTGAGTGCCGTCAAACAGTGAACCTGTTTGAGTGACCGGGGATAACGTTTTGTCCTGGTCACGTGTTGGACCGACAGACCGCAAGGCACCTTATCACCATGACATGCCGGCCGACCGAACAGGGCCATGAGGAGCGAATGACAAGCCGCCCGGAAGCAGATCACGAAACGACACCATCCACCGTTTCCGCAAGTGACTCCAGTTCAAAGACCACCAGCAACACGCGCAAGGTTTTTGTGCGTACCTATGGCTGTCAGATGAATGTCTATGACAGCGAACGGATGACGGATGTTCTGGCGCCCGAGGGATTCGAGGCAACCCATGATCTGGAAGACGCCGATCTTGTCATACTCAACACCTGCCATATCCGTGAAAAAGCCGCGGAAAAAGTCTATTCCGAACTTGGCCGCATCCGAAAGGTCAAGGAAGAACGGGCCAAATCCGGCAAGGACATGATGGTCGGTGTTGCCGGCTGTGTCGCACAGGCCGAGGGCGAAGAGATTTCAAGACGCGCGCCGATCGTCGACGTCGTTGTGGGCCCGCAAAGCTATCATCAGCTGCCAGACCTCCTGCAAAAGGCACGCGGCGGCAGGAAAGTGGTCGAAACCGAATTCGATATCGACGCGAAATTCGATCACCTCTCCGATCAAGCGCAAAAGCATGTGCTCAAACGCGCACCATCCGCGTTCCTGACGGTCCAGGAGGGATGTGACAAATTCTGCACATTCTGTGTTGTGCCGTATACGCGTGGTGCGGAAGTATCGCGATCTGTGGAGCAGATTGTCACCGAAGCAGAGCGTATGGCAGCTTCCGGCGTTCGCGAGGTGACGTTGCTGGGTCAAAACGTCAATGCATATCACGGCGAGGCACCCGACGGTTCGACTTGGGGCCTGGGCCGTTTGCTGCGCCGCTTGTCGGAGATCGGCGGACTTGACCGGCTGCGCTACACCACAAGCCACCCGCGCGACATGGACGATGATCTGATCGAGGCCCATCGCGACCTCAAGACTCTCATGCCCTATCTGCATCTTCCGGTGCAATCCGGATCGGACAGGATCCTGAAATCCATGAACCGGCGTCACACGCGCGAGGAGTATTTCAGGCTTATCGACCAAATCCGTGCAGCTGCGCCCGACATTGCCCTTTCAGGCGATTTCATCGTCGGGTTTCCGGGGGAGACGGATCAGGACTTTGAAGACACCATGGATCTGATCCGGCGTGTTGAATACGGGTCCGCGTTCTCGTTCAAATACAGCCAGCGGCCTGGAACACCAGGTGCCACGATGGAAGATCAGGTGCCCGAAGACGTGAAGTCGGCCCGCCTTGCGGAGCTGCAGGCGCTGGTGAGCGAGCAGCAGAAAGCCTTCAACGCGTCCCGGTTGGGAATGACCTGCGATGTGCTACTGGAAAAGAAGGGCCGCAATCCCGGCCAGCTCGTTGGAAAGTCACCCTGGCTCCAGCCCGTGCAACTGGACGCACCCGAAGACCTGATCGGCAGCATACAAGCGGTGGAAATCGTTGAGATCGGATCTAATTCGCTGTTCGGGCAACTTTTTGACAGGCAAGATACCACCCAGAAAGCCCGGCCGGTCCCGGCCACGGTGGTCTAAAGGAGACGTCTTTTGACGCGCGACAGTTCTTCTTCACGCAAGCAATCGGATCAATCCTCGCCGTCTGGTTCGGCATCCGACATGACCCATATCGTTCTTGCATTTGAAGATAATCGGCTGATTGGCGATCTTTTCGGCCAGTTCGACCAGAATCTGGCGCTGATCGAGCAGCGGCTCGGGATCGACGCGATTGCCCGTGGCAACCAGGTTACGCTCAAGGGATCCCGGGGCGGGTGTACCCAGGCCCGCACCGCGCTTGAAGCCCTTTATCAACGTCTTTTGCAGGGCCAGGAAGTTCATCCTGGCGATGTGGATGGAGCACTTCGCATGGCCGCCGCGGCCGATGCGCAACTGCCCTTGCCGACGCTTGAACCGAAATCAAGGCTGGCCTTTGCCCAGATTGCGACGCGGCGCAAGACGATCGTTGCGCGCACGCCGACGCAGGACGCCTATATCAGGTCCATGGACCGTGCGGATCTGATTTTCGGAACGGGCCCGGCTGGTACCGGCAAAACCTTTCTCGCGGTGGCCTACGCGGCTGCCTTGCTGGAGCGCGGCGACGTCGCACGCCTCATTCTGTCGCGGCCGGCCGTGGAAGCGGGCGAACGCCTGGGCTTTCTCCCCGGAGAGATGAAAGACAAGGTCGACCCTTATCTGCGTCCGATCTACGACGCGCTTTACGAGATGATGCCGGCCGAAAAGGTCGACAGGGGGTTGCAGTCCGGGATGATAGAGGTCGCACCGCTCGCATTCATGCGTGGCCGGACCTTGTCCAACGCAGTCGTCCTTCTCGATGAAGCGCAGAACACAACCTCAATGCAGATGAAAATGTTTCTCACCCGGCTGGGTGAAGGATCAAAGATGATCGTTACCGGCGACCCCAGTCAGATCGACCTTCCGGCAGGCCAGAAATCCGGTCTGCGCGAAGCGCTGGGCCTGCTGACGGATATCCCGGCTGTGTCGCACATCCGCTTCAATGAAACAGATGTTGTGCGTCATGAACTCGTTGGCAGGATCGTGACTGCCTACGACAATGCAGCGCGCGAGGAATCCGAGGCCCGTGAACGCCGTTACAGCGAACGCCGCCGCGAAGCTGAAAACGATGAAACACCTCCACGGTCGCGCAAGGCCGCGGCGTCGTAAGGTTGCTTTTCCGATATGACCGACGCGTTGCCAGACGGATTTACCGTCGACCTGACGATTGAAGCGGGACGCTGGCCGTCTGAGGATGAATTGAAGGGCGTTGTTCTGCGCGCGCTTGAGGCCTGCTTTACCAACACTGACCTCAAGGTTCAGCAGAACACGGAAGTGTCGCTCCTGTTTACCGATGATGAGGCAATCCGCAAGTTGAACGGCAAGTGGCGTGACAAGGACAAACCGACAAATGTTCTGTCGTTTCCCGGCAGTGACCCTGATGATGACAGCTATGGCCCGTTGCTTGGTGACATCGTTTTTGCGTGTGAGACGATTTCCCGGGAGGCAACGGAATTAGGAGTTGATTTCTCGGACCATCTTTCCCATCTGACGGTTCATGGTTTGCTTCATCTTTTCGACTATGATCATCAGGAGCGAGAGGAAGCCGAGCTGATGGAAAGTCTTGAAAAGGCGATCCTGGCGTCAATTGACATCGATGACCCTTACGCCGACAGCGCCCTTGTGGCCGATGGTGGTTAAGTGGCATCATGAGGCACAATGTTCTTGTATTGATAGATGATGAGCGCAGTTGAAACGCAAAGTCCGGCGGGAGAGCGGAAGCCCGCAAGTTCCGGACAGTCTCCTGAAAGAGAAGACCCGCAACAGATAAAGCCGCAGCGGACTGCGGCCTTTCTCGACAATCTCAAACGCATCCTGCGCTTGGGGCGCCAGTCTTCGAGCCTGCGTGAAAACCTGGAGGACGAGCTTGCCCGTGAGGTGAGCGATGATGCCGCGTTTTCACCGGAAGAGCGTTTGCTGCTCGGAAACATTCTTCGACTGCGTGAATTGCGTGTCGATGACGTCATGATCCCGCGCGCGGACATCGATGCGGTCGATCTGGACACAAGCCTTAGCCGGCTTATGGAGCTTTTCCAGAAGAGCGGTCATTCGCGCATGCCGGTCTATGAAGACACATTGGATGATCCGCGCGGCATGGTCCACATCAAGGATCTGATGGCATTTATCGCAGAGCAGGGCGCTTGCAGCCGTGTTGCAACTGCTGTGGAAAATGGAGTTGACGAAGGGGAAGGAAACGACCATCCGGACAATGGATCGGTTCGTAAGGGTCACAATCTGCCGGATCTGGATCTGTCCTGTGTCGACCTGTCCGTCACGTTGAAGGACACGGACCTTTTGCGCAACCTGTTGTTTGTTCCCCCTTCCATGCCGGCAACCGATCTCATGGCTAAAATGCAGGCCGGCCGCATACAGATGGCGCTTGTGATCGACGAATATGGCGGAACCGACGGGCTTGTCTCTCTGGAAGATCTGGTCGAAGAAGTCGTCGGCGACATTGAAGACGAGCATGATGAAGATGAAGAGGCAATGCTTGCGTCTGCCGGCGATGGTGTCTGGATCGCCGATCCACGGCTGCCGCTGGAGGATCTCGATGGAGTTCTTGGAACACGGCTGACGGAGGGCGAGATTTCCGAGGATGTCGATACGCTGGGCGGTCTTCTCTACGTTTCCATCGGGCGTGTACCGGTTCGCGGTGAACTTTTGTTTGTTCCAGAAGAAGTCCCGGGCTTTGAATTTGAAGTCATGGATGCAGATCCCCGGCGTATCAAACGCTTGAAAATCCGCAGAAGGCGCACGGAACCCCGCGCTCAGGACCTCAGGCGGCGACAGAAGAAACCCGGTGCGAATATTCAGGACAGCGTCTCTGAGCAACGCGCGGAATTGAGCGGCGAGGAGGGGACAGCGCCGCCGGACAACGATATACGCAGTGAATTGGGCGACCGGTCCGGATAATTGCCCTTGACCGGCCAGCAATGAGCCGACAAACCTCCAAGCCTAGCTTGGGGGGCAGTTTACATGCATTGGCTTTCACAAAGACTTTCGGTCCTGCCAAACACCTTCCTGCTGGCATGGGGATGGCAGCGACGGTTCCTCTGTGTGCTTTGCGGTGCATTGACGGCACTGGCGATGCCGCCCTACGCGTTCCTGCCCATCTTTCTGATCACATTCCCTGCACTCGTCTGGATTCTGGACGGTGCGCTTGAGCCGGCTGCCGGCAAGACCTGGGCAAACGCACGCGCAGGGTTTTTTCTCGGCTGGCTTTTCGGTTTCGGGTACTTTCTCTCAGGTCTTTGGTGGATCGGATCGGCTTTTCTTGTTGAGGCTGAGCGGTTCGCCTGGTTGATGCCGTTCGCGGTCCTTGCCATGCCGGTCGGGCTCGCCTTGTTCACAGGAGCAGGTGTTGCATTGGCCGCGTCTTTCTGGACTGACCGGTTTCGCAGGGTTCTCATGCTCGCGGCCGGTCTGACACTTGCCGACTGGTTGCGCGGCCACGTCCTGACCGGCTTTCCCTGGAACACCTTCGGATATGGTGTTTCCGACTATCTGCCTCTGGCACAGCCTGCAAGTCTGATCGGAGTTTATGGTCTGACGTTTCTTGTCGTTGCCATCGGTGCAGCGCCGGCTGTTCTCGCCGACGTCAAACCCCTGGGGGCGCGGCTTAGAGCATTGGCAGTTGCAGTGGCGGCGTTGATAGGCATTGCCGTTTTCGGATCGGTGCGGATATGGACTGCCGAGACCGGTGTCGCTGATCTGGATGTCCGCATTATTCAGCCGGCTATCGATCAGAAGGACAAATGGCGTCCGGAACTCAAGGATCAGATTTTCCAGACATATCTGGACATGACTGAGGCCCCGCTCGGCGGCGAAGCCCGCGTCGGCGCGCCAAGACTGGTGGTGTGGCCCGAATCGGCACTACCGTTCCTGCTGACCCAGGAACCGGGCGCCTTGTTCCGGATTGGGAACGCGCTGGGTGTGAACACGGAGCTTGTCACCGGAGCGGTTCGCGCCGAAAACACGCCCTCTGGTCCAGCGTATTTCAACAGCGTCTTCGTTGTTGCGGGCAATGGCACGATCAAAGGATTTTACGACAAGGTGCGGCTGGTGCCTTTCGGCGAGTACGTACCGCTAAGGAACTTGCTCGACAGGCTGGGCATATCAAATCTTGCCGGGCCACTGGAAGGTTTTGAGGCCGGGTATCAGCAGCGCATTCTCACAACCTCCGAGCACTACCCTTTTCTACCCCTGATTTGCTACGAGGCCATTTTCCCGGCAGCTATCGCCTCTGCCGCAGGAGATGCTTCCTTCCTGCTCAACGTGACCAATGACGCCTGGTTCGGTCGCACGCCCGGTCCATATCAGCACTTTGCGCAGGCGCGCATGCGCGCGATCGAGACCGGTCTTCCGCTCGTCCGGGCAGCCAATACCGGTATATCGGCTGTCGTCGATGGACGCGGAGCTGTCGTTGAGGAATTGGTAATTTTTGAGCGCGGCGTGCTCGATGCCAAGCTTCCGCAGAGGTTAAGCAGGACTCTCTACGGGATTTTTGGCGATCTTCCCGTGTTGTTTATTTCAATAGCTCTTGTTGTATTTGCGGGTCTATCGAAATACAACCGCTACTCGCGTAAAAATTGATATTTTTTGTTTGAGTTGAGTGATTAAAGTGTGATACAACCGTGAAATAGCCGATTGAAGGTTGATTCATGTACAAGTAAGGGGTTGCGGGCTTGCTTCAATCTCCAGGGTCTTGTGGGAGGACTCAGGGGAGCTTGTACAATCGAAAACGAGCGGACATTCGCCGCGAGAAAAAGAAAGAGCGACGTACATGCCCAGTAAGAAGTCTCCAAACCCGATAGACATACATGTCGGCAGCCGCGTCCGCCTGAGGCGGATGATGCTCGGCATGAGCCAGGAAAAACTGGGTGAAAGCCTTGGCATCACCTTCCAGCAGATTCAAAAATACGAAAAGGGCACCAACCGTATCGGTGCCAGCCGCCTGCAGCACATTGCGACCATTCTGAAAGTCCCGGTGTCATTCTTTTTCGAAGACGCGCCCGGCACGCCTGAGGAAGCGGAAGGGTTCGGAGAAACTCAGCCGACCTCTTATGTCGTCGATTTCCTGTCGTCCTCTGAAGGCCTGTCCTTGAACAAGGCCTTTGTGCGGATCGAGGATCCGAAGGTGCGACGCCGCATTGTCGATCTTGTGCGCTCCCTGGCCGGTGACGACTGATAATTTTTTATATTGCGCTTGACGCGGCGAAAAACATCTAAGATTGATGCACCTGAAGCGGCAATGTCATTTGCCGCTTCAGTTATATTCATTCCCAGAAGGACGATCGCCAATGGCACGTCAGAATTATCTCTTCACGTCCGAGTCCGTTTCTGAAGGACATCCGGACAAAGTCTGCGACCGCATTTCCGATGCTGTTGTCGACGCTTATCTCAAAGAAATGCCCGAGGCGCGCGTTGCCTGTGAAACCCTGGCAACGACAAATCGGATCGTCATTGCGGGCGAAACGCGCGGCCCGGCGAGCATCACCAACGAATATATCGCCCATCTTGCGCGCATGGCCGTCAAGGATATCGGCTACGAGCAGGATGGCTTCCATTGGGAAAATTGCGACGTTGCGGTTCATCTGCACGCGCAGTCCGCGCACATTGCGCAGGGCGTGGATGCCGGCGGCAACAAGGATGAAGGCGCAGGCGATCAGGGCATCATGTTTGGTTACGCTTGCCGCGAAACCGAAGAACTGATGCCGGCGCCGATCCTGTACTCGCACAAGATTCTCCAGCTTTTGGCTGAAGCGCGCAAATCCGGCAAGGAGCCGGTTCTGGGTCCGGATGCGAAAAGCCAGGTAACGGTCCGTTACGAAAACGGCAAACCTGTCGCCGCGACCTCCATCGTTCTGTCAACGCAGCATCTTGACCCCGCACTGACATCGGAAGATGTGCGCAGGATTGTCGAACCCTATATCCGCACAGCGCTCCCTGAGGGCTGGATCAGCGGTGAAACCGCCTGGCACGTGAACCCTACGGGTGCATTTGTGATCGGCGGTCCTGACGGCGATGCCGGACTTACGGGTCGCAAGATCATCGTCGACACATATGGTGGTGCGGCACCGCACGGCGGCGGCGCCTTTTCCGGTAAGGACCCGACAAAGGTCGACCGCTCGGCTGCCTACGCAGCCAGGTATCTTGCCAAGAACGTTGTGGCGGCGGACCTGGCGGATCGGTGCACGATCCAGCTGTCCTACGCGATCGGTGTCTCAGATCCCCTGTCGGTCTACGTCGATCTGCACCAGACCGGACGCTGCGACGAATCCAAGTTGGAAGCAACGCTTCGCGAGGTCATGGGTCTTAGCCCGCGCGGCATTCGCGAACACCTGAAGCTCAACAACCCCATCTATGAGCGCACCGCTGCATATGGTCACTTCGGTCGCCAGCCGGATGCCGACGGTGGCTTCAGCTGGGAAAAAGCCGATCTCGTCGACGAATTGCGTCCGCTTGCCGGATAAGTCCGTTCACGGCGAATAGAGATCATAAGCATGCTGCGGATCGCCGGTAATGCACCGGCGATCTGCTTGTTTAAGACGTTACTTGTTCAAGATGACAGACCGTTACGAAGGTTCGTTTTTTGGCCGCCGCAAGGGCAAGCCATTGAGTCCGCGCCGAGAAGCGTTGATGGAAAAAGAGCTGCCGCGTCTGGCGCTCGATCTGAACAAACCCGCCCCGTCGGATTTGAGAGACCTTTTTGAGGCGGAGGTAACAACCGTCTGTCTGGAGGTTGGCTTTGGCGGCGGCGAACACCTTTTGCACAGGGCTCGCACAAGTCCGGAAACCGGCTTTATCGGTATCGAACCTTTTGTCGGCAGCATGGCCAAGGCCGTTGCCGTGGTCGTTGACGAAGGTCTTGGCAATGTCAGGCTCTATGACGATGATGCAGTGAATGTTCTCGACTGGCTGCCGGATGCGTCTCTCGATCTTGCCTACCAGCTCTACCCCGACCCCTGGCCGAAGAAACGGCACTGGAAACGGCGCTTTATCAATCAGCAGAATTTGGACCGTTACGCACGGGTGCTCAGGCCGGACAGCGAATTCAGGTTCGCAAGCGATATTGACACATATGTGGATTGGGCGCTCCGGCATTTGCGCGATCACGCGGCGTTTCAATGGACTGCCGAGACGGCGCGTGACTGGAAGGAACCCTGGCAAGACTGGCCCGGAACTCGATATGAAGCCAAGGCAATCCGCGAAGGCCGAAAAGGGCGCTATCTGACTTTCCGGCGCATTTGAGCCGCCTCGGCGCTGCCTGCCATCATGCCCTGCGGATATTTGATCAAGTTCTTTTTGGGATTCGGTCCGGGAGACTTGCGTTCCGGCAGGCTTTGGCGTTATACAGCCGGTGTTTCACCTCAAACGGCTTAATCAGAGCACTTTGAGAGTGGGCCCGCCGGGGACCCGCTCTTTTTTGCTTAAGCACAGGCCGGAAGCAACGAACGAAGCAGGATAGCCTCATGTAGACCGAAAATCGGGCGCATCTGATGCTTATGACCGGAAACGGTTTTGACAGGAGCCAAGTGTGAGCGCACACGAAACCAGAATAGTTACGGAGCAGGGCCTTGATGCCCGTGTTGCCGCAATTGTTGAGCCGGTGATCGAAGATCTCGGCTATCGTCTTGTGCGCACCAAGATCAGCGCAGCCAACGGCTGTACATTGCAGATCATGGCTGAGCGTCCGGACGGCACAATGACGGTGGAAGATTGCGAAACAATCAGCCGGGCGGTGTCTCCGGCACTTGACGTTGAAGACCCGATCAACCGGGCCTATCACCTGGAAGTCTCTTCTCCCGGTATTGACCGTCCTCTTGTGCGCGCTGGTGATTTCGATCGCTGGGCCGGGCACGAATTGAAGGTCGAAATGGCGGTCATGCTGGACGGTCGCAAGCGGTTCCGCGGCACGCTGCTGGGAGCGCAGGATGGTGCGGCACAGGTTCGGTTGCCTGATGCACGCGACGGTGAGGACGACACCGTATTGCTGCCGCTTGAAAATATCGGCGAAGCCAAGCTCGTACTGACAGATGATTTGATTACCGCGGCTCTTCAGGCGGAAAAGGCTGCACTTGCAGCCCGAGGCCAGGAAGATGACCTGACACAGGACAACACGCCCAACTGAGCATTCGGCCCGGGGGCAAAGACAAACGCGCCACAACGACCAAGGCATGAAGCTGGCGCAAGAGGAGTGGAATATGGCAATCAGCGCGAATCGGCTGGAACTGCTGCAAATTGCTGACGCGGTCGCCCGGGAAAAGTCGATCGACCGGATGATCGTGATCAACGCAATGGAAGACGCGATCCAGAAGGCAGCCCGTTCCCGGTACGGCACCGAAACCGAAGTGCGCGCTGAAATCAATCCGAAGACCGGAGAGATCCGGCTGCAACGCCTGTTGCAGGTGGTTGAGGCCGTCGAAAATGTCTCCACCGAAATCTCGCTTGGCGATGCAACGGCGCGAAATCCTGAGGCAAGTCTCGGCGACTTTATCGCTGAACCGCTGCCGCCGCTCGATTTCGGGCGCATCGCGGCCCAGTCCGCGAAGCAGGTCATCGTTCAGAAGGTGCGCGAAGCAGAGCGTGACCGGCAGTACGAAGAGTTCAAGGACCGTGTGGGCGAAGTCATCAACGGCGTGGTCAAGCGTGCCGAATACGGCAATGTCATCGTCGATCTCGGACGGGGCGAAGGCATTGTGCGCAGGGACGAGCTGATCCCCCGCGAAATCTTCAGGACAGGCGATCGCATTCGCGCGTTTATCTATGATGTTCGCCGTGAGCAACGCGGGCCGCAGATCTTCCTGTCACGCACCCATCCGCAGTTCATGGCAAAGCTCTTCGCGCAGGAAGTGCCGGAAATCTACGACGGCGTAATCGAGATCAAGTCCGTTGCCCGTGATCCGGGTTCACGTGCAAAGATCGCGGTGATTTCCAAGGACTCGTCCATCGATCCGGTCGGTGCGTGCGTCGGGATGCGCGGCAGCCGTGTTCAGGCCGTTGTCGGCGAGCTTCAGGGTGAGAAGATTGACATCATTCCATGGAACGACGAGCCGGCAACATTTATCGTCAACGCTTTGCAGCCTGCTGAAGTTGCCAAAGTCGTGCTCGACGAAGATGCGGAACGTATTGAAGTTGTCGTTCCCGATGACCAACTGTCTCTTGCGATCGGTCGGCGCGGCCAGAATGTTCGCCTCGCCTCTCAGCTGACCGGCTGGGCGATCGACATCATGACCGAGCAGGAAGAATCGGATCGTCGCCAGAAGGAATTCCAGGAACGCTCTCAGCTTTTCATGGAAGCTCTCAATGTCGACGAGATGGTTGGCCAGTTGCTTGCTACCGAAGGCTTCACGTCTGTTGAGGAAGTCGCCTATGTGGAGATCGAGGAAATCTCCATGATCGAAGGCTTCGACGACGACACCGCCGTTGAGATCCAGGCGCGCGCGCGCGATTACCTCGGCGAACTGGAAGCCAAGCTCGACGAAGAGCGGATTGCGCTCGGAGTTTCGGACGACCTTCGCGCGATCGACGGACTGACCACTGCGATGCTTGTCGCCCTCGGCCAGGACGACATCAAGACTATGGAAGACCTTGCAGGTTGCGCAGCGGATGACCTTGTCGGCTGGACGGAGCGCAAGGACGGGGAAACCAAACGGTTTGAAGGCACCTTGTCCGCTTTCGACATGTCCCGTGCGGACGCGGAAAATGTGGTGATGGCGGCGCGTCTGGCGGCTGGCTGGATCACGGAAGAAGAATTGGCCGCGCAGGCGGCTGAGGCAGAGGAAGTCGAAGAAGACGCTGTCGACGTTCTTGAAACAGTTGAGGAAGAGGCGCCGGCTGGCGTCATTTTGAATGGATGAATGAGGTGAAGGCCTCAGGCTCGAAAGAGAATTGATCGTTTGACCGCCGACGGACCGGATTGAGTCCGACTGGTCCGAAGGAGTGACGGCGTGCCAAGGAAGAATGAACCAACCGAACGGCAGTGCGCCGTGACGCGGGAGGTTCACCCGGTCAATTCGCTGATCCGGTTCGTACTTGATCCTGCGGGTGAAGTGGTTCCGGACCTGAAACGCGCGCTTCCGGGGCGCGGCGTTTGGGTAACGGCTACGAGAGAAAGTGTCGTTGCAGCAGAAAAGAACCGGAAGAAGGTGTTTGGCCGGGGGTTCAAATGTGAAGCCCGGACCGAACCGGGACTGGCAGATCGCGTCGATGGGCTCCTTGAACGGGCAGCGCTTCAGGCGCTTTCCCTGACGCGCAAGGCCGGTGAACTCGTCACCGGTTATGCAAAAGTAGACGCAGCCCTGCGGCGGGACGCTGTTGCAGGACTGATCCACGCCTCGGATGCGGCTGAGGACGGGATACGGAAACTGGCGGCGGTGGTCGCCGCAAGAGAGGAACTGGCAAACGGGTGCCAAATCGTCCGTTTGTTCAATTCGACCCAATTGGATTTGGCATTGGGCCGGTCAAATGTGATACATGCTGCACTGCTTGCAGGGCAGGCGAGCGAAAACTTTCTTGCACGAGTACGTGACATTGAACGTTTTCGCGGTTATTCCGCAGCAAGCGACGAATAGAGCAACGCATAGCAGGGCGGTTGCGCAGGACTGAAGGCAATATGAGCGATACGAAAAATCCAGGCGACAAGACAATCAGCGTTGAGCGTGGCAAGACGCTCGGCCTCAAGCGGGGCGGCGGCGATCAGGGGACTGTTCGTCAGTCATTCTCGCATGGCCGGTCTAAGGCCGTCGTCGTGGAGAAGAAGAAGCGCCGTGTTGTAATTCCGGGCCAGGAACCGAAACCGGAATCGCCGGCGCCGACGACGCAGCGTCTCGACAAACCGGCTGAAGCGCCTCGCAAGCCGCAACAGCCCGACCCGCAGGCCGCCAAACAGGCGCGCCGTGCCGCTTCTGGTCAGCGCCAGAAAGGCAACGGCAATGTGCTTCGCACCCTGACCAAGGAAGAAGCCGCAGCGCGTGCCGCTGCCCTTCAAATGGCCAAGGAGAGGGAAGTCGAGGAGCGCAAGCGCCGCGAGGAAGATGAAAAGCGCCGTGTAGCGGAAGCCGCACAGCGCAAGGCGGAAGAAGAAGAGCGCGCCAAGGTCGAAGCTGAAGAGCGTGCCAAGCGTGAAGCGGAAGAAGCACGGCTGGCCGCTGAAACGGCAGCAGCAGCGCCGACACAGCCGGCAGCCGAACAGGCTGCGGCGGATGAAGCGCCTAAGGTGGAAAAAGCCGATGCTGCGGGTGCACCCGTGCGCAGGCCTGCACCTTCCAACGGCAACAAGCCGCGCAGCCTAGACGACATGGGCAAGCGCAATGCTCCGGCTCCGGCACGGCCGAAACCGGACGCGCAGCCAGCTGCCGAAGACGATCGTGCCAACAAAGGCCTCCGTGCAGTCAAGCGTCCGAAACAGGCGCCGACGCCGACGACCCGTCCAAGAGGCGGTGAAGACCGCAGACGGTCAAAGCTCACGATTTCTGCTGCGACAGGTGGAGATGACGGCCAACGTGCACGCTCACTCGCTTCCATGCGCCGCCGTCAGGAAAAAGCCAAGCGCGGGCAGCAGCAGGTCGTGCGTGAGAAGATCTCTCGCGAAGTCACGCTTCCTGAAGCAATCACAATCCAGGAACTCGCCAACCGCATGGCGGAGCGCGCGGTCGAAGTGATCAAGCTTCTCATGAAGCAGGGCCAGATGCTCAAGATCAACGACGTTATCGACGCCGACACGGCAGAGTTGATCGCCGAGGAGATGGGGCACACGGTGAAGCGTGTCTCTGAGGCTGACGTCGAAGAAGGTCTTTTCACCAAGGAAGACGATGCAGCAACGCTGCAGTCGCGTCCTCCGGTGGTGACGATCATGGGTCACGTCGACCACGGCAAGACCTCCCTGCTGGATGCGATCCGCAAATCCAAGGTCGTCTCGGGCGAGGCCGGCGGCATCACACAGCATATTGGTGCCTACCAGGTCGACCAGGATGGTCAGAAGATCACCTTCATCGATACACCCGGCCACGCGGCCTTCTCGCAAATGCGTGCCCGCGGTGCCAAGTCGACCGATATCGTGATCCTCGTTGTGGCCGCCGATGACGGCGTCATGCCCCAGACCAAGGAAGCGATCGCTCACGCGAAGGCCGCCGAGGCCCCGATCATTGTTGCGATCAACAAGATCGACAAGCCCGGTGCTGACCCGAACCGTGTGCGCACGGAACTGCTCAGCGAGGAACTCGTCACCGAATCCATGGGCGGCGATATCATTGACGTGGAAGTCTCGGCTCTGAACGGCACCAACCTCGACAAGCTGCTGGAAATGATCCTGCTGCAGGCCGAGGTGCTCGAACTGCAGGCCAATCCGGACCGGACTGCAGAAGGCATCGTCATCGAAGCACAGCTCGATCGTGGCCGTGGCCCGGTGGCAACCGTTCTGGTGCAAAAGGGTACGCTCAAGCCGGGCGACATTCTCGTCGCTGGTTCCGAGTGGGGCCGTGTGCGCGCCATGCTCGATGAAAACGGTAAGCAGGTGAAGGAAGCGGGGCCCGCAAAGCCTGTTGAAGTGCTCGGCTTCCAGGGAACGCCGGCTGCCGGTGATCTGGTTGCAGTCGTGGAAAACGAAGCCCGCGCGCGCGAAATCACCGACTATCGTCAGCGTCAGATCCGCGAAAAAGCATCGGTTGTTGCATCCGGTGCCCGTGGATCGCTCGAGCAGATGATGAACCGTCTGCAGGAAACCGGCCGCAAGGAATTTCCGCTGGTTCTGAAGGCGGACGTGCAGGGGTCGGCAGAAGCGATCGCACATGCGCTGAACGAACTTGGCACTGATGAGGTCGGAGCGCGGATCCTGTTGTCCGGCGTCGGCGGCATCACCGAAAGCGATATCACGCTTGCGGCTGCTTCCAATGCACCAATCCTCGGCTTCAACGTGCGTGCCAACAAGCAGGCCCGCGAGGCCGCGTCGCGCGATGGTATCGAAATCCGCTACTACAACGTGATCTATGATCTGGTTGACGACATCAAGTCCGCCATGTCCGGTCTGTTGTCGCCGGAGCGGCGCGAAACCTTCCTCGGCAATGCGGAGATCAAGGAGATCTTCCACATTTCGAAAGTCGGCAAGGTCGCGGGCTGTCTCGTCACCGAGGGTATCGTGGAGCGTGGCGCAAATGTCCGTCTTATCCGCGACGACGTTGTCATCCACGAAGGTGAACTCGGCACGCTCAAGCGCTTCAAGGATGAGGTCAAGACCGTCGAATCCGGACAGGAATGCGGCATGAACTTCGTCAAGTATCAGGATATGCGTCCGGGCGACATTATCGAATGTTTCCGTGTTGAGCAGATCGCAAGATCGCTCTAACCGCCGGATCAGACACTAAGGCGAAGCGCCGGCGGGGTTCAATCGGATCGCGCCGGCGCCGTCTGTTTCAGGGGCAGTGCTGCCTCATAAAGGATTTAAAATGGCCAGACATCACGGTCAGGACAACCGTGGCCCGTCTCAGCGTCAGCTCAAGGTTGGCGAAACGGTCCGCAAGGAACTGTCCGACATTTTCACAAGAGGCGAGTTCTCCGATCCGGATCTGGATGGAGCCATTGTCACCATACCCGAAGTTCGGATGACACCGGACCTTCGTCTGGCAACATGCCTTGTGATGCCGCTTGGCGGAAAAAATGCCGAAAAGGTCGAGAAGGCGCTCAATCGCAGCGCCAAGTATCTGCGTGGACAGGTTTCACGACGGCTGACCATGAAATATATGCCTGATCTGCGCTTCGTGCTCGACACGCGGTTCGATGATGACGACCGCATCGGCACGCTGCTTCATTCGCCAGGCGTATCGCGCGATCTCGACAAAGACGAAAATCGCGGCGATTAGATTTCCTGTCTTTGTCATCCCGGTTCGAACAACGTGAGAGACCGGGATCCAGTACTTACAAGAGGAACTGGGTTCGTCACCTGGCAGTCTCACGCGACCACTGGATCCCTGCCTGCGCAGGGATGACAAACTCAGAGATACTGCAAACTTTCCGATATCTTATTCCGGATCTTGAACTCGACATGGCGCGCCAGAAACAGGTCAAAAGAAAAAAGAACGTCATCAACGGCTGGCTGGTTCTCGACAAGCCTTACGGCATCACGTCGAACGAGGCGCTTGGCAAGATCAAGCGGATTTTTTCGCCGCAGAAGGTCGGCCACGCCGGGACACTCGACCCGCGCGCGTCAGGACTGCTGCCGGTCGCTTTCGGGGAGGCAACCAAGACCGTTCCCTTTGTTATGGATGGACGCAAGGTCTATCGTTTCGAGGTGACCTGGGGCGCTGAAACCGATACGGATGACACCGAAGGGGAGGTCATCGCGACCTCTGAAACCCGGCCGTCCGCTGACGCGATTGGCGCTGTGCTGCGCGAATTTACCGGTACGATCATGCAGGTGCCGCCAAAGTTCTCAGCGATCAAGGTGGCCGGTGAGCGAGCCTATGATTTGGCGCGTGATGGCGAATCGGTGGAATTGGAAGCCCGTCCGATCGATGTCCACCGGCTGGATCTTGTGGACTGTCCGGATGTGGACCGCGCCGTTTTCGAGGCAGAGTGCGGCAAGGGTACATATGTCCGCGCACTGGCACGTGACCTCGGACGCCGCCTTGGTACGTGTGGTCATGTGACGGCGCTGCGCCGGCTTCTGGTGGGCCCTTTCGGGGAACAAGATCTGATCGACTTGGAAGACATTCTCGAAGCGTCAACGGAACTGGATGAAGGTGAGGGCGTCGAAGTTCTCGTCGAAGAATTCGTTCTGCCAGTGCGCGACGCTATGGACGCGCTGGTCGAGGTAGCTGTCTCGCTTGATGATGCGGTCAGGATTCGAAAAGGCATGGCGGTTCTGCTGCGTGGCCGCGAAGCGCCCTTGAACTCGGATGTTGCTTTCACGAGCCACGCGAATGTTCCCGTCGCGATCGGGTCGATCGAGAAGGGTCGTTTTCAACCAACGCGCGTCTTCAATCTCTGATTTTGTCGAGACGTACGGGCCTCTCTCCGAGAGCCTGACCTTTAATTGCCGCATTCAAGAGCTGCGCAAGCGTGTCTGTTTCTTTCGCGCTGTAGCGGGAATGCCGGTAAAGAGAAAGCACACTGGTTGCAAGCGGTGGCAGTCCGTCTTCGGGACCGAAAGCCTTCAGCGGCGGCGTGACAGCTGGCTTCACCATGACGGTCAGTGCCAGCCCCGCGAGTACAAAAGCGCGCAGACCAATCGGGTGCGGGCTTTGATGGGCAATGTGACCCGTTCGCCCGGCCCGGTCCAGAGCGTCGAACGCGTGTCGTCTCAGATCGCGCCCGTCCGTCAGAAAGACCAGCGGCACCTCTGCTGAGGCCTGGGGATCAAAAGTTGCGCTTCCGGCCCAGACAAGAGGCGTACTTTCGGCGAAAATGCGTTCGGCGCGTTTGCCTTGATCCAGCATGAAGGCAACGTCGATGTCGCGGGCATCAAGCCGCTCCGAGAGCGTGCTGCTTCGCTCGCATTGAATGTGGATCTGCACGTCGGGTTCGTGCTTCGAAAAGGCGTTGAGTACGGGCGGGAGAACCGATTGCGCCAGCGTGACCGTCGTGCCCAGGCGGATCGCCCAGGGGAACCGCGAGTTTTTCACAGTCGTGAGCGCTTCATCGGTCAAGGAGAGGATCCTGCGGGCATACGTCAGAAGCGCATGTCCTTCTGGTGTCAGTCGCATGGTCTGTCCGCGCCCGCGTTCTAACAGCGTTCTGCCTGTGTCATCTTCGAGTTTGCGCACATGATTGCTGATCGCGGACTGTACGGTGTTGCGGCGCTGTGCTGCGTCCGTGAAGTTCAGCGTTTCGGCTGCAACGACAAAGCTCTCAAGGCAATTGAGATCCAACATTAAAATCTCCAATCAGGATTTTAAATGACAAAATAAATCATTTTCCTGATTTTAGTACCAGATCTATGAGTTGGCTCTTTCCAGCAAAGGAGCCTCGTATGACTTTGCCACTGTCTTTTTTCCTGTTGTCTGCTGCTGCAATTTTCCTGACTGGATTGTCGAAGAGCGGATTTGGCGGGGGTCTGGGAGTCTTATCAGTTCCGCTCATGAGCCTGTTCGTGACGCCTCAGTTTGCTGTTGCAGTGCTGATGCCGCTCCTCATTGCGACGGACATTATCGTGGCGTGGCAGTATCGGCACCGTTGGGACGGAGCGGTGGTACGCACTCTGCTGCCAGGCGCGCTGGTCGGTCTGGCTATCGGCCTCGCAACGTTTCGCTGGATGGACGCTCAGATGATCCGTTTCGCCGTTGGCGTTCTGGCTGTTTGCTTCGTCGCCCAGTATCTGCTGTCACGAAATGGCTCGGCCGAAAAACCGCAGCAAAGCCAAGGTGCGGCGTTCCTCATGGCCGCGACGTCCGGCTTTGCAAGCTATGTCGCGCATGCCGGCGGGCCGCCCGTCAAGGGTTACCTGCTGAGCCGTCGAATGGACAAGTCCCTCTTTGTCGGCACAAACACCATGTTCTTTTTCTCAATGAACGCGCTAAAGACCGTGTCTTATACGGTCATGGGGCAACTGTCCCTGGAAAGTCTTGTGGTAAGCGCTGCAATCTCGCCGGTGCTGCTCCTTGGCATAGCGGTTGGCACCTTGCTGCACAGACACATTGACCAACGACGGTTCACCGCGCTTGTCTACGGCTTTTTGGCGCTGGCCGGCGGCAAGTTGCTTTTTGACAGTTTGATCGTGTTGCTGTCACACCCGCATTGATGCGAGCGGATTTTCCTTGGAGGTCGAAGAGGTTTGGTGCCACGCAGAACGGTCAACCGGATTGGCGAAGAAAACGCTAGCTTTTCCCTGCGTTTTCTGCCATATACCGCCGCCATTGGGCACTGACGCCCAATGCATCCTGAAAGATCCTTTGCTGAACGACATCTCGGCTCTGGAGACATCCGGATTTGGCCGGTTTTCCGGCAGTTCAACGTGTCCGGTCAACGGACCTCCCTCTTTGAAAGGAAAGAGCGATGTCGATTACTGCAGAGCGTAAAGCTGAGCTCATCAAGGAATTTGCGACCAAGGAAGGCGACACCGGCTCTCCGGAAGTCCAGGTGGCGATCCTCACCGAGCGCATCAACAACCTGACCGAACACTTCAAGGGCCATGGCAAGGACAATCATTCCCGCCGCGGTCTTCTGAAGATGGTTGCGCAGCGCCGGTCCCTTCTGGACTACACGCGCGGCAAGAGCGAAGTGCGTTACAAGACCCTCATCGAGCGTCTTGGCATCCGTCGCTAAGGTTGAAATTTGAAGCGCGGTGGATAAGTGTCCACCGCGTTTTTTTCAGCGTTTCCACCAAAGGCAAATTGGCTTTGAGAGTCCGGAAACGCTTCAAGGCCTGAATGCGTTTTCGTCAAATCGCTTATCCATTTGTGGTTCGGAAACACTTCAGGCAGTTAGTGCGTTTCCAAGTGACGGCAAACGCTCTATAGAAACCTCGTGACATGTCATGGGGCAGGATTGCCGGCTTCTTTCGAATTGAGTTCAAGAAAGCAGCTCGTTGTCTTGCCCGTGACCTGTCCGCCGGTAACCGGCCCATCCGGGGCCGACCGGGAATGTGCCTGTTCGCGAAAGCTGTACCGAAAGCAGCACGGAATGGGCAAATACGTAAGGACAGATGATGTTTGATATTCATCGTGTGGAAGTCGAGTGGGGCGGACGGCCGCTCGTTCTCGAGACGGGCAAGGTTGCGCGTCAAGCCGATGGCGCAGTTATGGCGACCTATGGCGAAACAAAGGTTCTGGCGACTGTCGTCTCCGCAAAGGAGCCGAGACCGGGACAGGATTTCTTCCCGCTGACCGTAAACTACCAGGAAAAAGCCTTTGCCGCCGGTAAGATTCCGGGCGGCTACTTCAAGCGGGAGGGACGTCCTTCCGAACATGAGACGCTCACCTCGCGTCTGATCGACCGTCCGATCCGCCCGCTGTTTGCAGATGGCTACAAGAACGACACCCAGGTCGTGATCACCGTTCTGTCTCATGACATGGAAAACGCCCCGGACATCCTGGCGATGGTCGCGGCCTCTGCTGCCCTGACGCTGTCCGGCGTTCCGTTCATGGGCCCGATCGGCGGCGCACGCGTCGGTTACATCAACGGCGAATATGTGCTGAACCCGGCTGTTGACGACATGCCGGAGAGCGCGCTCGATCTGGTCGTCGCCGGTACGAATGACGCGGTTCTGATGGTGGAATCGGAAGCCAAGGAACTGGACGAAGCCACCATGCTCGGCGCGGTGATGTTCGGTCACAAAGGTTTCCAGACCGTGATCGACGCGATCATCAAGCTGGCCGAAACCGCTGCGAAAGAGCCGCGTGAACTTTCCATACCGGACCATTCCGACCTGTTCGGCAAGGTCAAGGCCATGGCTGCAGATGAACTGACGGCTGCCTACAAGATCACCTCGAAGACTGACCGCAAGAACGCTGTCGATGCCGCCAAGGCGAAGGTTGTAGAGGCCCTGATCACGAACGCTGCCGACGGCGAGGCACCGGAAGGCACCGTTCTTGGCGAGCAGTTCAAGAAACTGGAAGCAGAGATCGTTCGCGGCGCCATCCTCGACACCGGCACGCGTATCGACGGCCGCGATCTTTCCACCGTTCGTGCCATTTCCTCGGAAGTCGGCATTCTGCCGCGTGCACACGGTTCATCGCTCTTCACACGCGGTGAAACCCAGGGTCTCGTGGTCGCTACGCTCGGCACGGGTGAAGACGAGCAGTTCATCGACCTGCTGGAAGGCACCGTGAAGTCGCACTTCATGCTGCACTACAACTTCCCGCCCTATTCCGTCGGTGAGACGGGTCGCATGGGGTCACCGGGACGCCGCGAAATCGGTCACGGAAAGCTGGCCTGGCGTGCGATCAACCCGATGCTGCCGCAGCACCATGATTTCCCGTACACCCTGCGTGTCGTATCCGAAATCACCGAATCCAACGGCTCGTCCTCCATGGCAACCGTCTGCGGCACATCGCTGGCGCTGATGGATGCAGGTGTTCCGCTGAAGGCACCGGTTGCGGGTATCGCGATGGGCCTGATCAAGGACGGCGAGCGCTTTGCAGTTCTGTCCGATATTCTCGGCGACGAAGATCACCTCGGCGACATGGACTTCAAGGTAGCCGGTACTGAAGGTGGTATCACCTCGCTGCAGATGGACATCAAGATCGACGGCATCACCGAAGAGATCATGAAGGTCGCTCTGGAACAGGCAAAAGGCGGCCGTATCCACATTCTGGGCGAAATGGCCAAGGCGATCACCGAAGCCCGTTCGGAGCTGGGTGAACACGCACCGCGCATCGAAATGATGAAAATTCCGGTCGACAAGATCCGTGAAGTCATCGGTTCGGGCGGCAAGGTCATCCGCGAGATCGTCGAAAAGACCGGCGCGAAGGTCAACATCGAAGACGATGGCACCGTCAAGATCGCGTCCTCGGACGGCAAGGCGATCAAGGCAGCTGTCAACTGGATCAACTCCATCGCGGCAGAGCCGGAAGTCGGTGTGATCTACGAAGGCACGGTCGTCAAATGCGTCGACTTCGGCGCGTTCGTGAACTTCTTCGGTGCGAAGGACGGCCTGGTGCATATCTCGCAGCTGGCGCCGCGCAAGGTCGGCAAGGTCACCGACGTTGTCAAGGAAGGCGACAAGGTCTGGGTCAAGCTGATGGGCTTCGATGAGCGTGGCAAGGTGCGCCTGTCCATGAAGGTCGTCGACCAGGAGACCGGCAAGGAAATCGAAAAAGAATCCGCAGAATAAGCTACTCTGCATTTTCTGAAAAAGAGCGCGCGAAGGGCATCGTCTTTCGCGCGTTTTTATTTGCGCGCCGCCTGCACAGCCCTCATGCCAATGCCGCGCGAATCCGGTTTTTGAACCGGGCCTCATTCGGGCGGCAATCGAGAATAGCCGCTGATACCTGAACATGGATTTGCCTCTTCCGGCGAAGCTGCTATACCCGCGAGCGAATAGAGAGAAAGAGGACAGGCATGGGTCATATGCGCTTGGTAATCGTCGGCGCCGGCGGCAGAATGGGGCGTGCATTGACGCAGGCGGTGACCGAACAGGACGGAACGGAAGTCGTTGCAGCCATTGAGCGGGAAGGCTCCGAATTCCTTGGCAAGGACGCCGGTGAACTTGCTGGCGTCGGGCCTCTCGGAGTTGCTGTTACCGACGATCCCCTGACGGCTTTTGCAAATTCCGACGGTGTTCTGGATTTCACCGCCCCGGCTGCGACGCTGTGGTTCGCCGAGCTCGCCGCTCAGGCGCGCATTGTTCATGTCATCGGCACAACAGGCTGGGCAGATGGCGAAGACGAGCCTCTGAAAGCGGCCGCACGGCATGCACGCATCGTCAAGTCGGGCAATATGAGCCTTGGCGTGAACCTGCTGGCAAGCCTCGTTCGAAAGGCTGCGGCTGCGCTCGATCCCGATTTCGATATCGAGGTCATCGAGATGCATCACAAGCACAAGGTGGATGCACCTTCCGGCACCGCGCTCCTGTTGGGCGAGGCGGCTGCGCAAGGGCGCGGCATAGACCTGCCCTCTCACTCGGTGCGGTCCCGCGACGGCATCATGGATCCCAGAAAAACCGGCGACATCGGCTTTGCCACCTTGCGGGGGGGATCGGTCATCGGCGAGCATTCGGTCGTCTTTGCCGGCCAGGGTGAACGCATTGAGCTCACCCACCGGGCCGAGGACCGGCAGCTGTTTGCACGCGGTGCAGTCAAGGCGGCGCTATGGGGATTTGATCAAAAACCCGGATTTTATTCGATGGCCGATGTCCTCGGCCTGAACGCATGACGATTTATCTAGTTTAAGGAGAACGGCATGGAACGCCTTCTTGTACTTGTCCGTCACGGACAGAGCGAGTGGAATTTGAAGAACCTGTTCACGGGCTGGAAGGACCCCGGCCTGACCGAGCAGGGCGTCTCCGAAGCGCATAAGGCAGGCCAGCAGTTGCGCGACCTGAAGCTGGAATTCGATATTGCGTTCACATCGGTGCTTTCCCGTGCGCAGAGGACGCTCGATATCATCCTGGGTGAACTCGGCCAGTCCGGTCTGGAAACACTGAAGGATCAAGCGCTGAACGAACGGGACTACGGTGATCTGACCGGCATGAACAAGGATCAGGCGCGCCAGGAATTCGGCGAAGAACAGGTGCACATCTGGCGCCGGTCATATGACGTGCCGCCTCCCGGTGGCGAGAGCCTGAAAATGACCGCGGAGCGCGTTCTGCCCTATTACAAGGCGGAAATTCTTCCGCGCGTACTTGAAGGCAAACGTACGCTCGTATCGGCGCACGGCAACTCGCTGAGATCGCTTATCATGGAGCTGGAAGGCCTGAGCCCGGAAGAAATCCTGAAGAGGGAACTCGGCACCGGAACCCCCATCGTCTACAGGCTGGATGAAAATGGCGGCGTTGTAAGCGTTCAGGATCTGGCTGACTGACACCCGGTTGCACGAAACAACGAAAAGGCGGTCATTGAGACCGCCTTTTTTGTGATCAGATTTCAAATCCGCCCTGTGCGGCAACGTTTTTCAGCGGCTTTTCCGGCCGTGCGCCGACATGGCTGATGACATTGGCAGCGCACAGGCAGCCGAGTTCCGCTGCGTCTCCGAGCTTGTAGTCCCGCGCCAGACCGAAGAGGAAACCGGATGCAAACAGGTCACCTGCTCCTGTCAGGTCGACGACGTTGTCGACAGTCTGCGCGGCGACCTTGACGGTTTCGTCTCCCTTGAACGCCATGGCCCCTTCTGAGCCGAGTGTCAGGGCGGTCAGCGCTCCGGTCTCGCGGGCTCCTGCGATCGCGCTATCGAGATCCGACGTTTGGTAGAGCGCCTTGAGTTCATGCTCGTTCGCGAACATGAGGTCGACGACACCATCTGTCAGCAGAGCCTGAAATTCGCTGCGGTACCTGTCGACACAAAAGGAATCCGACAAGGTGATCGCGACTTTCCGCCCGTTCGCATGGGCGACGTCCGCAGCCTTCAAAAAGGCTTTCTTGGCCTCTTCAGGATCCCACAGATACCCTTCCATATAGGTCACCGCCGATGCGGCAACGACCTCTTCGTCAACGTCGGTCGTGCCGAATTCGACGCAAGCGCCGAGATACGTGTTCATGGTCCGCTCGCCGTCGGGCGTAATCAGGATCATCGAACGTGCGGTCGGGTTGCCATCCACCAGGCGGGGCGTATTGAAATAAACACCGGTCCCGTTCATGTCGTGATAGTAGCTGTCACCAAGTTCGTCTTCGGCAACCTTTCCGAAATAGGCGGGCTTGCCACCAAGCGAAGCGATGCCCGCCGCTGTGTTGCCCGCGCTGCCGCCGGAGATGCGCACGGTCTGACCCATCTTGTCGAACAAACGCACTGCTTCTTCGGTGTCGATCAGCCGCATGGATCCCTTGACCAGACTTTCCCGAACTAGGAAATCTTCTTCGACATGGGCGAAGACATCGCAAATCGCATTACCGATGCAAAGCGCATCAAATCTCGTTTCGGTCATAAATACCTCTGTTGCTCACTGCTTGGGCAGGTTCAGGAATGTGGGTTTGGGCGCAGGGCGCGATTGGCTTCCGGTTCCTTGATCTTGTCCCGGAACGGGCTTGCGCGGTAAACGCCGAGGATGTTCAGTTCAGCGCAGAAAAAGGCGAGCTCTTCGAGAGCAAGGCCGACTGCTGGATCCTCCGGATGACCTTCGACGTCGGCATAAAACATCGAGGCGAAGAACTGGCCTTCCAACTGATAGGATTCCAGCTTGGTCATGTTGACGCCGTTGGTCGCAAACCCGCCGAGCGCCTTGTAAAGCGCAGCCGGCACGTTGCGGACCCTGAAGATGAATGTCGTGATCACCGGCTGCCCGTTATGGGCCGCTTCCATCTTTTCGCGCGACAGGATCACGAAACGCGTCGTGTTGTGCGCCGCGTCTTCCACGTCCCGTCGCAGAATGTCGAGCCCGTAAATCTCCGCGGCCATTTCCGGCGCAAACGCACCCACGGTTGGATCGTTAAGATCGGCGACCTGACGTGCAGATCCGGCCGTGTCGCCGCCGACAACGGCCGTCAGGCCCAGCTCGCGGATGATGTTGCGGCACTGACCCAGAGCGTGAATATGGCTTTGGACCTTTTTCAGCGACTGTACGGTTGCACCTTTGGGGGCCATCAGCTGAAACCGGATCGGCATGAAATATTCGCCGATGATGTGAAGGTCGGATTTCGGCAGCAGGTGATGGATATCCGCGACGCGGCCGGCAACGGAATTTTCAATCGGTATCATGGCAAGGTCGGCTGTACCGTCGGCCATCGCGGAAAAGCAATCCTCGAACGTCGCGCAGGGAATCGCCTCATAGTCCGGATAAACACTCCGGCAGGCCATGTGGGAATTCGCGCCGGTTTCTCCCTGAAATACAATTTTCTTTCTGTCTGTCATGGATCTTTTCGCGTTCTGGCAGTCTGGTTCATAGGGTCTGGTAAGCGGCTCGGGCGCGTTCCAGGTCGTCAGGTGTGTTCACATCCATGGGGGCGCTGTCAATGATTGAAACGTCAATACGCATGCCTGCTTCGAGCGCGCGCAACTGTTCGAGCTTTTCGCGCTGCTCCAGCGGAGATGGGGGAAGGCGAACAAACCGGTCGAGCGCGGACCTGCGATAGGCATAAACGCCGATGTGCTGATAAAGCACACCCTCCCCACCAGGTGCTGTTGTCCGGGTGAAATACAGTGCCCTGTGATGACCCTGACCGTTGGGTGTCGTCACGGCCTTTACGAAACTGGGATCGTCGCGGAACCTGTGTTCCGTAATTTCCGTCATGATGGTGCCGATCGAAACGTCCGGGATTTCCAGAGGCGCGAAGGCGGCGCGAATTGCCCCGGGTTCGATGAGCGGCACATCGCCTTGCACATTCAGGATAACATCGAATCGCCCTTCGGGATCCAGCAGTTCGGCGGCCTCCTGGATACGGTCGGAGCCGGAAGCATGGTCGCTGCGGGTCAGAATGGCCTTGCCGCCGTGGTCTGTCACAGCTTCGGCAATCTCTGCATGATCGCAGGCAACCGCCACAGGTCCTATGTCAGCCTGCAACGCTTGCTCCACAACGCGCACGATCATCGGTTTTCCGCAGATGTCTGCAAGAATTTTGCGTGGCAGGCGGGTTGCCTCGAGGCGGGCAGGAATGATCACCAGTGTTGACGTCAAAAGGGTCTCCATGGGGCGGGCGACGACGATTCTAAGCTAAAAAAGCGCGCCGCGTCCGTTTGTCATATCAGTTGCCCTTTTAAAGCTATGGACAGCGAGGTCAAAAAATTTGTAGGTTCCGGAAAATTTACAAAAGCTGATAGGGTTCGCGATCGGCATCGCGGGCCCGGGCGCGCATGAGCTTGGAGCCGGAGAGAATGGATTCCTTCACGCTGAACAAGGCCGCTGGTGCGGTTCTGATGGTTCTTATTCTGACTATGGGTGTTGGGATTGTCTCCGACATCATCTTCCACCCGACAATTCCCGGACAACCAGGTTACGAAATCGTCGTGGAAGCGGCTCCGGATGCAACGTCCACGGTCGAAGCTGAACCGGATGCGGTTCCGATTTCCGAACTTCTGCTCGCAGCGTCTGCGTCTGAAGGCGCTAATGTCGCAAAGAAATGCACTGCGTGTCACACGTTTGACGAAGGCGGCGCCAACAAGGTCGGACCGGCGCTCTGGGATATCGTCGGCCGCAAGCCGGGTGGTCATGAAGGGTTCCGGTATTCGTCGGCGATGGCGACATACGGCGAAGAGAACCCTGAGTGGACTTATGAGTCCCTGAACAACTTCCTCGAGGCTCCGAAGAAATACATCAACGGCACCTCCATGGGCTTTGCCGGACTGCGCAGGCCGGAAGAGCGGGCAGACATGATTGCGTACCTCAGAGAACAGTCTGGAGCACCCAAGCCGCTTCCGGCAGAATGATATAATCCCGTTTCAACGCGGGATCAGTTGTGCAAAGCCGGGCCACTCGCCCGGCTTTTTCTTGATTTACAGGAAAAATTAACAAAGTTTGGCTTCCGTTGTAGGGTGACGTTTGGGTTAACGTCGGGCAGGGGCCGAATGGGCAGGCAGCTGACGCGAAAATTTGTGTCCAGGTCCAATGGAACCTGGGCAGCCTCCGCTATTGCGATTATCTGTTTCCTGACAGGGATCGCGGTGACGGCGCATGTTGGCCTTCTGATCCGCAACGAACTCGTCGCCCAACACAAGCGCGACATAGCGACCGAATTGTCGGAGGCGCGCGCGCGCCTTGAAACGGAAATCAGCCGCACTGTCGCACACGGGCTCGCGTTAAGAGCCTTTGTTGCCGAACTCAAGGACAAGCGATTTGTCGCTGCCGACTATCGGAACATTTCGACTGAACTGATCAATGAAAATCCATCTATCCGTTCGATAGGTCTGGCGCCCGGCAATATTTTGCGGGCTGTTTTCCCGCTGGAGCCGAACAAAGCGGCACTTGGGCTGGACTATCGTTCGAATGCTTCACAATGGCCGGCCGTTGAAAAGGCAATGGTGTCGCGTGAGACCGTGATTGCCGGACCGATTGAACTGGTACAGGGTGGCCGCGCGCTTTTGATCAGAATTCCTGTGTATCCGGCGGAATTTTCAGGCCAGTCGCTGGCGGACCGAAGCTACTGGGGCGTTGCATCGCTCGTTCTTGATGAAGAAAGCCTGATGGCCTCGGCCGGCATCAAACCGGTGATCAACGACATCAATCTGTCCGTCGTTGACAAGGGCGAGGACGGGTCCGCCGCCAGAATTCTGTTCGGTGACAAAAAACTTGCCGAACAGGACCATGTCGCCTTGCCGCTTCTTTTGCCAGGCGGATTGAACTGGGAATTGCTGGGTTATCCGTCCGGTGGTTGGTCCAGCACTGGTAAAGAGGTCTGGATCACGCAATTCATCGGAAGCCTTATTTCCCTTGTCTTCGGCGTCATGGCGTTCCTGCTGATCAGCGAGATTTACAAGGTCAGGTCTATGGCGCTGCACGACCCGCTGACAGGTCTGGCAAACCGGCGCCTGCTTGAAGAACGCATGCATCAGCTGGCTGCCATGTGCGAGCGATCCGGCGTGGGTTTTGAGATCTTTTACGTGGATCTGGATGCATTCAAACCCGTCAACGACAGCTATGGTCACTCGGTGGGTGACCAGTTGCTGATCGAGATCGGAGACCGACTGCAAAGCCAGACCCGTCAATCCGATACGGTCGCGCGGGTCGGCGGAGACGAGTTCATCGTTTTGACGCCTGGAAACATGCGCAGCCCGGAAAAAGATACGTTCGTCCACCGCATGCTGGAACGCGTCACACAGGTGTTTGAGTTTTCAGGTGCCTCCATTGACGTTAAGGCGAGCGTTGGCAGCGCGAGTTTCCCCAAAGACGCCTCGACGGTCGCCGACCTCTTGCGTGTTGCCGACCGTCGCATGTATGCGCAAAAAGCCAGATCCAAACAGTCGGCAATGAATGTTCCGGAAAACGGCGTCCCTCAAGCTGGTTAAATTTATGTCATAATGGCATCCAGCGCGTGACCTTTGGTCAGGTGATCCCTACACTATTGTTCAAGCAACCCTATGAATCTGGGTCTGAGGAACGGAACGGGACGGAGAAACCGATAGTGTTAGGATCGCGCGCTTGGAATGCGGCGACTGCAATTGCAGCGTTTGCGGGTTTTATTTCTTTCACAAGTCTGGCTGCAGTGCCGGTGAATGCGGAAGAAGCTGAGTGGCACCATGCATCGGCGTTGAACGGCACTCCGAAATACGGACCCGACGTTACCCACTTCGATTACGTCAATCCGGATGCGCCCAAAGGCGGCACGGTGCGCCTGGCCAGCAGGGGCGGTTTCGATACGTTCAATTTCATATTGACCAAGGGCAACCCGGCACCGGGCATTCAGAACATCTATGAAAGCCTCATGGAGCCATCGCTCGATGAAGAAGACATCAGTGCGGCTTATGGCGTGCTCGCGGAGGCGGTGCGATTCCCGGACGACTATTCCTGGGTTGAATACCGCCTCAATCCCAACGCCAGATGGCACGACGGCGAGCCCGTTACGGCAGAGGACGTGATCTGGTCGTTTGAAAAGGCGATTGAGCTAAATCCGCAACGAAAATTCTACTTTCAGAATGTTGCCGAAACGGAAATCGTCGGCGACGGCGTCGTCCGCTTCACCTTCGATACCGCCGGCAACCGGGAGCTTCCCAAGATCATGGGACAGCTGGATATCCTGCCGAAGCACTGGTGGGAAGGCACGAACGACAAGGGCGAGAAGCGCGACATTTCGAAGGGAACGCTTGAGCCGCCGCTTGGATCCGGCCAGTACCGGATCAAGGATTTTTCTCCGAACCGCAATGTGATTTACGAGCGCGTTGACGACTATTGGGGCAAGGACCTGCCGATCAGGGCCGGGACCGGGAACTTCGACGAGCTTCGTTATATCCTCTTTCTCGATGATGCCGTTCAGTTCGAAGCCTTCAAGGGTGACCAGTATGACTATCACCTGGAGCGGAGCTCCAGTCAGTGGGCAAAACGTTACGACTTTCCGGCGATAGAAGACGGACGTGTGGTCAAGGAAATTTTCATCGACAAGTCGTCCGGCGTGATGCAGGGATTCTTTTTGAACCTGCGCCGGGACAAGTTCAAAAATCCCGATGTGCGCAGGGCTTTGAACTACGCCTACGATTTTGAGACCACCAACGAGATCGTTTCGGCAAATCTCCTGAAGCGGATCAATTCCTATTTTGCCGGGACGGATCTTGCCTCGTCCGGACTGCCGGAAGGCAAGGAACTGGAAATCCTGGAAGAGGTCAGGGACCAGGTTCCGCCTGAAGTCTTTACCGAAGAATTCAAAAACCCGGTTGGCGGAAATCCGCGTAACGTGCGCGCCAACCTGCGCGAAGCGGTGAAATTGTTCAACAAAGCGGGATTTGAATTCAAGGACCGCAAGATGATCGATCCGGCGACCGGCGAGCAGCTCAGCATCGAATTTCTTTACCGGGACAAGGCCAGCGAACGCACGCTTCTGCCCTACGCCAAGAACCTTGAAAGCATCGGCATCAAACCGATCTTGCGTCTCATCGATACGTCTCAGTTCATCAACCGCATCCGCAGCCGGGATTTCGACGCAACGACGCTCGCAATCGGGCAGTCCCTGTCGCCCGGCAACGAGCAGAGGGAATACTGGGGATCTGAAGCTGCCGACAACCCGAGTTCCGCCAATTACATGGGCATTAAGAACCCGGCGATCGATCACCTGATCGACAAGGTCATTTTTGCAAAGGACAGGGATACGCTGGTCGCGGCAACGCGGGCACTCGACCGCGTTCTTTTGTGGAACCACTATCTGGTACCGCAGTTTTACACCGGTGAAACGCGGACAGCCCGCTGGAACCGGTTTGCGCATCCGGAAAACATGCCGGAGTTTTCAACAGGCTTCCCGTCGATCTGGTGGTACGATCAGGATCTGGCTGAAAAGACGGGAGCTGCGAGATGAATACCTTTTCAAGGCCGTCGCGCCGGAAACTCCTGAAATTGACCGGTGCCGCCGCGCTCGCTGCATCCACGCCGCTCGTTCCCAGCGCAGCCTTCGCCGGAGGGGGGCCGGTTCCCGGCAAGCCGCGTCATGGTCTCTCCGTGTTCGGTGACCTGAAATACGGACCGGATTTCACGCATTTCGACTATGTCAATCCGGACGCGCCGAAGGGTGGCAGGTTCATCTTTCAAGCGCCTTACTGGTACTACAACCAGAACAGCCTGACCTATAACACCTTCAATGCATTCATTTTGAAGGGCGACGCGCCGCCGCGCATGGAACTGTGTTTCGACACGTTGATGGTTCGCGCCTATGACGAGCCCGATGCGATGTACGGCCTGCTCGCGGAAACGGTCGAGATCTCCGAAGATGGCAATACCTATACGTTCAATCTCAGACCCGAAGCCCGCTTTCACGACGGATCCAAACTGACGGCCGAAGACGTTGCGTTTTCGCTGATGCTTCTTAAGGCGGACGGACATCCGCAAATCAGCCAGAACATCCAGGAGCTTCTGGATGCGGAAATTCTGGATGAATACCGCGTCGCTCTCCAGTTTTCGGGAAAACAGTCCCGTCAACTGCCGCTGCTGATCGCCGCGCTGCCGATTTTCTCCAAAAGGTACTACACCGCTTACGATTTCAGTCAGAGCACACTGACGGCCCCACTTTCATCGGGAGCCTACAAGGTCGGCAAGCATGCCGTGGGCAGGTTTGTGGAGTACCACAAGGTCCAGGACTATTGGGGGAACGATCTGCCGGTCCTGAAGGGACAGAAAAACTTTGACGTTGTCAGGGTCGATTTCTATCGCGATCTCCAGATCTCGTTTGAGGCTTTCAAGAAGGGGGAGATGACCTACAGGGAAGAATTCCGGTCGAAAATCTGGGCGACCGAATACAATTTCCCTGCAGCCGAGGACAAGCGCGTCGTCAAAAAGAATTTTCCCGACGGGCGTCCGTCAGGCGCTCAGGGCTGGTTCATCAACACGCGGCGGGAGAAGTTCAAGGATCCGCGCGTCCGCAGAGCGCTCAGCTACGCATTTGATTTCGAATGGTCCAACAAGAACCTGTTTTTCGATCTTTATGAGCGAACGCAGTCCTTTTTTGAGAATTCCGAAATGAAGGCGACGGGGCTGCCAACGCCGGAGGAACTGGCGCTCCTCGAGCCCTTCCGCGATCAGCTGCCTGAAAGCGTCTTTGAGGAAGCCTATATCCAGCCGGTCAGCAACGGCTCGGGTTTTGACCGCAACCTGTTGCGCGAGGCGAGTCAACTCTTTTCAGACGCAGGATACAAACGTCAGGGTACAGAGCTTGTCGGACCGGACGGAAAGCAGCTCACCATCGAGTTTCTCAACAATTCGCCGGCCTTCGAACGGATCCTCAATCCCTATATCAAGAACCTTGAGCGGCTCGGCATCAAGGCGACCTTCAGGTTGGTCGACGCGGCGCAATACCAGTCACGGCTGAACGACTACGATTTCGACATTTGCTCGCGCCGCTACTCTTTGAACGCAACGCTTTCCGAAGCCATCCGGACATCCTGGGGCTCTGCCGCGGCAAAGACGCCGGGCACCTATAACATCGCCGGTATCGCGGATCCGGTTGTTGATGCCTTGATCGACAAGGCTCTTGAAGCAGATACCCGGGCAGAAATGAACGTTGCCGCCCGTTCGCTCGACAGGGTCTTGCGGTCCGGCCACTACTGGGTGCCGCAATGGTTCAAACCTGTTCACAACGTCGCGGTCTGGGACATCTTCGGTCATCCAGACATAACGCCGCCTTATTTCTTTCCTGTTGAAGATCTCTGGTGGATAGACCAGGAAAAGGCAGAAAAACTCGGCAAAGCCGGGTAATCTTCCAAAAGATACCTGAGCCCGTTCCAGAAGGCCTAGACAAAGAAAAGGGAACGCACGAACCCCATGGGTGCCTATATCCTTCGCCGTTTGCTGTTGATGATACCGACACTTGTCGGGATCATGGCGGTCAACTTCATGATCGTTCAGTTTGCTCCCGGCGGGCCGGTCGAAAGGGTCATCGCGCAGCTGCAGGGTACGGATGTTTCCGCGACCTCGCGGATCAGTGGCGGTGGCAATGATTTTGTCGGGGCTAGCAACGACACGTCCGGCGGCACGGGCTCGGCGGCCGACAGCGTCACGTCGAAGTATCGCGGCGCCCAGGGGCTCGATCCGGAATTCATCAAGCAACTGGAAGAGCAATTCGGGTTTGACAAGCCGCCGCTCGAACGATTCCTGATACTTCTCTGGAACTATGCGCGCTTCGATTTTGGGGAAAGTTATTTTCGCGACATCAAGATCATAGATCTGATTGCCGAAAAACTACCGGTCTCCATCTCACTCGGACTTTGGATGACGCTGATATCGTACCTTGTGTCGATCCCGCTCGGTATTCGCAAGGCGGTGTCCGACGGCTCGCGATTCGATGTATGGACGTCGGGCGTGATCGTTGTCGGGTATGCGATACCCGGGTTTCTCTTCGCCGTTCTCCTGATTGTCCTGTTTGCAGGCGGCTCCTTCTGGGACATTTTTCCGCTGCGCGGTCTGACATCGGACAATTGGGCGGAGTTGTCCTGGCCGGAGCGCATTGTCGACTATTTCTGGCACCTGGCACTGCCGCTGACGGCCATGGTTCTGTCCGCGTTCGCAACGACGACGTTGCTGACAAAGAACTCCTTTCTTGATGAAATCCGAAAGCAGTACGTGGTCACCGCCCGCGCGAAAGGGCTTACGGAAAAGCAGGTTCTCTACGGCCACGTCTTCCGCAACGCCATGTTGATCGTGGTTGCCGGCTTTCCGGGGGCGTTCATCTCGGCCTTTTTCGCCGGCTCATTGTTGATTGAAACGGTGTTCACGCTCGACGGACTGGGTCTGCTCGGATTTGAATCCATCCTCAACCGCGACTACGCCGTCGTTTTTGCGACAGCCTATATCTTCGGACTGATGGCACTGGTCATCGGCCTGATTTCGGACCTCACCTACACCTGGATTGATCCGCGGATCGATTTTGAGAGCAGGGAGGTCTGAGCGATGGATTCGCAAACGCAGGACAATCTCGAAAGCGGCGGTTACGACGCCTATAATCCATTGCCTGAGGAAACCGCGCCGCCGCCGACATTCATGCAGATGGCGCCGATCAATCAGCGGCGTCTGGCAAACTTCAAGGCAAACAAGCGCGGTTACTGGTCGCTCTGGATTTTCCTGGTTCTGTTTGTACTGGCGCTGCTTGCCAACTTTCTGGCGAATGACCGACCGATCCTGGTGTATTTCAAGGGTGACCTGCTGGTACCTGCGCTGATTGATTATCCTGAAGACAGGTTCAGTGACGATCCGTTCGCCTTTCCGGTGACCGACTATCGCGACCCGTTCATTCAGGAGATCATCGAAGAAAACGGTTGGATGATCTGGCCACCGGTTCGCTACAACTTCAAAACGGTGAACAGGGAAATACCGGTCACGGCACCAGCGCCACCCTCATGGACGATGGACAAGGAAACGCGGTGTGCCCGCTATCCGCTGGGGGCCGACGATCCAAACTGCATCATAGGCAACTGGAACTGGCTTGGAACGGACGACCAGGCGCGTGACGTTCTGGCGCGCGTTATCTACGGGTTCCGTGTGTCGGTACTTTTTGGTCTGAGCCTGACACTCGCGTCCTCCGTCATTGGCATCGCGGCCGGTGCGGTCCAGGGCTACTATGGCGGGATGGTAGACCTTCTGTCCCAGCGGTTTATCGAAATATGGACGGCCGTTCCTTCGCTCTATCTCATACTGATCGTGTCGTCGTTCCTGGTTCCCGGCTTCTGGACGCTGTTCACGATCCTGCTTGCCTTTTCTTGGGTGGCGCTTGTGGGAGTCGTGCGCGCGGAGTTTCTCCGCGGCCGGAATTTTGAATACATATCGGCAGCCAGAGCGCTTGGCGTGTCAAATCCGGTGATCATGTGGCGGCACCTGCTGCCGAACGCGATGGTTGCCACGCTCACCTTCATGCCGTTCATTTTGAACGGCTCGATCTCAACCCTCACAGCGCTCGATTTCCTTGGCTTCGGTTTGCCACCGGGATCGGCCTCACTCGGCGAATTGCTGGCCCAGGGTAAGAACAACCTCGGAGCGCCCTGGCTCGGGATCACCGGATTTGTGGTGATTTCCCTGATGCTCAGCCTTTTGATCTTTATCGGCGAAGCCGTGCGTGATGCCTTCGATCCGCGCAAGAGCCTGGCGTGAGGACGGCCGCATGACCAACAACACGCTCGTTTCCGTAAAAGACCTGTCCGTTGTCTTCACGCAAGGCGGCAATCAGACGGTGGCTGTCGACAAGATTTCCTTCGACATCAAGAAGGGTGAAACCGTTTCGCTCGTGGGCGAAAGCGGGTCGGGGAAGTCAGTGTCTGCCCTGTCGATCCTCAAGCTTTTGCCATATCCGGCGGCATCCCATCCGTCCGGTGAGATCCTTCTGGACGGCACGGACATGCTGGCGGCTTCGGACAGCGAGATGCGAAAAATCCGCGGCAACACCGTCTCCATGATCTTTCAGGAGCCGATGACATCGCTCAATCCGCTCCACACTGTCGAAAGACAGATTTCAGAGATCCTGAAAATACACCGTGGGATGGGCGACACGCAGGCGCGTCAGCGCGTTCTGGAACTGCTCAACCAGGTTGGCATCCGGGAAGCCGAAAAACGCCTGAATTCCTATCCCCACCAGCTTTCGGGCGGGCAGCGTCAGCGCGTCATGATCGCCATGGCACTCGCCAACGAACCGGACCTTCTGATCGCCGATGAACCGACAACGGCGCTCGACGTGACGGTTCAGGCACAGATACTCGAGCTTTTGAAAGAATTGCAGCGCCAGCAGGGCATGGCGATGCTCTTTATCACGCACGATCTCGGTATCGTCAGGAAGTTTTCCGACCGCGTCTGCGTCATGACGGAAGGTAAGATCGTCGAACAGGGCGCTGTTGCAGACATATTCGAACATCCGACGCATGACTACACGAAGCACCTGCTCGCGGCAGAACCCAAGGGAGAACCTCCGGAGGGCGACGACACCAAACCCATCGTCGTGCAGGCGGATGATCTGAAGGTCTGGTTTCCGGTCAAACGGGGCTTTCTGCGCAGGACTGTTGACCATATCAAGGCCGTCGATGGCATAGATATCAAGGTCAGACAGGGCCAGACGCTCGGCATCGTCGGTGAAAGCGGCTCGGGCAAAACAACTCTTGGCCTCGCCATATTGCGCATGATTTCGTCAACGGGCCGCATTGCGTTCTATGGTGAGGAAATTCAGAAAAACTCCTGGAAACAGATGCGTCCGCTGCGGCGTGACATGCAGATTGTGTTTCAGGATCCCTTTGGTGCGCTATCGCCGCGCATGTCCGTCTCGGATATCGTCGGCGAGGGGCTCAAGGTCCATTTTCCCGGGATCACAGCTGAGGAAAGGGATCGCAAGGTTGCAAACGCTCTGATCGAGGTTGGATTGGATGCCTCGACCCGGCACCGCTACCCGCACGAATTTTCAGGCGGACAGCGCCAGCGGATCTCGATTGCGCGTGCGATGGTTCTGGAACCGAAATTCGTGATGCTGGACGAGCCGACGTCTGCGCTCGACATGAGCGTGCAGGCCCAGGTGGTCGACCTTTTGCGGGATCTTCAGAAGGCACACGGCCTGGCGTATCTGTTCATCTCACATGATCTGAAAGTGGTTCGCGCCCTTGCCAACGAGGTGATCGTCATGCGGCAAGGGAAGGTCGTGGAATCGGGGTCGGCGGAACGTATTTTCGATGCGCCGCAAACGGATTACACCCGTGCACTCATGGCCGCCGCGTTCCGTCTGGAAACAGCACCTGAAGGCGTGGTGAATGCCTGAGCAGGGCGTCCCGGTCCCGTCAAACGCCGCTTAAAGGTCAGCCAACCCAGCAGGTTGCGAAGAACCCGTTCTTTTCCTGGTCCTTGCCGATGGATCGCCGGGTCTTGAAGCCGATCAATCCATCCGCGCCGCCGACATCGTGGCCAAGGCCCTCCAGCCGAACCTGAAGGTTCCGCACGGCACCCCTTGTGGTGTCTTTCATCGGCTTCCAGTCCGCAACGAAAGCCTTGTTGCTGCCGTAACGGTCGGCGAGATGGCCGACAAACAGCGCGTATGTGTCGCTCTCATTGTATTCCTTCAGCACATAGAAGTTGTTCGTCGCAATGAAGGCAGGACCATATCGCCCGGCGGGCAGGAGAATGTTGCCGGGCTGGTTGAGTTCGTTGCCGGGAAACGGTTTGCCGCTGACCCGCTTCACGCCCTCTCTCACAAATTTTGAGATCTTTTGCCGGTTGTCCGGTCCCTCGCGCGTGCAGGAGATGTTCTCCGGCAGGAAGACCTCGTAACCCCAGTCGCGCCCCTTTTTCCAGCCGTGGGCGGCAAGGTAGTTGGCGATCGACGCCATCGTATCGACTTGCGACGTCCAGATATTGCGCTTGCCGTCACCATCGAAATCGACCGCGTATTTCAGGTAGGAGGACGGCAGAAACTGTGGCTGCCCCATTGCACCGCCCCAGGAGCTTCTCATGGCACGGCGGGATACGTCACCATTCTGCAAAATCTTCAGAGCGGATATGAGCTCGCCTTTGAAGAAGTCGGCGCGTTGACCCATGAAGGCCTGTGTTGCCAGAACACGAAGGGCGTCGTGCGGGATCTTGGCGCCGCCGTAACCGGACTCCCTTGCCCAGATCGCTAGAATGATGCGTTTGGGAACGCCGTACTTTGCCTCAATTCTCTGGAGTGTGGCTGCATGCTTCTGCATCAGACGCCGGCCACCGGGAACCAGGGAATTGAATTGGCTGTCCCGGAAATAGCGCTGCGGCGAGCGGAACTCGGCCTGAAAATTGACCTTCGGCGGCGCACCCTTGCCGCCGGGGCCAACCAGACCGGGCAGGGACGTATCGGGCGTCAGGCCGGCGAGTTCCCGGTCGAGCGTTCCCTGCGAAATGCCGGCGCGCTTTGCGGCTGGTACGACATCATTGGCAAGGAATTGCCGGAACTGGGCATCGTATTTACCGGCATGTGAGGCGATCGGTTGTGCGACGACCGCAAGCAGCGCTCCGGCAATGATAGACGTCAGACCCTTGATCACGGCAGGCTCCCGAGCAATTCCATTCGCGCAACACTACCATGTTCGCGCGAGGAGGCCGACTGAACTCAGACTTCTATCCAGTGCAAATCCTGCCCGGCACCGGTCGTCAGCCAGTCTTTATCGAACCTGTACAAGCTGCCGCCACGCGCCTGATCGTGCGACCGGGAGATCGAAACACCCATGAGATGGCACATCAGCAGCGTCCCGGCAGCGCCGTGGCCGGTAAAGAGCACAGGCACATCTTGGTCAATGCCGGTGAGGACATCCTGCACACCGCCGACGATGCGCTGTTGAGCGTCAATGGCGCGCTCCCAGCCTCGGACAGAAGTTGCCGGGTCTGCGAAGAAACGATCAGCTGTCTGCTCGAATTCGTCCGGTGGCAGAAAGCCTGTCGCGGACCGGTCATTTTCATGCAGGTCCTCCCTGATCCGGGGCTCCAGCGAGAGCTTGGCGGCAAAGTACCGGGCTGTTTCGATCGCTTTGGTTTCGCCGCTTGAGACGATGGCACCAATCTCGTTTGCGAAAGGCAGAGCCGTTGCCTGCTCGGCCCGAGCATGTCCGACCGGTGATAGTCCCCACTGTGGCACAGGCACGCCGGGGTCCACATTGACTTCAGGATGGGTCAGGTAAACGCACCAGGTCATCAGACGCGGTTCTCCAGCCAGCCGGTAATCAGTTCATAGGCAATCGAAATCGAAGGCGGGATCCTGTGTTCTTCCGGGTGCGTGCCGTCGAGCATTTGCCTTACTTCCGCGCGGTCGCACCATTTGCAGGCCTCCAGCTCGTCATCTGCGATTTCAATATCAAGTGACGTTGCCGTGCCAATGCAGCCGAGCATCAGGTTCGCGGGAAACGGCCAGGGCTGGTTGGAAACGAGAGATACGTCACCAACCCTGATCCTGCTTTCTTCGAAGACTTCGCGGCGCACCGCGTCCTCTATGGTCTCGCCTGGTTCCATGAAGCCGGCAAGGGTCGTGTAGACACCTTCCGGCAAACGGGCCGGACGTCCGAGCAAGGCTTTGTCCTCGTGGGTGATCAGCATGATGACGCAAGGATCGGTGCGTGGAAAATGCGCTGCGCCGCATGACGGGCAGTCCCGTCGGTATCCCGCCTCGGCCATGACGGTTTTCGCGCCGCAACGTGAGCACATCGGGTGCGTCCGGTGCCAATGGATCAGGGCCCGGGCCTGGGCGAGCGCGCTCAGGTCTTCGGCAGAAAAAGCGTTTTGCAGGGCGAGATTTCTGAGTTCCTGAACCAACAGGTCCGGATGTTCTGACAATTCTTCGTCGCTGCGCGGCAGGGTCGTTGCAAAGAGAGGCTGACCGGTGTCTGGCCGGAGACCAAGAAACACCATCTCGTCGGGCGAAGCACCCAGCTTCAGCGCCGAAGTGAGCGTGTGACCGATATGCGGATTTTCGCTCTTTTCAAAGACAAGCGTCTTGTCGGTCGAGAGAACAATCCGTGTGTCTGATCGTTCCAGCAGCGTTTTGAGATAGGCGGTATTGCCGCGCCGTTCCGACTGCCTGTCGAGAGTGTTGGCAATAAAGCTCATCTCCATTGCCTGGAGACTGGCGGCCGCTGCGCGCATGCTGAGATCCTTGAAAGAATATGGCAGGTCGTATTTGCGCCGGACTTTAGGGCGGTGCGCAGGGTGTGTCCAGCAAGGCCCAGTCAGAGTTCGGATGCAATTGCGTCCCGCAACCGGCCGATCAGGGTGTCGGCCTGCTCAGTCTGATAGTCTTCCCGCGGAACCGTACCCCAGATCGGGCCGGGCCAGGCCTTGTCGCTGCGAAAGCGGGCAATGACGTGGACATGAAGCTGAGACACCTGATTGCCGAGCGCTCCGACATTCAGCTTTTCGCAGTCGGTCACGGATCGCAAGAGCCGGCTCATCAGCGCAATTTCTCTCATGAGCTGCTGTTGGTCGGCATCGCTGAGATCAATGATTTCAACCAGGTCGGGCTTCTGTGGCACAAGCAGTAGCCATGGATAGTTTGCGTCCTTCATGAGCCGGACCGTCGATAGCGTAAGGTCGGCAACAAAAAGGCTGTCGCCTTCGAGGCGGGGATTGAGGGCAAAGGAAGACATGTTGGGCGAACCGCTTTGCTGATAAGTTTCTTCTGGCCCCTGCAAGGCAGCGCCCAGATTGCATTCGGTGAGCATATGGGTAGATTGCTGGAGAAGCGATCCTGTTTTTCGCGCGTCCTCGCGCTTACTCTCTTTCTTGCAGCGGATTTATCATGTCCTTGGAAATGCTCTTGAGTTTCGCACTTGTCGCAGGTCTTCTCGTGATGTCGCCCGGTCCCAACGGCGTTCTGATCGCAAAAACCGTACCGACCTCCGGACGTTTGGCGGCAGGTTCGAACATCGGTGGTTTTGTAGCCGCCTTCTTCCTGCACGGAACATTGTCGGTGCTGGGCATCTCGGTAATCCTGGTGCACTCTTCGGAAGCCTTTTTTGTCGTGAAAATGATCGGTGCCGCGTACCTGATCTGGATCGGGCTGAAAGCTTTGAAGGATGCTTTTTCGGGAAAGATAATTGCTGCGCCTGTGGCACCTGCCAGGCGGCGGCGCACGATGGTCCGGGCATTCGGCGAGGGTTTTCTGACAAATGCGCTGAACCCGAAGGTTTCAATGTTTTATCTTGCTGCTTTCCCGCAGTTTATCCCGGCAGGCGAAGGTGCGGTGGCGGCCGCGTTTTTGCTGGTTGGCCTCCATTCACTGATAAATGTTCTGTGGTTCGGCGCGATGGTTTTTCTGCTCGCCCGGCTCTCGAAAGCGGCGGGCAGTCCCTCTTTTCAGCGCTGGTTGAAAGGCGTGACGGGATTGGTATTCATGGGCTTTGGCCTGAAGTTAGCGACCCTGCGGCCCTAACTGCAGGCATTTTCCGAGAAAGAAAAAAAGCCCGTGTTGGCTCTTGCCAAACCCCAGGGGGCATCTGATATAAGGCGCTCGGGAGGTTGGTGGTGGACGAGCCACTCGCCAACCGGGTCAGGTCCGGAAGGAAGCAGCCCTAACGAGCCTCGGCACGGGTCGCCGTGCCAGCCTCCCACCCTAAAATCAGCGTTATGTTTCGAACACCGCCCGGTCTCGCGCGGTGTTTTTTTGTTTGCGCTTTTCACGATGCGAATGAAACTTCAAAAAACAAAGATTGACAATTTGGTACATTGGTACCAAGGTAGTGTTTATGAGTAAATCTGTTGAACGAATCCAAACGGGCGTTCGTCTCGAAAAGCGGCTCTTGAAGGTATTGAAGGGTCTCGCCGAACATTTGGACCTTTCGCTGGGGGACCTTCTGGAAGGCATGGCGTTGCATTGCTTCGAAAACAAACCGCCGTTTTCCGAAGAGACGCTTCTCAAGATCGAGCAGTTGAAAAGCGTCTACGAGCTCGATCTGGGCGCGTCCGACAGTCATAAATTGAAGGATCAGGCTGATGAAAACTGAGCCGCGGAACTATATCGACTTGACCGATCAATTCGAGGCTCGTGTGCTGGATGCGCAGTCCTTCACACACCGGGATCACATCGGTGTCGCTTGCCAAATGCTTCAAAGATATGACTTCCTGGATGCTGCTGCACGCTATGGCAGTGCGTTGAAGGACATTGCCGCAAAGGCTGGCGCTACCGGCAAGTTCAACACAACGGTGACACTCGCTTTTCTTGGAATTTTGGCTGAACGCATGGAAGTCACCGCCCATGAAAATTTCGATGAGTTTCTGGTTCGGAATCCGGATCTGTTCTCACGATCGCTCATGGACACCTGGTACTCTGGAGAACGTGTTTCGAGCGCGGCGGCCAGGCACGTATTCCTGATGCCCGACAGGTTCAAAGCCAACGCGCCCGCAGCAGGATAATCTCGCTTCGATTTCACAGAAAAACGTTCATAAGCCGTCCCCATTTTTGAAAAAGTCGTTATGGTGCGGCTCATGGATGAGTCAGGTTTTCCCAGCGACGACGCACTGTTGCCCGACACCGCCGGGAGCGCTGCCTCCGGTGAGCAGAACCGGGGCGACGCTTATCGTGTGCTTGCGCGCAAGTACCGACCGGAGACCTTCGAGGATCTGGTCGGGCAGGAACCAATGGTGCAGACGCTGGAAAACGCGTTTGAGACCGGCCGGATTGCGCAGGCGTGGATGCTGACGGGTGTACGCGGTGTCGGCAAGACCACCACCGCCCGCATCCTCGCGCGCGGCCTGAACTACGAATTACCGGGTGAAGTCGACAAGCCGACCGTGAAACTTGAGCGGGAAGGCTCACATTGCCGGGCCATTATGGAAGGCCGCCATGTCGACGTGATCGAGATGGACGCCGCCTCCCACACGGGTATCAATGACATACGCGAAATCATCGATGCGGCGCGGTACCGGCCGGCGACTGCCCGCTACAAGGTCTATATCATCGACGAAGTCCACATGCTGTCCAATGCGGCCTTCAACGGGCTTTTGAAGACGCTGGAAGAGCCGCCGGAACATGTGAAATTCATCTTCGCGACCACCGAAATCCGCAAAGTCCCCATCACGGTACTGTCGCGCTGTCAAAGGTTCGACCTGAGGCGGATCGAGCAATCGAAGCTGATTGGTCTGCTACGCAGGATCTCGGATGCGGAAAACATCCGGATATCCGACGAAGCCCTGCTGCTTATTGCCCGCGCAGGCGAAGGATCTGCACGTGATTCCCTGTCCCTGCTCGATCAGGCCATGGCGCGTGCGACGGGCGCGGTTGAAGCGGACGACCTGCGTCAGATGCTCGGCCTGGCGGATAGGGCCCGCGTGATCGAACTCTTTGCGCACCTCATGTCCGGGCGGATCGAAGAAGCGCTCGGAGAGCTGCAGGCTCAGTACGAGGTCGGTGCGGATCCGGCAATCGTTTTGACCGATCTTGCGGACTTCACCCATCTGGTAACCCGCATGAAGGTCGCGCCGAAATCGGCCGACGAAGCATCTGTCACGGAGGCTGAACGCGTGCGCGGCCGCGAATTTGCGGAAGCCATCTCCGTTCGCCTGCTCTCGCGTGCCTGGCAGATCCTTCTGAAAGGTGTTCAGGAGGTGCAGTCCGCCTCCAAGCCGCTGGCAGCGGCCGACATGGTGCTGGTACGTCTCGCCTATGCGGCTGACCTGCCGGACCCGGGCAAGCTGCTTGCCCAGGTCCGAAAGGGAGAAAACCCGATCGCAGCTGGGTCCGCTTCGGGAAGCGCCGGAGCAAATCCGCCGGGTGGAGGCCACCAGGCGATGGCCGTGGGCATGCCGCAAAACGCGAGCGGTGGCAATCCTGGAGAGAGCAGCGGCGGTCCTGTGATGCAAGGCGGAGCCAGGCCTCAGCTGGCGGCAATCCAGGGCGGAGTGCCGGCGCAGCGCGCGGAACCGGAAGTGGCGCCCCGGCCGCAGATACCGGAAGAGCCGGTATATGCGCTCAAGAACCTTCACGACTGCGTGGCCCTTGCCTCCGAAAAGCGCGACATACCGATGAAGGTTGCTATCCAGCGGCAGATGCGGCTGGTCAAATTCGAGCCGGGCAAAATCGAGATACAGCCGACCGAAGACGCCCCTGCGGACATCGCCGGCGAGTTCGGCCGCAAACTTACCGAATGGACTGGCCAGCGCTGGTTCGTTGTCGTGTCGCGTGAGCACGGCCGGCCGACCATTCACGAGGAACAGGAAGCCAACCAGCAGCAGCTTTTGTCGGACGCAAGATCACATCCGACCGTTGCAGCATTGCTGGCTCAGTTCCCGGGGGCAAAGGTGGTGGACGTCAAGGTTCAGGTGACGGAAGAAGACGAAGCTGCTCTGGCCGATCCGATGCTCACCGACCCGTTGCTGAATGAAGCCTTGGGTGACGACGAAGACGATTGATCGAAACGCGTTGTTCTTCTAAACGCAAGTCCCAGATAATAGACACGCGGCGCATGTCGCCGAATTGACTTTAAGGAGAGATCCCATGGACTTCCTCAAGATGATGAAGCAGGCCAAAGAGATGCAGGAGCAAATGGGCTCGCTGCAGGAGCAGATTATCGATATCGAGGTCGAGGGTGTCGCCGGCGCCGGTCTTGTGAAGGTGACGCTCAACGGTAAAAGCGATCTGAAAGGCTTGAAGATCGATCCCTCGCTGTTGAAGGAAGACGAAGGCGAGATCCTGGAAGACCTGATCATGGCGGCGCACACTGATGCGCGCGCGAAGGTCGAAATGGCGATCCAGGAAAAGACCCAGGAACTCATGGGCGGCCTTGGCCTTCCGGCTGGCATGAAGCTCCCGTTCTGATAGCGGATACAGGCAGGCATCCATGGCGCAACGCGGTGTAGCGGGACCGGAAATTGAGCGGCTTATCCAGTTGCTTGCCAAGCTGCCCGGATTGGGCCCGCGCTCTGCGCGCCGTGCGGCACTGCACCTGATCAAGAAAAAAGATCAGCTTCTCGTTCCACTGTCCGAAGCGATGGGCGTTGCCGTGAGTGAAATCGGCATCTGCTCGACATGCGGCACGGTTGACACATGCGATCCTTGCACGATCTGCGCGGACCCCAAGCGCGACGAGACAGTGCTTGTTGTTGTCGAGGACGTTGCCGACCTTTGGGCGCTGGAACGCGCCGGGGCAGTAAAAGCGCGCTATCACGTCCTCGGTGGTACGCTGTCACCGCTTGACGGTGTCGGCCCGGAAGACCTCAACCTTGCCTCGCTTGTCGATCGCTGCAGCACTAGTGATTTCGAGGAGGTCATCCTTGCCATCAGTGCGACCGTTGAGGGCCAGACGACGGCCCATTACATCATGGACCAGCTGTCGCCAATCGGCGTCAATGTCACAAAGCTCGCCCACGGCGTTCCCGTCGGCGGCGAACTCGACTATCTCGACGAGGGCACGCTCGCCCAGGCGTTGAAGGCGCGCACACGGTTTTAAGTCTCTTCTATATCAGGCGCGCGCTTCAGGCAGAGAGCTCGCTTTGCCAAGATACCAAAAATTTAAAGCTCGTACGTTATTCTCGCGAAATCGATTTTTGAAACAATTGAACTTTCCCAGATTTGCGCAAAGAGACGCTGCCCTCTTTTCTAGAAATGGTGTGGTTCCAAACAACAAAGACCTGAGCATAACAACACGGTTGACTGGTGCCTGTGATACTAGCTGGAAAAATGATAGCAAGAAAGATAATTGCCGCTATTGCATGTGCTCTTTTTGGTGCAATTTTACTTATATTTTTTAATTATTTAGCCATCATTCCGGTGATGATCATGAACTACAAAGTCTTCTCTGGAATTGATGGAAGAGCCGAAGAGAGGCTGTATTTAAATTTGGGTTGGTTTGTTTTTTTGAATATCGCTTTTGTCCTGATTATCTATGCGGCTCTCTATATGGTGAACCGGTCGACCATGGTCGAAGCGCTTGCATCGCTTTCAGATTATGCGATTACAAAAACAGCGTTCCAGCGGGCAATTGAGGAAATGGACCGGATCCCGTTACCTTTTGTCCGCACGACACTGATGCATACGCTGATTTTGCTTGCATTTGCAGTTTCGCTTCCAGCATTGTTTTGGAACATCGGCAACTATCATGCAGCGTGCTCGAAGATATTTTTGGTGTCCAAGACGTTTACACGTCAGGCCATTGCCAACGTCTATCTCATATCGGGCTTTCTCATTTTGCTTTTCCTGCTTTTGGGGTTCTTGGGATTGGGACGGACAACGGGACGTCATGCGGTCGGATCGCTCGGTGCTTATGGCAGCGTTATGATATGGCCTTCATTGCTATTAGCCTTATCCTCTATGTGGTTTTGCGCCCGTTTGAATTCGATCAGACTTGATCAAGAAGAGGCCGAGTCGGAGAAAGTCAGCCAACAGCCTGTCGAATAGAAGGTGTGGTGACACTGAATTCGGAGCCCTCCGGTTCTGAGCGTATTACCGCTTGTCTGATCCCCACCCTTGCACCGCCATCCCGTCGCACCTATCTCGAGCCGGTTGATCACAAAGACTTGAAGGTTTCATGTTCCAAGCCGCTTCCCGCGCCATGTCGCAGGTGTTCGAGCCGCCGTTCCGAAAAATTTTCCTGAAAATGCTGGGTTTTACCCTCGCGATCCTCATCGTGATCTGGCTCGCACTGCAGGGCATCGTCAGCCATTTCCTGGGTGTTGCGGCAAATGAGTGGGGCGACGGCAGTGCTTGGATCAGCTGGACGGAATGGTCGATCTCTCTCCTCACGGGTATCGGCGCGGTCTTCGTTCTCGGCTTTCTGATCGCTCCGATTTCGGCGCTGTTGGCTGGCCTTTTCCAGGACGATATTGCGGATATCGTGGACACCCGGAGCTATCCGGGTGACCGGCCGGGAACCGCCCTGCCGTTGTCCAAATCACTGGTTCAGACGATCAAGTTCACCGGTGTCGTGATTGTCGGCAACATATTTGCGTTGCTTCTGCTCCTGGTGCCGGGCGTCAACCTGGTCGCCTTCTTTGTTGTGAACGGCTATTTGCTTGGACGCGAGTTTTTCGAATTCGCTGCGATGCGGTTCATGCCGCCTGCTGAGGCAAGGGCCTTCAGGAGGGCCAGGGCCGGCACGGTTTTCATGGGTGGCTTGATCATCGCCTGTCTGCTGGCGGTGCCGATCCTCAATCTTGTAACGCCCATCTTCGCGACCATCTTCATGCTGCACCTCTACAAGAGACTTGCATCCGGGGCGGCGATCTGACGAACTGCCACCGCCGGGCGTGCTGATTTGTGCGCAAGCCCGCCGGAGGAAGACAATGCAGGAATTGTTGCTGGAAATCGCCGAGGCGGCTGCGGGCAGTCCGGACAAAGGCAATGTTGCCACCTATATTCCAGAACTTGCCGGGGTCGATCCGGACCAGTTTGGGATTGCCGTCGCGCTCGAAGATGGACGCCTCTTTACCGCCGGAGACTCGGATGTCCCGTTTTCCATCCAGTCGGTCTCCAAGGTTTTCGCGCTGGCTCTTGCACTGGGCCGGGTCGGGGATCAGCTTTGGTACCGCGTGGGGCGGGAACCGTCCGGACTGTCCTTCGATTCCATTCTTCTGCTTGAGCGCGAAGACGGTATTCCACGCAATCCCTTCATCAATGCCGGCGCATTGGTGACGACGGATACCTATCTTGCAGAATCCAATCCGCGCGAGGCCCTTGGAGAGCTTCTGCGGTTTATCCGTGCCGCGGCCGACGACGACAGCATTCATATCAATGAACGGGTGGCGCAATCGGAGATCGCAACGGGTCACCGCAATTTTTCACTCGCGCATTATCTGGCGTCGCACGGCAACATGCGCTCTGCAGTGGACAAGGTGCTTGGCACCTATTGCCATCAATGCGCAATCGAGATGACTTGCCGTCAACTGGCGCTTGCCGGACGGTTTTTGATCGATGCGGACGACATGCCGCCTCTGGTCGCGGTACAGCGCCGGCGTCGAATCAACGCGCTCATGATGACCTGCGGCCACTACGACGGCTCCGGCGATTTCGCGTTTCGCGTCGGGCTTCCGGGGAAAAGCGGCGTTGGCGGTGGCATACTGGTGATCTCGCCGGGACGGGCGTCAATCGCGGTCTGGTCACCGGGGCTCAACCGCTACGGAAACTCCAAACTGGGCACGGAAGCGATGGAAACCTTCGCAAAGCGTCTTGGATGGTCCGTGTTCGGCTGATCGTGCCGCTGGCCAGACAGCTATGTTTGCTTGCGCATGTCAGTCCAACGCTTCACCGCGGCTATTAGTCCTCCTCGTCGGCAGCCAGCAGGCCAGATTTGAACAGCATTCCCGCGGCCGCCCCTCCAATGAGTGGTGCGATGATGAATAGCCAGACTTGCGCCAACGCTGCCGGATTATTGCCCGCACCCACAATTGCCGGGCCGAGAGACCGAGCCGGATTGACCGAGACGCCGGTGACATTGATGCCGACGATATGAATGACAACAAGTGTCAGACCGATAGCCAATCCAGCGAGATGAGAAGGCGCGCCTTTTTGCGTGACACCGAGAATGCATACAAGAAAGAGGAACGTCGCCACGATTTCGAAAACGAGTGCGGACAAGAGATTGTATTGGCCAAGATAGCCTGCACCCCAGCCGTTCTGGCCGAGGCTGCCATCCCAACCGCTTGCCTTGCCGCTCAAGATGAGCGCCAGAACCATCGCGCCTGCCAAGGCTCCAAGAACCTGCGCGATCCAATAAGTGATCATCTCTCCAGCGGGCATCCGTCCGGCGAGGAATACGCCAAGGCTGACGGCAGGATTGATGTGGCACCCGGAGATCATGCCTATCCCGTAGGCCATGGCGACGATCGACAAACCGAATGCAAAGGCTATCCCAAGGACATCGATCGAGGTCGCCCCGGTGCCCATGCCGGCAATAACGGCAGCGCCGCAACCGAAAAGAACAAGTGTGAAAGTACCAATGAATTCCGCGATTGCCTTCTTCATATGCCCAGCCTCCTGTTGCGCGGGAACTCGGCCCGGGTCTCCCGCAAGAACGGTGACGTATACGAGAGTTGCGTAAATTTGCTCGGTTGAAAAGCTCGGGGCATTGTGCGTTGCGGTAGTGAAACGCCGCGTGTGTGGCAGTTTTGGTCTGTGGGCGGTAAAGTAACTTTCCAGATTCTCCTTTTTGATGTTTTGACGCGGCGCCTTCTTGGCGCTAGAACCTTTCTAGACAACGCACTGATTTCCTTACGTTTGCGTAAGCGTAAGGTCGCGTCGTACGGGAGAGGAATTCCATGTCGAATGCCGATATGCGGGGCAATCGCCCGCTGTCACCCCATCTTCAGATTTACAAGCCGATTCTGACGATGGTCATGTCGATCCTGCACCGCATCACGGGTGCGGCGCTTTATTTCGGGACGATTCTCCTGGCATGGTGGTTGATCGCCGCGGCCGCAGGCCCGTCCTACTTTGACTTTGTCAACGGCATATATGGGTCCTTCTTCGGCCGCCTGATTCTCTTCGGGTTCACCTGGGCACTGGTGCACCACATGCTGGGCGGTCTGCGTCATTTCATCTGGGACATGGGCGCGGGGTTCGGCAAGGACGCCCGCGAGTGGCTCGCGAAAGCCACGATCATTGGATCCGTTTCCATCACGCTGATCCTCTGGATCATCGGCTACATGGTTCGCTAAGGAGAGTGTCATGACAGATATGCGCACACCCCTCAACAAGGTTCGCGGACTGGGCTCGGCCAAGGAAGGCACGGATCATTTCTGGAAACAGCGGGTCACGGCTGTAGCCAATGTTGTCCTGATCAGCTTCTTCGTGATCCTGGTGATTTCGATGCAGGGATCCAGCCACAGCGACGTGATCGACACGCTTAAAAACCCGCTGGTCTCGATCATCTTCCTGTTGGTGATCCTGTCCGGCGTCTACCACATGAAGCTCGGCATGCAGGTGATCATCGAGGATTACATCCACGGTGAAGGCCTCAAGTTCCTGACCCTGATGGCGAACACCTTTTTCTGCGCCTTTATCGGCTTCGGCTGCATCTTTGCAGTGCTCAAGATTGGCTTTGGAGGCTAACCCGGATGGCCAAAACCTATGAATTCGTCGACCACACCTACGACGTGGTTGTTGTCGGTGCGGGCGGCGCGGGACTGCGCGCGACACTCGGCATGGCCGAACAGGGGCTGAGAACAGCCTGTATCACCAAAGTCTTCCCGACCCGTTCGCATACGGTGGCGGCGCAGGGCGGTATCGCTGCGTCGCTGAAAAACATGACGCCGGACTGCTGGGAATGGCACATGTACGACACCGTCAAGGGGTCCGATTGGCTCGGTGACACCGATGCCATGGAATACCTGGCACGCGAGGCGCCCAAGGCGGTCTACGAACTCGAACACTATGGTGTCCCGTTTTCGCGCACCGAAGAAGGCAAGATTTACCAGCGCCCCTTCGGCGGCCATATGCAGAACTACGGCGAAGGTCCCCCCGTTCAGCGCACCTGCGCCGCGGCCGACCGGACCGGTCACGCCATCCTGCACACGCTTTACGGCCAGTCGCTACGCCACAATGCGGAATTCTATATCGAATATTTCGCACTCGACCTGATCATGTCGGAAGATGGTGCCTGCCAGGGTGTGATCGCATGGAACCTCGATGACGGAACGATCCACCGCTTCGCTGCCAAGATGGTCGTTCTGGCCACTGGCGGTTATGGCCGCGCCTATTTCTCGGCGACTTCAGCACACACGTGTACCGGCGATGGTGGCGGCATGGTTGCCCGCGCCGGCCTGCCGCTTCAGGACATGGAATTTGTCCAGTTCCACCCGACAGGGATTTACGGCTCCGGCTGTCTGATCACCGAAGGCGCACGCGGCGAGGGTGGCTATCTGGTCAATTCCGAAGGCGAGCGTTTCATGGAACGCTATGCACCATCGGCCAAGGACCTGGCCTCGCGTGATGTGGTTTCGCGCTGCATGACGATGGAGATCCGCGAAGGCCGCGGCGTCGGAAAATCCGGCGACCATATCTTCCTGCATCTCGATCACCTCGATCCGGCGCTGCTGGCCGAGCGTCTCCCGGGCATTTCGGAGAGCGCCAGGATCTTTGCCGGTGTTGACGTCACCAAGGACCCGATCCCGGTTCTGCCGACGGTTCACTACAATATGGGTGGTGTGCCAACCAACTACTGGGGTGAGGTCCTGAACGCCGACGCAAAGAACCCGAACCGTATTCAGCAAGGCTTGATGGCCGTTGGCGAGGCAGGCTGCGCTTCCGTCCACGGTGCGAACCGTCTTGGCTCCAATTCGCTGATCGACCTGGTTGTCTTCGGCCGCGCGGCCGCGATCAAGGCCGGTGAGGTTGTCGACCCGAAGGAGGCAACGCCTGCCCCCAACGAAGCGTCCTGCGAAAAGATCATGGACCACTTCGACAAATTGCGGAATGCAAATGGCTCCATTCCGACGGCGGATCTGCGCGACAAGATGCAACGCGCCATGCAGGAAGACGCTGCCGTTTTCCGCACGCAGGAGAGCCTGGAAGCGGGCTGCAAGCGCCTGTCTGAAATCTGGGGTGAGATGAAAGACATCAAGGTGTCTGACCGCTCGATGATCTGGAATTCCGATCTCGTGGAAACGCTCGAGCTTGAAAACCTGATGGCCAACGCGATCACCACCGTCTACGGCGCTGAAGCGCGCAAGGAGAGCCGCGGCGCGCACGCCCGTGAAGACTTCAAGGACGGTCCGTTCTCCGGCCGCGACGACGAGAACTGGCGCAAGCATACGCTTGCCTGGGTCAACGATGAAGGCGACGTCAAGCTGGACTACCGTCCCGTCGTGCTCGATCCGCTGACCACCTTCGACGAGGGCGGGATCGACCCGAAAAAGATCGCGCCGAAAGCGCGCGTCTACTAAGGAGCTCGGATGGTGAGCGAGGCCGCGGCACATCTGGATACGAGAAGCCCGTTCGGCACCTATCCGGCTGAACGGATGGTTCGCGCTGCGTGGCGCCTCGCGGATCGCCACGATCTCTCCAGAGGTCTGCGCAAACGTATCCGGTCTCTGGTCGCAAGGTTCTTCAAGGGGCCTTATGACCTTGAAGCCGATGGTCTGAAATTCCGGATTTACCCCGGTGAGAACTACGACGACCGGAAGATCCTCGCCAAGGGCCGCCTTCCGGAACGCGCCGAGCACACGTTGCTGGAACCACACCTGCAGGACGGCACCGTGTTTGTTGATGTCGGCGCGAACATTGGCTCCTACGCGGTCTTTGCCGCACGCCGCGGGGCCGAGGTTGTTGCGATCGAGGCCAATCCGCAGACCGCGCATAAGCTCAGCTACAATGTGCGCGCGAACGAATTGGACAATGTCACCGTCGTGAACTCGGCGGTCGGTCCCAAGGATGATTCGCTTCCGCTTTGGCATGAACCGAGCAATTGCGGCTTCGCCACTTTTGTGAAGGACCTGACAACGGGCGAATGGGCGAGTGACTGGTCGCCGACCTATGTGAACGTGCGTCCCCTGACTGCGATTGCTGATCAGCAGGGGCTGAAGCGGATCGACGTTCTGAAAGTGGATGTGGAAGGATTTGAGGACCGCGTGGTCCTGCCTTTCCTGAGACACGCGGACAAGCCGATGTGGCCCCGCGTGATCCTTCTTGAAACCAATTGCCGGCCCTATTGGTCCGAGGATTGCCTGCCTGAGCTGGCGAACCGCGGCTACGAGGTGACCGGCCGGACGAATGACAACATGGTCTTTGAGCTCACAGGCTGAGCGAAGAGACGGTACGGCCCAAATGCCCTGACCGGCAAACTGAAAGGGCCCAACGCGGAGCAGTAACGAGATGGTTCAGCTGACGCTTCCCCGGAACTCCACGGTGACGGAAGGCAAGGTGTGGGACAAGCCGGACGGCGCGACCAACCTGCGCGAATACCGGATCTATCGCTGGAACCCGGACGATGGCCGCAACCCGCGCGTCGATACGTATTTTATCGATGCCGACGATTGCGGACCGATGGTTCTCGATGGCCTCATCTACATCAAGAACAAGATCGATCCGACGCTGACGTTCCGGCGGTCCTGCCGGGAAGGCATCTGCGGGTCCTGCGCCATGAATATCGACGGCACCAACACCCTGGCCTGCACCAAGGGCATGGACGAAATTGCCGGCGACGTCGTCAAGATCTATCCGCTCCCGCACATGGCCGTGGTCAAGGATCTCGTGCCGGATCTAACGCGCTTTTACGCCCAGCACCGCTCCATTGAGCCCTGGCTGAAAACCGTGTCGCCGGCACCGGAAAAGGAATGGCTGCAGTCGCATGACGATCGCGTCAAGCTCGACGGTCTTTATGAATGCATTCTGTGTGCCTGCTGCTCAACCTCCTGCCCGAGCTACTGGTGGAACGGCGATCGTTACCTCGGCCCGGCCATCCTTCTGCAGGCCTATCGCTGGCTGATCGACAGCCGCGACGAAGCAACCGGTGAACGTCTCGACAATCTGGAAGACCCCTTCCGGCTCTATCGTTGCCACACCATCATGAACTGTTCCCAGGCCTGCCCGAAAGGGCTCAATCCGGCCAAGGCAATCGCCGAGATCAAGAAGATGATGGTGGAACGGCGGGTTTGAGCGCCGTCTGAAACTTGGCACTTGAAAAGGCTGTCCTTGGAGGCAGCCTTTTTTGGAGGGTAGTTTGGACCCGCAGATCGTAACTGAAATTCGCACCCGGTTGAGCGACCTCGAAACAAGGGAGAAAATCGCAATTCCTCTTGCCATCGAGAGTGGTAGCCGTGCCTGGGGATTTCCGTCGCCGGACAGCGACTATGATTGCCGGTTTGTTTATGTCCGGCGGCTTGAAAAGACCTTCACGTTGTTTCCGGTTCGCGATGTGATCGAAGAACCGTTGACCCCTGTTTTCGATATCAATGGATGGGATCTTGGCAAGGCGCTTCGGCTCATGCATTCGGGGAATGCCGTGATTGTCGAATGGCTGAAGTCGGTCTTTGCTTACAAAGAGCATGAGCCCTTCAGAGTTGCCGCATTGGAACTTGCGGACGAAGTGTGTGATCGCCGCCTGATCGGCAAGCACTACTACCATCTCGCCAAAGCGCAAATGACCAGGTTGGATTATCTGCGGGGTGAGGTATCTTTGAAAAAGACACTTTACGCGCTGCGGCCTTTGGCGGCACTGATGTGGCTTTCCGAGCATCCTGACAAGGCCGTTGCGCCTATGAATTTCCGGGAGTTGCAACGCGATGTCGAATTTCCCGATAGCGTATCGGAAAAAATTAATGCCTTGTTGGAACGGAAGGCAAGAAGTTCTGAAATGGGAACGGAGAAGCTCGAACCGACACTGTCCGAATTCATGCTGTCGTCCTACGAATCTTTTGAATCTTGGGCAGAAGCCGGCCAGCCAGATGAGCGAACCAAGCTTGAGATTGATGCTTTCTGGCGAACATGGACGACAAAACTCTCCTCTGACATCAACACGTGAAGTGATTGGTTCGTCAGTCTAAAGCATGCTGAAACTTGCGAAGAAATACGGTCGGTTTCTTGTCTTGGGGGATCTGCATCTCGACTTCTGGTTGGCCTCTGGACGTCTGCCGTTCAGAAAATCTGACTTTGGAGATCTGGATGCGTTGATTATTGCAGGTGACCTGACAAACAAGCCGAAGGTCAGATGGCGGAAGGCCATAGCCGTGCTGGCAGATTTGATCGACCGCAACAAGATCGTAATCGTGCCCGGCAATCACGATTACTACGACTTTCAACTTGACAGGGACGACAAGCTCAAACGGCTTGCAGAAGCCGAAGGAACACTGTTTGCGCAGAAATGCAATATCGAAATCGGTGATCTCTGCTTGCTTTTGTGTACCTTATGGACCGACTTCGAACAGGACGGCAACTATTGGAAAAATGTCGCGACTGCCGCACAGCAGATGAACGATTATCGTTACATTCGGCTGGCAGCGTCGAAGTATCGTAAAATCAGACCCGAGGATACCAGGCGCGTCCATGACGCGCATCGAGCATGGCTTGAAACGCAATTGGAAGCTTCCCGGCAACAACGGACAGCCGTTGTTACACATCATTCTCCGCTGTTGGAAGCTGCGCGCGGCGACGAAAAACTGGGTTTTTGTTATGCTTCAGACCTGCGGGATCTCATTTTGCGTTTTCAGCCGGAATTTTGGTGCTTTGGACACACGCATACCGGGTTTCAAGAACAGGTGGGCCGGACGCTCGTCACCAATGTTTCACTTGGATATCCTGACGAGGCAGGTCTCACAATCTCGTTGTTGAACCGGGCCGTCATCGAGTTCTGATATTCTTGCAGCAGTGCAGACTGAGCAAAATCTGCACAAAATATCCGATACCTCTGCCGTTTCGCGCCACGTAATCTGCCAAATATGACGAAAAATCCCTCTGTTGACCGGGTGCCGTCTTTTTTGGTGCGCCCTCGCGACTGAGGATTTCATTTATGACAGATGACAACGACCTTAATTCTTTATCGACGCCAGCGATGCCGCAGCCACCCGCCGCGTCGAAATTCATGACCTTTCTGAATTCCCCGGCGGTCAAATTTGTTTTGATCGGGGTGCTGAGTTTCCTGCTGTTGATCCCGAGCGTATTTGTCTGGGTTCTGGTTGAGGAACGTTCCCACAGGGCAAGCGAAGTGGCGCGGGATATCGCCAGATCCTGGGGTGGTACCCAGGAGATCAACGGTCCCTATCTGGTAATTCCCTTCACCGAGACGTTTACTTCGGGTCTTGGTGATGAACTGAAGACGAAAACCGTGCAAAGGACAGCCGTCCTGTTTCCCGAACGATTGAGCGTGGCAGGTGACATCACGGTTGAGGAGCGGAAGAAGTCCATTTATGCGCTTCCGGTCTACAAGGGCCGTATGGATCTCAGCGGAGAGTTCGCCGTACCTCCTCAGGATATGTTCGAGCCAAAGCATGGCGGCACCATCGACGTGGCCGCGGACAAGGCCGTTCTCGTCGTTGGAATTAGCGACGTCCGGGCATTGAAAAGCGAGATCGCGCTTGGCCTTGACGGAAATAGACCGGTTCCTTTCGAACCGGGTCTCGGCCCGTTGTCAATGAACGCTGAAAGACGCGCCTATCAGGCGATTACGCCATCCGGGATCAATGCATCCGTTGCACCGGCCACATGGCGGAAGGGATTTTCCTTCGACATTCCCTTGCAGCTCAACGGGTCCACGGCAATCTACTTTGCGCCAGCAGGGCAAACCACAAAAGTGGCTCTGCAGTCCGACTGGCCCCATCCCGGTTTCACCGGTGCCTTCCTGCCCGAAACACGGACCATCTCCGACAGCGGTTTCGAGGCGGACTGGACCATTCCCTATCTTGCGCGCGGCATTCCGAAGGTCTTGGAAACCAACCAGGTGCCGCTGCAGGGCAAACTCCTGGGCGTAAAATTCGTCGAACCCGTCAATTTCTACCAGACGATCTCGCGTTCTCTTAAATACGCGATCGGTTTCATCAGTCTGACCTTCCTGGCCGTCTTTGCCCTTGAGATGCGGTCCGGATGGCGTTTCCACTGGATCCAGTACGCGTTGGTTGGTCTCGCGCTGATCATCTTCTACGTCATGCTGCTCGCATTTGCAGAACATGTCGGGTATGGGACCGCCTATCTGATTGCCGCTGGCGCAGCGACACTGCTGAACGCCGTCTACATCGGAACTTCGCTCAAAAGCCGCGTGGCCGGGCTGGTCATGCTGACGGTCTTGGGCAGCATCTTTGCCGTTCTGTTCGCCTTGATGCGGGAACAGGACTACGCGTTGCTGATTGGTTCCATAATCGCTTTCGTCGCCTTGGCGATTACGATGTTCGTTACGCAGCTGATCGATTGGTCGGGCGACCAAAAAACGGGCGGCAAGCCTTCAGCAGACCCGGTTTGATCCGAAAATAACCTCCCTGAGCAAAGGCGGGTCTGTAACCCGTCTTTCTTTTTGAATGCGGGTCGCATTCTGGGACCGGTTGGGCGGCGTTTACGAACTTGGCGTCGTTTCGTTGATTGAGCGTTTTTTCCGCCTGCCACCACGAGAAGAACGATCTCACAATTGCGGCAAGCGGAAAGGCAACAGTCACGGCCATCTCACGGCGATGTGCAGGCGCGCGAACGGAGTTGAGTTGTCTCCGCACGAGAATGCGTTACCTCTATCACCAACCGATGGAGGACTTTTTATGAAGCGCATGTTGCCGCTAACTTTCCTTGCCGTTCTTGTCAGTGCCACTCCTCATGCATCCGTCCAGGCCGAAACGGCCATTCTGGCGGGGGGCTGTTTCTGGTGCGTGGAGTCGGATCTGGAGAAGCTTCCGGGCGTTCGTGACGTTGTGTCAGGCTACGCCGGCGGCAAGACGCAGAACCCGACCTACAAGAACTATGAGCGTGGCGGTCACCGCGAAGTCGTGAAAGTCGATTTCGACGAAACGCAGATTAGCTACGGCGATCTTGTCGGCATTTTCCTGCGCACCGTCGACGTGACCGATCCGGGTGGCCAGTTTTGCGACCGTGGCTTTGGCTATTCCACCGCGATCTATCCGCTCGATCAGAAACAGGCTGCTGCGGCCAAGGCTGAGATCGACAAGGCCAACAAGGCGCTTGGGGGCAAGGTTGTGACACCGATCGAAGCTTCCGCAGTCTTCTGGCCCGCAGAGGACTACCATCAAGCTTACTACAAGAGCAACAAACGCACGTTGACCCGGTTCGGGTATGTCACACGCGCAGAAGCTTACAAAGGCTATCGCAAGGCTTGCGGCCGGGATGCGCGGGTAAAGTCGGTTTGGGGCGGTGAAGCCTACAAGGGTATTCCCAAGGCTGGTTCCTGAAGAAGAAGAACCCTGCGGCCCGGTCCAGACCGGGCCTGCCGCCTTCAAATCCCGGCTTCGAATGCTTCAACAAGGTCGATAAACGCTTCGCCGTATTTCTCGAGCTTGGATTGACCGACCCCGGAAATAGCGAGCAGTGCATCCGGATTGACCGGACGGGCAGCTGCAATTCCGGCAAGCGTTGCATCAGGAAAGACAACATAGGGCGGAACGTTCTGGTCCCGTGCGATCTGTGTGCGCAGCCTGCGCAGGCGCTGAAACAGAAGTTTGCCGTCTTCATCGAGCTCATCTGCGACCGATGCTGCCCGCGAGGAGCGGGTCTGCTTGAGTCCGGCTGCGTTTCTGTCCTTGCGCAGCGAGATCGTTTCATCTCCGCGCAGAACAGGACGGGCTTTTTCTGTGAGCACGAGTGCGCCGAACTGTGCGTGATCGACGTCGACGAAGCCAGCTGCGACTAGCTGCCGTGCGATCGATTGCCAGGTCTTTTGTGAAAGATCCTGGCCGATCCCGAAGACCGACAGATTGTCGTGCCTGAAACGCGTGACCTTCTCGTTGCTCTTACCGAGAAGCACGTCAATTACATGTCCTGTACCGAAACGCTGGCCTGTCCGGTAGATCGCGGACATCAGCTTTCGGGCAGCCTCCGTTCCGTCCCAGGTTTCAACGGGTGACAGGCAGGTATCGCAGTTGCCGCAGGGCTGGGGATAGGTCTCGCCGAAGTGCGCAAGCAGGGCCTGCCGCCGGCAGCCAGCGGTCTCGCAGATGCCGAGCAGCGCGTTGAGTTTGGCATTTTCCGCACGCTTGACCTCGTCGGGCGCATCGCCCTCCGCAATCATTCGCCGGCGCTGCACAAGGTCGGCCATGCCATAGGCCAGAAAAGCCTCGGCGGGCTCGCCGTCGCGCCCGGCCCGGCCGGTTTCCTGATAATAGGCTTCGACGGAAGACGGCAGGTCGAGATGTGCGACATACCTGACATCGGGTTTGTCGATCCCCATGCCGAATGCAACTGTTGCAACGAGGCAGAGACCCTCTTCAAGCAAAAAGGCATCCTGGTTGGCCGCACGCCGATCGGCCGGAAGTCCCGCATGATAGGGGAGTGCCCTCGTTCCCTTGGTGGTCAGCCATTCGGCGATTTCCTCGACTTTCGCCCGCGACAGGCAATAGACAATACCGCTTTCGCCCTTGTGCTTGGACAGGAAATCCAGAAGTTGCTGACGCTGGTTCGAGCGTTCGACGATTTCGTATCGGATGTTGGGCCGGTCGAAACTGGTGGCAAAGACCGACGCTTCCTCCAGCTTCAGTCTGGCAAGGATGTCCTTTTGTGTATGCGGGTCGGCTGTTGCGGTCAGCGCGACGCGCGGCACACCGGGATAACGTTCTGCCAGACAGGATAGCGACATGTATTCCGGTCGGAAATCATGGCCCCACTGACTGACGCAATGGGCTTCGTCGATGGCAAAAAGGGCGATCTCGAGCGTATCCAGAAACCGGCGAAAGCTCTCATTGCCCAGCCGTTCGGGCGTTACGTAAAGGAGGTCGATGTCACCGCGGCGAAGATCCTCTCTCAAGGCTTCCTGCTCATCTGGCATGAGCGTTGAATTTAAGGCCGCCGCGCGGACACCGGCCGCGCGAAGCGCACCGACCTGGTCTTTCATCAAGGCGATCAGCGGTGACACGACAACACCGACACCACGCCTGCAAAGCGCGGGGATCTGATAGCAGAGGGATTTTCCGGCACCGGTCGGGAAGAGCACCACGGCATCGCCGCCGTCAACGAGCGTTTCTATGACTTGCCGCTGCTTTCCCCGGAAGCTGTCATATCCGAAGACGGTCTGAAGAACGGCAAGCGGTCTTGGTTCCACGCGAATGCCCGGAACGCCATCATGATGATAGGGTTCGGCATCCTCCGCGATCAGTGCGGGTGAAACGGGCATGCTGCAGACGGTTCCTGTTCGGCCAATCGACGCTTATCGGTTGCACAATGTCTTATTCGCCGCACAGATCAAAGCCGCTGGCGCTTTAGTCCTGTGGATGACTTGGGAAGGCCGCAGGTAAAGAGGCTTTCCAGTCTGGTTGTGAACTCACGTTAAGGCACTGACCTGAGGCTCAAGCCGGTCTTCACACTTGCGCGTTCCCTCGGACAAAAAGGCAGTGCCTTGAAATCCTGCTCCACTTCATCGCTGATTTCCCTGAGGTCAATGGTTCGCGTCAGCGGAAAGAAGGCGTCTGCCGCTCCGGTTCGCATGTAGACCTTGAGCGAAAGCGTACCGTCCGGCAGTTCCCCCCTTCGACAGGCATCCGCATGCACACCGAGCGACCCGCCGACATCTTTCCCGTCGTTCTCTGATTTCAGCTTCCGCACGTCAGCCTGCACCTGCCGGAGCCGTTCATAGTCAGACGGCTTGATGGTAAAGGTTTCCAGATGCGTACCGGTTGTGGGCGCCAGGCCTTCGGGAGCAGCTAACGTGCTTTGAAGGACAAAGACTTCTTCCAATGTGTCGGTCTTTATGGTCAACGTGGCACCGTTCTCACGGACGGCCAGTTGTTCAGGGCTGCGCACCGCGATCCCGAGGTCTTCGGGAGCTGCTGCAAGTGGGTCGAAACGCGATAGCTTGTAGAGAGATGTTGGCGTGAGCGTTGAGCATGAGGCCAAGAGTGTGAAGACTGCGGCAGTGGCGAGAACCGCATTGTGCTTTGTCAGTGAGACATGAGGAAGAAAAAACATCGAGAGATATGATCCTGTTTGACATCTAATTATTATTGTTTAACAATAATTTTTAAACTCGATAGATTTAGAATAAGGTTGAAGTATGACCAAGCAGGCAAGCGCGCAACCTGCGCAAAGTTTTCCGAACGGCAGTCATGTGCCTGACGGTTACAAAGGCCGGGAACACCGCCTGAGCAAAGGACTGCGGATTATGTGTATCGTCTCAATGGTCGGGATGATCGTCGCCGGTGGATTGTTTGCCGTCTGGCCGGAGCACCTGGTTGCATTTCTGGATCAGCAGCTTGCCGGTACGCCCTATGACAAGCCGATGCCCGACTGGAAACGCACCGCGCTCGCTGCGGTTTTCGCCTTGCCCTGGGCGGTTGGGCTTTATGTTCTGTGGCTCCTGGCCAGATTGTTCAATCAATACGCCAACGGCTACGTGTTCAGCCTGACATCCTGCAGGCTCCTGCGCCGCATTGGTATTGCGATGCTGCTTTCAGCGGTCCTGGCCTTCCTGACGCCGACCCTGTCCATCCTGATTGCAACGATGGACAATGCTCCGGGCGAGCGGCAGTTGGCACTTCAATTGTCGAGCTCGTTCGTCTTTTCGGTCATTGTCGGCGGACTGCTTCTGGTGATTGGCCAGATCATGACCCGAGCCGTCGAATTGGACGAGGAGAACCGGAGCTTCGTGTAACGATCAGAGATGGGGTGGGCGATCTTGGCTTTTCGAACAGCTGAAAGACTGGAATGAGACCAGGAAGAAGCTTCCGGGGTTGGATGAAGCTCACAATAATCGGATGCGCCTGTACCGCCAGCTGTAGTTACCTTCGGCACGAAGCCGCATTTCGCTCTCAATGCAACGAAGGTCGGGTCTGAGCGCAAAGTGAATGGTGCTGAGATCAATCTGAGTGGCTGTTGTGCTTGCGACAAGATTTTGGGACATCGGTCAGACGATGTCTGAATGGCAGAAAACGATTCAATCAAGTGGGTGAGCCGGGTGTGTTGCGCTAACCTATCATCAGAAAACAACGTTCATCATGACAAGTGAAACAACGAGAAACAGCAAGGTCATAACGCCGCCTGTTCGCACGAAGTCAACGACTGTATACCCTGCTGGACCCATAATGAGTGCATTTACCTGATGGGTCGGAATAAGGAACGAATTGGATGTTGAGATCGCGACGGTCATTGCAAAGATGGCAGGGTCTGCGCCTGCTGCCAATGCGATGGAAATTGCCAAAGGAACAAGCAATACCGTCGCGCCCACATTGGACATCACCAAAGTAAATATCGTTGCCAGAACAGCGACGCCCGCCTGCAACGACCAAATTGGCCAACCGTTCAAGATCGTCAAAATCTGCTGAGCGATCCATTCGGCAGTTCCCGTCGCCTGTACTGCCTGGCCAAGCGGGATGAGGCTGGCAAGCAGGAACACGGTGCTCCAACTAACAGCATCATAAGCTTCGTCAATATCTAGAACTTTTGTCACAATCATCCCGACCGCACCAACCAACAGGCAAAGGGAAAGGCGGATGTCGGAAAACAAGATGAGACCAAGAGCAATTGCAAAGAAGAGTAAGGCCCATCGCACCTTGGTTGGGCGAAGCTCTTCCCGCGGAAAGTCCGAGGTTATTACGACAAAATCTCTGTCGCGCGTAAGGTGAGTAAGTGCTTCCCACGTGCTGTGAACAACGAGCGTGTCACCCGCTTGAAATGGAACTTCACCCACGGCAGTTGGAGCGTGATCCGCCGTCTCCACATAACTCAAGGTTTCTCCATTGCGATGAATGGCTAGGAGGCTCGCGCCATATCTCTTTCGGAATACCAGATCATGAGCGCACTTTCCGATCACAGATGAACCGGGGGGAACCACCATCTCGGCAACCCCGGACTTGGTGGGCGCATAATCTTCCGCGAAGACTTCCAAGGATGGGAGCACTTTGAAGCCCTCCGCCTCCGCCATTGCTTGAATGGTCTTCTCTCGTCCCAGGATAACAAGGCGACACGGTGTCACTATTTTGGTCTGAATGACGGGCGCAAACCAGCGATGTCCCTGAAAAAATGTTCCTATGACATAGACATGGTAACGCTGCATCAGCTCGTCGAGCGTCTGACCCTCTACGGAATGGTTTTCGGGTAAGACGATCTCATAAATGTCGGCCTTTAGGCCGTAGATTCTCTTCAGATAGTCTTTAAGCGATTGTCCGCTGGTCCCATCGTCGAACTTTGTTCCTTTGGGTAGGACCCAACGACCAAACAACACGAAATATAGAATTCCGGTGACCACCAGGCATATACCGACCGGTGTCACTGAAAACAGGCCAAATGGTTCCATCTGATCTGCCGCCGCCAGACCGTTATTTGCGCTTAAAATTAGATCGTTTAACAGAATGAGAGGGGAAGAGCCGACCATCGTCAGTGTGCCACCCATGATGGCACAAAATCCCATCGGCATGAGCAACCTGCTGAGAGGCAGCTCTGTGCGCACAGATATGCGACTGACAACGGGTAAGAATAGAGCCGCCGCGCCCACATTCTGCATGAAGGAGGAGATGACCCCCACAGTGCCGGAAATGATCGCGATTATACGCCGCTCTGTGTTGCCGCCGTATTTCAATATTGTCGCAGCAACTTTGCTCATCAGGCCTGTCTTGTCCAAACCTGCACCGATAATCATCACTGCTATGATTGAGATCACGGCATTGGAAGCAAACCCATCGAACAGATGATTGACATCGGCCAGTCCACCCATTCCAGGCAAAAAGCTCAAAACGCCCAGCATCACCATTACTAAAATAGCAGAAAGGTCTACACGCAAAATTTCGGAGACGAACAGGAAAACAGTGAATGCCAACAGGCCAAGTACCACAATCATCTCTGTGGTTAGCGCAACGACATCCATCCCGGTCCCCCAAACCAGTGTGCTCTTTCTTTTTCAACAAACACTTGTTTTCAGCGGAACCGAATTAACAAAAGTACCTTGTATCTTCACTCGCACACTGCATTCTTACTCGATGCAGTTGGGATTTTACCCCATGTGACAATGAATGCAAATATCCGCGCTAATTATTCTCAATATCTTTTGTTTTGATTTCAATATATCGAGACTTGTATAGATTATAGTTCATTTTCATCTAATATAATTCACTTAGATACATCTGCACCCAAAGACATGTCTGAATAATATATTTTATAGTTAGCGTTACCTCAAAAGTGCCGCGAGATTTATGAAGGGCACAGACTTCGAGCCTGGCACCCGGATCAATATCGACTTTTCAATGGGGCAACTGTTGGCATTTCTGCTCATCTGAACGATGCGAGCGCTCCGCATTTCCATTTTCAGGGGTTAACGCGACCCGTCAGCTCAACGTTTTCATGTCGGTGTGAAGCAGGCTTTGGCAGCTACACTAATTCGATGCCTTCCAATGTGATGCTCAACGCAACACTCGCAACAATCAGACGTACTTGGTTCGCCGGCATGCAATTACCTCCGGCACGAAGCGACTTTTCGATCTCAATGTGACGAAGGCCAGGTCTGAGCCCCGGCGATACAGTGATCGTTCATTTCTTATGGCAACTTTGGGCAAAACAACCACCGCACAGCTCTAGATCTCGCGTCGGACGGCTGTGAGCAGCATTCGCACCAAGGCAGGCTGCGATCGGACACCTAATTTGTCATACGTCCTTTGAAGGTGCGTTTTTGCGGTGTTTGGGCTCATGCCCAAAGCATCTGCAGCTGTCGATATGTCTGCACCTGCGATGAGTTTTCGAGCGATCTTTTCTTGTGCGTCCGACAATCCATAAGCTTTTGCCGCCGAAGCGATTTGGCAATCGAGACGTTCTTCGTCGTCGAAAGCGATGAGCAATTTGCCGTCTCGCAGCATTGCCCAGCAGACATGCGCTACGCCAGTATCGTCTCGCCCAAGAGAAACAACACGGCTCACGGCCTCTTCGTTCAAGCCAGGCGTAAGTTGGCTACGGATTTCATTGAGCCAATTCAGTGCCTCCAACAGCGACGCGCGAACTTCGTCTTCGCGAGCCCATAACTTCTGCGCTTTTTGGGCCAGTATCGGATGCAGCAGCAATTGCTTTTCTGCGCTCTCGTTCATCCAGATAATACGGCCGGACCTGTCGACTTCAACGATGGGTGCGTTTGAATAATTCGCTCTTATCTGCGTGCTGACCAAGCAGCTGATCTTCCAGCAAGCGTCCACTTTTTGCAGAATTTTGAGCTCATGATACCGGCGCAATGTTCCATCAGCGATGCTGGACATGTCTCCATATTGATCATAGCTGACCCATGCCATTTCAGGGCTAATCACAACATTGAGGTTATCTCGTTCAAACGACTTTGGCGGGCGCCATTTTGTGGGTTCTGAAAGAATGCGCTTCATTTGCGCTTTGATCTCATCCCCCGTCGCCACAGTTACACCTGTTGCCACATGGGTTTGGATACGGCGCGTTTGGGGACCATCGTGCCAGCATGATTGCCAGGCGTCATAGTCGCGTTGGAGATAGGCCTCGGTTTCGGCCTCTAAAACAGCGAGTATTGCGACATGATCTTCGTTCGATTCTTGCGTCATGACACAGACTGTGACTTCGCCTGTCGCGAATGTCCGGCAATACGTAAAAACAGGCGAAGTGTGAGAGCCCAATTCAACAGCACTCGCACCTTCTCGCGCGCTTTGCTTTCAATGTCTAATCCAGCCATCTCAGCATAATAAGCTTCTTCATCTATTGGGTTACACCTTGTACTGTGCCGTTCGCTAAGTGCGATGAGCCCGATCGCCTGTAAGTCCATGCCGACCTCTGAATTCCGCCAGTGTTTGGGCGGCAGAATATGTCGGTCGAAACAGAACGCTTGTCATACGCTCGGATGACAGGCTTGCAATTTGACATGGAATAAGAAGAAACCTGTACCAGCTTCTTGCTGAGACCCGCAAAACGTAACCAGGAGAGGTTCATGACAGTCGATGGGTTTATTGC